>NZ_JBXAPM010000004.1:0-174927 GCF_058803965.1 Reyranella sp. GW821-FHT14A01
GTCCCGCCCGTCATCGTGTCGATACCGGCGCCGCCATTGAGCACATTGTTGCCTGCGTTGCCGGTCAGGACGTTGGCCAGGGTGTTGCCCACGCCGTTGATGTTGGCGCTGCCGGCCAGCGTGAGATTCTCGACGTTTGCCGACAGCGTATAGCTCACCGAACTCGACACCGTGTCAGTGCCGTGTCCGCTCGCTTCGACGACGACGTCGCCGGCGTGATCGACCCGGTAGGTGTCGTTGCCGGCCCCGCCCGTCATGGTGTCGGCACCGGCTCCGCCATCGAGCGTGTTGTTGCCGGCGTTGCCGGTGAGCACGTTGGCCAGTGCGTTGCCCGTGGCGTTGATGTTACCGCTGCCCGTCAACGTCAGGTTCTCGACGTTTGCCGACAGCGTATAGCTCATCGCGCTCTGCACCGTGTCGGTGCCCTGTCCGCTCACTTCGACGACGACGTCGCCGGCGTGATCGACCCGGTAGGTGTCGTTGCCGGCCCCGCCCGTCATCGTGTCGGCGCCGGCACCGCCATCGAGGATGTTGTTGCCGGCGTTGCCCGTGAGGATATTGGCCAGGGAGTTACCCGTGGCGTTGATGTTGCCGCTGCCCGTCAGCGTAAGATTCTCGACATCGGCAGGCAGTGTATAGCTCACCGAGCTCTGCACCGTGTCCGTGCCCTGGCCAGCCAACTCGACGACCACATCGCCGGCACGGTTCACGATATACACATCGTTGCCCGCGAGGCCCTTTATCGTGTCGGCCCCGGCGGTACCCACGAGCTTGTCGTCGCCAACCGTGCCCAGAAGGCCGTTGGCTGGTTCGGATGGTTCGGACGGCGCAGCTTCGCTCATGTCGAAGATCGTGCCGCTTATCTTGGACGGCGCGAGGCCATTCAGCCGGATGGTTCGTTCCGGTGAAATGGTGAGCAGCGTGCCGCCGAACCCGTCCGAACGGGCAGAGGCAAGGACTGAGGCGAGCGATACCGGGCCGAGGAGGGCGATGATGTCCGTGCCGGGCCGGAAGCCTTCTATCTCGAGCCGGCCGGGGCTCGCCGCACTTACCTCGAAGCGCGCCGCGCCGCCGCGGACCAGGGCGTAGTCCTGCCCGTCACCGGGCACGTAGACATTGGTGCCGGTGCCGCCGATAAGATAGTCGTCGCCGGCCCGGCCCTCGAGCCGGTCACCCCCGCCGGTGGAATTATCGATCAGGACATCGGAGCCAACCGTTCCGATCAGTGTGGTGCGGCCGACGCCGCGGTCATAGGCGAAGACATTGTCGCCCGTGAAGGTGACGGTGGTGTTCTGCGCCGTGGGAGCGACGACGCGCATTTCCGTCACGCCGATCTGCGTGCCGTCGGGCATGCGCGGAACGACCTGGTATTGCGCATCGGTCCGCAGGTCCGGCATGCCGGCGGCCAGGATCCAGCCATAGGCGCGCATCGCATCTGCCGCCACGCGGTGATCGGTTGGATCCTCGCCGCCGGCGAAGACGGTGATGATGTTGGCGTTGCTCATGGCGGCAAGTTCCGCCCAGTAGCCGGAGGACGGGCCGGTGCTGTAGGTGCCGGCGGCTTGGCTGGCCGCCGCCACCTGGGCCCAGTTGGTCAGCGCCTTGCCGTCGCTTCCATACACGTTCAGCGAGTAGTTGAAGCCGTTGTAGGGATTGATGTCGGAAGAGAGGAAGCGCCCACTGAGGAAGTTTGCCTCCCATTTCAGGACGGCACGGGCATCAGCATTGCCTTGAAGGGCGGCGAGGGCGGTGGTGCTGGCGAAGAAATCCTGCTGCCAGGGGGCTATCGCCCCGGTCTCGCGATAAGTGCCTTCGAAATAGCCATGGACCGCGCCCTGCTCCTTGGTGAGCTTTGCTGTCGACGCGTTGAGATAAGCCCAGTTATTGTCCGCGATCTGCGTGAAATACGTCTTCTCGTAGGAGCCGTCCGGGTTGGCATAGGCAGCTTCCTGGACAGCACGCAGCGACCAGGCTTGCGCGCGAAGTTCCTCGTTCGAGTTGGCGACGATGCCTTTTGCGTTCTGCCGGGGATCGTTCCAACTGGAAGCGATCACGAACGAGGCCTGGGCGTTCAGCATGTCGAGATGGTAGCGATCTCCGGTCAGGAGCCAGGCAACGTAGGAGGCGTCGGGGCTATGGGCACGGTCGGTGGTCCAGCCCGATTCGGTCCCCGCGATCTGCGACGGCCGGACGCTGCCGCGCGAGTCGATCCACAATGACGGGTAGTCCGTGACCGAGAGAACGTGACCTTTCGCCGTATCGTAGTAGTGCCAGGGAATGCTGCCCGCGGCCTGTGCCTGGGCAAGAGCATAGTTTGCGGCGGCGGCGTCTTGCGTAATCAGCCAACGGGCATTCGCCTCGGTGGTCGGGCCGATATCCGGCCTTCCACCGGTGGTCGGCATGTACTGGTAAAGCCCGTTGACTCCGAGCACGTTGCTCCAGGACGACGGTACCGCAGGAGCACTACCCACGGTGGCGGTGAGGTCGTAGTTCCAGATGGCGCCGGTCTGCTCCAGGTAGTCGATGTCATGCCGGACATTCAGCGTCGGCTTGGCACTGCTGTCCTGGCTGACGTCCTGCGCCCAGACCTGGTACTGATACTGCGTCAGGTTGGTCGTGCTGAAGCGTGTTGCGCCGCCCTCGACGATGGACAGGCTGCTGAACAGTATGGCGCCGCCGGTGCTTCCCATGGCGGTGTCATTTTGAAACATCACTTTGGTCGAGATGCTGCCGTCTGCATAGGTGACGACATCAAAGGTGACGTGCAGTGCACGGGTGACCGACACATCGAATCTGATTTCGGTCGCCAGCGCGCCCTGGCGAAGTACTTCGAAATCGCCACTCGACAAGGCGGAAGAGAGTTTCTGTGCGGCGTTGATCGTCACCGCGCCAAGGCCCGAGATGTTCATGTTGACGGTGAGGTCGTAGCCCTGTGCCAACGCCGCGTTGTTCGCGATGGCCGCTCCGGTGGTTGGACTGCTCGCCGACAACGTGCCCTGCAGCGTCGCGCCGGCGGCGATGGCGGGGGCGGCTGCGGTCAGAATGGCTGATTTTACGGACCCGTCGGCATAGCGTGACAGCACGTCCATCTGCAGCGGCACAACCTGAGTGCCCGTGACAGCGCTGATGGATTGTCCCTTCGGCAAGTCGCCATCGGCGAAAGTCTGATTGAAGCGGATGTACTGCGCAGTGCTCTTGGTCGTCGTCGCGTTCTGAATGCCGAAGTCAATATCTGCCAAGCTCATGCCCGCTCCTCATCGTATTCGCCATCGGAGTTACCACGACAAGGTCCTTCCACAACCATCGGATGATGGATAACAAAGGAGTTCCGGCGCTTTCCCACGCAACGGTCACAAGAGGGGCGAAAATGTATGAGGGCCAAGTAGAGCACGGCTCCTGCAGGATCCTGTCCTTCAGCCTGCCTGCGCTTTGGATCGCGATGAGCGCATGATCGACAGTCTCGTCATTCTGCTGACATGCGGCGGAATTGTCGCCGTAGCGGTTCGCGCCATCCTGATGGAACGCCGCGACAAGGCCATGCTTCCGAAGCGCCCGCCACGCTGAGCGAGTCGACGCGATGCAAGCCCTCTTCATTTTTGGCTGCTGGGCATCGCTGATTGTTCTGGGCGGCATGGCGCCCTTCGTGATGGCGCTTGCTTACATATGGGTGGATTTGTTCCGCCCACATGACGTCGCGCCGGCGCTCGGTCAGCTTCTTCCATTCTCCCTGACAACGGCGGCACTCGCTGTCGGGGCCTATCTTGTGCTGGACCGGCGGGATCCTCCGCGGCTCGGGCTGCTGACGGCGTTGCTGGTCGTTTGGGCCGCCTGGATCACCCTGACGACAAGCTGGTCGCAGTTCCCCAGCTCAGCTTGGTGGAAGTGGGATTGGGCCTTCAAGACGATTGTCTTCACAGCGGTGCTGCCATTCGTCTTCCGCTCTCGTGTCCAGATCGAAGCGGCACTGCTCGTCATTCTGCTATGCATAGCCTCGAACGTACTTCCCTTCGCAATCAAGTCGGTGATTGGCGGGGCCGGCTACGGTCGCGCATTCGGGCTGATCGACATCAATGGCGGCTGGGGAGGAGAGGGCAGCACCCTCGGCACCTATGCATTCGCCTGCCTGCCGCTGGTCGTCTATCTGCAGCGTCATTCCTTGCTGGCGCCGGCGCGAGGCTGGCTGCGCTGGGCCTATCTGGCCGCTCCGGCCGTTGGGATCATCGGAGCTTTCGGAACCTTCGCGCGGGCAGCCGTCGTCGCTTGCTTCGTCTGGGCGGTGCTTACCTGGTGGCAATCCCGCCACAAGCTGATGGTGGTGGTCATGATGGCAGCCGCGGCGGCGGCCGTGGTGCCTTTGATGGGCGATGCCTGGCTCGCACGCATCTCGACGTCTCGTGATCCACGCCAGGAGCAGAGCGCAAATACCCGCCTGGAGGTCTGGGCCTGGACGATCGACCTCGCCAACAGGTACCCCGCCGGCGCCGGCTTCAACTCGTATCTCGGCAATCGTATCGAGGTGCGCGACGAATATGGACGCGAGATCGTCGAAGAAGGCCGCGCGTTCCACAGTATCTACTTCGAGGTCCTGGGCGAGCACGGTTGGATCGGTCTCGCGCTCTTCTTCTCGATCTTCGCCGTGTTCTTCTTCGACATGTGGCGTATCCGGCGACGGGTGCGACACAGGCCGGATCTGGAATGGCTCGGAGACCTCGCGCGTGCGTTGAGTCATGGCGTGCTGATCTTCATGGCGGGTGCCGCCTTCGTCGGCATCGCCTTCTACCCGCTGCAATATTATTTGTTCGCGCTGGCGGTCAGCGCCTCGGCTGCACTGCATCGCGCCGCCGCGGCACCAGCGCCAACGGTCGAGGCCCGCGTCGCGCCGGCTCTGCCCGGCGGCTGGCGGCATCGTGTCGAGCATGTGAGACCTTCACGATAGGTCCAATCCGTCGGGCTCCGACGGCGAGCGTGTATGACAGGCGTCCTATAGGGTGATCATCTATGCGTTTTGCCACGCTCCTCTTCATTCTTCTGCTGTCGCCAGGTGTGTTGCACGCCGAGGCCCGGGTGCTTGAGGTCGGCCCGGGCCATCCTTTCAGCCTGCCGTCGGCCGCCGCTGTCGCGGCCCGTGCCGGAGATGTCATCAGGATCGCGCCAGGAACCTACGAGGATTGTGCGGTGTGGCGAGCCGATAGACTCGTCATCGAGGGGGTGGATTCTGAGCGCGTTGTCATCGGCAATCGCACCTGCGAGGGGAAAGGCGTCTTCGTCATTCCGGGCAACGATGTCACGGTCCGCGGCGTGACCCTCACCGGTGCCCGCAGCGCCAACAGCAATGGCGCGGGCATCCGGGCGGAGGGCATCAACCTCACCGTCGAGCGCGTGCGCTTCCTTCGTAACCAAAACGGCATCCTGCATGCGGGCGTGAGGCGCGGCGCGCTGATCGTGCGCGACAGCGTGTTCACCGGCAATGGCAGCTGCGAGCAAGAATGCGCCCACGGCATCTATGCGGGGCCGCTCGAACTGCTGCGCGTGGAGAACTCGCACTTCAGCGCTCAGCGCGAGGGTCACCACGTAAAATCTCGTGCCTACACGACCGAGGTTCTGGGCTGCTCCATCGAGGACGGGCCTCAAGGCACGTCCAGCTACCTGGTCGATATACCGAATGGTGGCGCCGTCCTGCTGCGCGGCAACCGGTTGTCCAAAGGGGCTCGCTCGAGCAACCGCAGCACCGCCATTTCCATTGGCGCAGAGGGAGTGGACCGGCCGACGCCCGGGATCCGCATAGAATCGAATGTCCTTGCTCTCGAGGGCGCCTACCGTACTGTCTTCGTCAGCAATCATACGGCGACGCCGTCATTGCTGAAGGGAAACAGCCTGCCATCCACGGTCACCCCGCTGCGCGGTGATGGCCAAGTGGTGTCCGGAGCCGGAATATCGCGCTGAATCCCTAGATCGCTACGTCGCCGGATGAGGCGTCCGCTCGATCACTGCCGAATTTTCAAGACGGTGCACAATCCAGCCGCGTAGATCCTGCCACGCCGACCGCAGCCATTGCCGCAGTCCGAACCACCATACCCCGGAGCGACTGGCCTCCAAGGCTTCGGAAGCAACGTGATTGTCCTCCAACTGCAGGCTCCGGCCGGACCAGTTCAGCACGAGCAGCCCGTCGCCCTCCAGTCGGTTGCTGGTGATCAGGAGAGGATGCAGGCTGGCAGAAGGGAGGGCCAGGATCCCGGCGCGGTGGCCTCGCGGGCCTGTCCCGCCCTCGATGCGGTTGCGCACAGCCGTCAACCCGCCCTCGACCATCACGGCGGCGCCTTCAAGCAGCGCCCCGCCGCCGATTCGACAACCTTCCAGCTCCGTTCGATCGGCGCCGGAGAGGATCGCGGCCTTTCCCTGGCCATTCTCGAATACGCTGTCCCGGATCAGCAAGGTATCGAGGCGGCCGGCACGCACCGCCGCGCTGGGCGTGCTGCCCGGCATCGCGCCATTGCCGCGGAAGGTGCTCCGCTCGATGCGCAGGTCGCCGCCCGCGAGGCCGGGTGCAAAGATGCCGTCTTGGTTGTTCTCGATCAGCACGCCGTCCAGGGAAAGGTTTGTGCCTTCCGACCGGATCGCCGCTCCGTGGCCATCGAGACTTCGCGCGCGAGCCAGGGCCAGATTGCGGACGCGAACGTTGTGACCCGTTACGACGAAGATCGCCTTGCCATGGCAGATGCGGTCGGTGATGCGCGTCGTCTCGCCGCTGCCCTCTATGATCAGGTTATCACCGCGCCACACGGCACAGTCGTAGTAGGTGCCGGGCAGGATACGGATCGTGTCGCCCGGGTTTGCCGCCGCCGCTGCCTCGCTGGGCAGACGGAAGGCGTCGTCGGGGCCCGTGCCAACCACCAGCACATCGGCATGGGCGCGCGCGCAAAACGCCAGGGACGTGCAGAGGAGCAACAATGTGGCCAGCTGCTTGCGGCAGCGACGCGCTCCGGCGCGGCGTGCAGGCCATTTCATCGAAGAGACTCTCCTTTGTGGATGCTGCCGCGCTACCGCGTGTCGCCCAGTAACGGGTGGAAGAGCATTAAATGAACACAACTTATCTTATGTTAATTGAGGCGAACCATCATGGCGCTATTCTCCTTCGAGAAGCTTGGGGGCTGCTATGCGACAGAGTCTAGCTACGATGGTCATTGAGCCACGTTCGCTGGTACGCGAAGCGCTGGTTTCACTGATGGTAAGTCATTCCTATCACATTGTCGGAGATATGGCTTCGCCCGCCGACATCGACAGGACCTCGACTACCACCGATGCGCCGAGGCTGGTCATCCTCAGCGCATTGCCGGTCGATGAGGCTGCCTGCGCAGCCACGCACATTCGGGAGCTGTGGCCGGAAGCCAAGGTCATCTTCCTCTTTGAGCGTGCGTCATCGGGCGATTTCCAGAAGGTGCTGGCTTCGGAGATCGATGGATGCATCCCATTGTTCGCGTCGCCGGATACGCTTGTCGACACGCTCCAGAGGATCGTTGCCGCAAACCTCCGGATCCTTGTTCTGAAGGCCGAGACATGTTCGTCGATGCCATCCCGGACGATCAGAGAAGAGGCCGACGCGTTGAGCCTTGCTTCACACGATCCGGCACGAGGGGACGATGTGAAGAACCGTGTCATCGACTGCTCTGCCTCGCTTCGATTGTCCTGTGGCCTGTCCCAGCGCGAAGAGGAGATCCTGAAGGGCGTGGTAAAGGGCCTTTCAAACAAGATGATTGCCCGCACGTGTGGCGTTACCGACGCGACGATCAAAGTCCACATGAAGTCGATCTTGCGGAAGATACGCGTGGCGAACCGGACGCAAGCGGCAATCTGGGCGCTCGAGCGGGGGTACGGCGCCGAAGTCAATCGCGGCCCGCTGGCGCTTCGTCCAGTGGCACACGGGGTAGCCGCGGCTTGACGCACTTTGGTGCAGCTGCCTCGGTATTCGACCATCGGCGTTCAGCGAGAGACATTCCATTGCAATCAACAATCGACATCGGGGAAATCGACCCCGCTGTCGATCGGAGGGCCACGGGTTGTCGCACCCGGATGGTTAGCCTGGTCGCCTGTTTTTCATAGTAAGTGGTCCCTACAGGGCTACATCCAAAGCGCTCGGAGTAAGTAAAGCGGTTCTGTTACCTTCGAATTGGCTGATTGTAACGATGTACCGGAAGCTCTCGCCGCCGTTTCAAGATTCAATCAGACGCACGTGCCGATAGACTGGCCGGCTGGGTCGGTCCGTTATCCATAATCTGGTGTAGCAATGATATCCTATGCACCGTTGCGGCCCGGTCCAGGTTTCGTTCCCAGTCATGCGGCCGCCTATTATGCGCAACGCTGCGTTACCCATCCGGCCATCAGAAGGTGTGTCGCTCGTGTTCTCGCGGCTGCAGTGAGATTCCGGCATGCCCCATTGGCGACCCGGCGGGAGCCTGATTTGCAGGACGTCGTGACCGTGTTGGAGCGGGATGGCATTGCCAAGGTGCCGGATCTCTTCTCACCGTCCGAGCTGGCGGATGTCGTTGGGTATTGCATGCGCCAACCTGTCGTGGTGCAGAAGGGGAGCTGTGTGTCGCTCAACGAGCTGCCCGCGGGCACCGCGATGGCCGCCTATGAGCTGCCAACAGTGGTTGCCTGCCCTTGGCTGATGAGTGCGCTCAATCGGCCAGACATCCTCCGGCTTGCATCGGCCTACCTCGGCTGCAAGCCGACCATTTCTGCCGTAGGCCTCAGGTGGTCATTTCCGGGCTCGAACGCGCCTGACATGACGCAGGCTTTCCATCGCGACCCCGACGAATGGCGATTCCTGAAGCTGTTCGTCTATTTGACCGACGTGGACGGTGAGACCGGCCCTCATATCTACGTCGCGGGCTCCCACAACACGCGCGGTCGCCTGCGCGGAAAAGCCTACTCGGAGGCGGAAGTCGAGGCCCGATTCGGAAAGCAGAATTTGCGGTCTATCCTCGGCCCGCGTGGTACGACCTTTCTGGCCGATACGATCGGCATTCACGCAGGAATGCCGCCGCAGCGTGCGCCGCGTCTTCTGCTGCAGGTGCAGTACTCGATCCTGGCGAACTTCGCGTTGCAATACAGGCCCGTCGTGGATCCCAGTCATCATGGACTCGATCCCTACGTGAACAGGCTTGTCCTGGCCCAAACCGGCAGCTGAATGGTTCTTCCGTCAGGGCGTCGCGAAATTCTCGCAATCGACCATCGTCTTGACGTGTACGGATTGTCGACCGCGATCGATGGTGCGATGGCAGATCGATTCGAATTCCCGGCCGATTGCCTGCCATGAAAAGCGCTGTTCCTCCAGCAGCCTTCGCGCGGAAGCTGCGACGCGCCTGCGCAATTGCGCATCGGCCAGCAATCGGATGATCTCGGCTGCAAACGCTTCGGGCGTATCGGCGACCAGGCAGTGCTCGCCCGACACAACCGCAAGACCCTCCACACCGAGCGTCGTCGAGACCACGGGGCGGCCCAATGCCATCGCCTCGAACGTCTTCAGTCGAGTGCCGCTGCCGACCCTCAGGGGGATCACCGAAACATCGCCTGCGAGTACCTCCGGCCTCATATCATCCACGAAGCCGGTGAACCGCCAGGGAAGGCCCCTTTTCGAAGCTTCGGCAACCAATGTCGCCGGCGGATTCCTGCCGACGACAGCCATGCGCGCATCCGGCCGGGCAGCGGCTACGATCGGCCAGACCTTGTCCATCAGGAATCCGATACCCTCGATGTTGGATCGACTGTCCATGGCGCCCGCGAATACGACGGTCCGCGCCGTATCTGCTGGAGGGTGGAAGGCGTAGAAGTCCAGATCGATGCCAGTATCGATTTCCTCGACCGCTTTCAGGCCGAACCGTTGACGCAGCACGCGGCCATCGCGCTGCGACACGGCCACGACCGTATCGAATCGACTGAGAGTCGTGTGTTCGAAGGCCTTCATTTTTGAGGCCTCGCGCTGCCACACGCGCTTCCATAGTCCTTTGGCCACGGCGGCGTGGCGTTCGTAGATCTCCGTTTCGACATTGTGGGTGAACATCACAGAAGGCGAATGCAGTGCCTTCGGCAGCAGCACCGCCGTGTGGGGAAAATCCACCACGACCACGTCCGGGCGTGCAGCCAGTTCGCGCGCCACGGCGCGGCGGCCGGCGGCCGAACGGTCGCCGGCGACCGAGACCGGCAATTGCCCGATCAGTGTCGCGAGACGCTTGAGCGGACCGTGGCTCGAAGCGGTCCAGCCGACAAAGGCGTCGCAGACCTCGGCAAGGCTGTCGGCATGCCGCTCGGCATCCGGTGGCCGGGGAGATGCAAGGGTGATCTCGAAGGCACCACCCTTCATTCCGCGCAGGGTTCCCACCGTCCGGATCTTCCCGCCTTCGTCGAGCGGAAACAGGAACCGCGGGCTGATGAACAGGAGACGCGGGCGGCTCACCAGCAGATACCCTTGTAGGAGATATCGGATCGAGCTCGCAGTTCCCCAATTCCCGCCAGATCCACGACGGCCTGGCCGTTGAGTGCCGAGAGCAGTGCCGGGCGGTCCGCCGCACCAATATGACCGATCACAGCCAATCGACTGCCCGTGAGAGCGGCTTCCGGGCTATCCACCATGAGTCTCTCCAGATGCGGAATCTCGCGTTCGACATAGCTTCGATTGCTGCCGAGCAGTGAGGCGACCTTTACCGGGCGATCGAAGATGCTGAGTTCGTAACCTTTGCCGATCAGCCTCTCGGCCAGCTGCACCAGCGGGCTTTCGCGCAGGTCGTCGGTGCCTTGCTTGAACGCAAGCCCGAAGAGACTGACGCGCTGGCGCCCATGACACGCGATCAAGTCGTATGCGCGATCGACAACGGCATTGTTGCTGCTCAGGACTTGCGACAGCAGCGGCATGGGGATCGACTTGCGATCGCCCAGGGAGAGCAAGCCACGCATGTCCTTTGGCAGGCAGGAGCCGCCGAAGGCGAAGCCGGGCCGCAGATAGGCCGAGGAAATGTTGAGAATCCGGTCTTCACAGAACAGCCGAAACGTAGCGGGTGCATCGATGCCATAGGCCGCCAGGACGACACCGGCCTCGTTGGCGAAGGCCAGCTTCACGGCATGGTAGGCGTTCGACAGGTACTTGACGCTTTCGGCGACGCGAAACGGCACGACATGCAGTGCCGTCGCCAGCGGCTCGTACAATTGGCGCAGCAGATCGGCATTATCGCCGGATGCCGCGCCGACAAGCGTGTAAGGCGGGGCGTGAAAGTCCTGGACCGCCGTTCCCTCGCGCAGGAACTCCGGGTTGCTGTAGTAATGCAGCCCATCGCCCATGCGCCGGCCGGCAGCGGCCTCGAGCGCCGGAATCACGCGCTCCTCGGCGCTGCCTGGCGGGAGGGTGGACCGCATGACCACGGCATGCGGGGCCTGCTTCGCGGCGATCGCCGCACCGATCTCCGCAATCACCGCATCCACTGCGTTGAACGCGACGCTGCCGTCGGCCGCGCTGGGGGTGCCAACGCAGATCAATGACAGGTCGGTGGCCGCCACGGCCTCCGCACCGTTTTCGGTCGCGGTGAGCAGGCCTTGCCCGACAGCGTCGGCAATCAGCTCATCGACGGAGGGCTCCACGATCGGAGACAGGCCACGGCTGAGCATATCGACCTTGGACGGTGTCACGTCGACCGCGATGACCCGGTGGCCCAGACCTGCGAGGCAGACGCTGGACACGACACCGACATAGCCGATTCCGAAAACCGAGATGCGCATGTATTTGAGCTCGCTGTTGCACGGAAACGATACGATCGCCGCAGCGACCGCAACGATCACAACTGCCATGGCGCGAACTGATCGTGCGTCGAGGTAGAAGAAGCGGCAAGCGCGCGGGAGGATAGCCACGTTATCGGCGGGCTCGATCGGGCTACCACCGCTGCACCCGGCGGCTGGACGTCGGTACAAGGAACGGAGGCGGGGGCGTCCAGCGATAACTTGCTGTTTGCCGCTGATGTCGGGCCGGACTTCCTCCAGGCCGAGCGGCAGCACATTCAAGCGATGTGCGCAGCCATTCTCGCCGGGCCCTGCACGATGCCGCTATTTTTCATGAGTCCGACGGATCGGGATCGACAGTGCCCTCTAAAGCCAGGGAAGCCGCAACTCTCGCCGAGTCCGCGAGAGCCTCTATCCGAGTCGGGAATGTTCTTTCCGAGCGTGCGATCTCGCTGGAATCCTGCTGGCGGATAATCGTCCAGCCGAACGGTGCATCCGATGGACCCGAACGGGTAACGCGCAACAGGTAATCGCTGGGTGGGCTCATCTAATGAGACCCACGCGGAAGTCGATCGATTAACTCTGAAGAATCTGGGTCGCCCAATTTCAGCGACTGAAAATCTGGCACCACGGCTTACCCCACCCGATAGTTCCAATCGCAAATTAGCCTGTTTTCGGCAAGCCACTTTTTGCAAAAGGTTTCTCCAAAAGCGATGAAAAGGTGTTGGTAAAGCCCATGCGGCGTCTTGCAAGCGGGAGAGCGCCAAAGACAGCCCGACCTCGATAGGCAAAGGCAGCCATTGAAGTCCACGATCTCATCCGGGCCCCACCGTCGGGAGTACTCCCTGAAGGTCTCTGCTCTCTGCAGCGCTTGTCAGCTACTACCGTGACTGAATTTGCTGAACGTTCAGGATGCCGGCTGGTTTCAGACCAGAGGCGGGCTGGCTGGAAAGATCGAGGATGCCATGAGCGGAGTTGTCCTGGTCACGGGGGGCGCGGGCTACATCGGCAGCCATGTCAGTAAGGCGCTTGCGGAATCGGGGGCCCTGCCGGTGTGTTACGACACGCTGGAAAAAGGTCACGCCTGGGCGGTCCGGTGGGGGCCGCTCGAATGCGGGGATATCGGCAATGCCGACCGGCTCGAGGAGGTTTTCACCCGGCACAAGCCGCGCGCGATTGTGCATTTGGCCGGGTACATCGAAGTCGGCGAGTCGATGCGCTGGCCCGAGCGTTACCTGCACAACAACGCCGCAAACAGCGAAGTTCTGATTGAAGCCGCGGTGCGCCACGGCATTGACGCCTTTGTCTTCTCCAGTACCTGTGCTGTCTACGGCGTGCCGCAGACCGAGCACCTGGACGAAACACACCGCATCGCTCCCCTCAACCCCTATGCCGAGTCAAAGGCACGGGTGGAAACCGCTCTTACCCGCGCTGCCTCCATGGGCTTGCGCGCGGCATCGTTGAGATATTTCAATGCCGCCGGCGCCGACGCCGGAGGCGAGATCGGCGAAGCGCACGAGCCGGAGACACATCTGCTGCCGCTGGCCGTCGATGCCGCGCTTGGGCGCGGTCCCTCGCTCACATTGCTTGGCGACGACTACCCGACGCCCGACGGCTCCTGCGTCCGGGATTTCATCCATGTCAGCGACCTGGCCGATGCGCATCTCCGCGCCTTGCAGTGGCTGCAGCGTGCATCGGCCGCGGGCTTGCACGAGCGCTTCAACCTGGGAAGTGGTTCTGGCCATAGCGTTCGCGAGGTCGTCGCCCAGACGGCCCGAATAGCGGGTCGCCCGGTGCCGCATCGGATTGGGGGCCGCCGACCTGGGGATTCGCCGCGATTGGTCGGCGACATCGGGAAGTCGCAACGCGAGCTCGGCTGGTATCCCGTGCGGGATCTCGACACCCAGATCGAGGATACGCTGCGCTGGCGGCGGAGAATGCCGCGTTGAGGCGCCTTGCCGGCCTCTAGGTCGCCGCCAGGTCGTCGAGGTTGATCTTCCAGTTCGACAGCAGGCCCGGAATATTCAGGTACCTTTTATCGAAGCCGGCGAGCTGCGCCAGCCGTTCCCTGTTTGCAACTTCGAGGGTCCTTCTTTTGTTCGAGAGGGCGCCGAGATCTCGCAGTTCGCGAACGATGCGATTGACATGGACAACGGAGAGTCCGCCGGCGTCGGCCAGGTCGATCTGGGTGATGGGGATTACGGCGCTCTTGATGTTGATCGCCTCCAATCGAGCCAGCTGTTCGCAGATGATGCTGGCAATGCGCGGAAGCGCCGCCCGTCGACTTATGCTGAGCAATCTTTCCCGAAAGATGCTCGCCTCGAGTATCGAGGCACGCCAGAAAGCCAGGCCGAGCTTTGGATGTTTTGAAAGCATCTGGTCCATATCCTCGTGGCGAATGATGCCGATCGAGCAGTTGGTCAAAGCCGTCACCGTCACGGTCTGATCAGTTTCGGGCAGCACGTAGCGGTGGAGGTCGCAAAAGTCCCCAGGATACTGAAAGGTGTAGATCTGCCGGCTGCCATCTTCGAGCCTCTTGTTCAGGCACGCCACACCAGCCAGCATCACGGTCAGTTGCCGCGGCGAACCACGCATATCGACGATGTTGCTGCCTTGGCGCACGGTCTCTTTGACCTTGACGAGACTCGTGACCGCCTGGAGGTCCGCCTCGGAATCGAGTTCCAGGCTTTTGAACTTGAAGATCAAAGCGTCGAGCTCACCTAACTTTGGAGACTTTATCGGTCCGACCATCGCCGTCTCCGTCCTGAAAGTCGCGGCTGGACTTTCGCTCGTGTGCAACCAAGGGTGCGATCGACAACGGTCATGGCATTGAGGACTTGCGTCCGAGGTCGCAGCGCCGCCGGCCTCGGAAGGGCAGTAACATGCTGACTCGGCCCATCGGCGAAGAAACCAAAGGACGGGTCATGCAGGAGGCTGGGATGGACATCCGGATCGGCCTGCCGGGCGAGAGGGCTGAGAAGGTTTCGGCAGGCCTTGGCACTTTGGCGCAGACGCCGCCGTCAACCTTCCCTTCATGAAGTCTGCTCCCACGCTAAAGCAGGCGTGGTCGCTCTCAAGTGCGAAGAAGTGGTAACCCGGTGGTCCGGCGCCAGCATGGGAGAGAGTTTGTAAATCTGTTGCCGGCACGCCGACTGCCGCGCAGGAAGGGGACATGTCGTTGCGCTTCGGATCCGGCGCTCACCAATGACGCAAATGTTATTTCGAAGACGTGTCACAAGTTAATTGGCCAACTCGCATCAGCCGATATTGAGATACCGGATGCTTGGGGGTGAGACATGGGGGCAGGTGTAGCAACAATTGTCGTCGAGCCACGCGACATCGTGCGCGAGGCGCTCGCGTCGCTCCTGGAAGGACTGCAGTATCGCGTAAGTTGCAAGGTCGCGAGTCCGGCGGATATAGCCGATACGTCGATTGCCGGAGAGAGATGCAAGCTGGCGATCCTGGGAGCGGTCTCGGCGGAAGATGGCGCGAGCGACGCTGCTCATATCCGGAGCGTGTGGCCGGACTGCAAGATACTCTTGATACTGGAGTCTGCCTCCTGCGCCGATCTCCAGGAGCTGGTGGACTCCGAGATCGATGGCTGCATACCCTTGGAAGCTTCGGCCGATACGCTGAGCAAAGCGCTGGATTTGATCATCGTTCAGAAACTCCGGGTGATGATCGCGGGTGGTTCCGGAATTCGCCTGATGCGAAGCGCGCAGCGGCAGCCCGGTCAACGCCTGTTGATCAAGAACGAGGCCTTGTCGATCGTTATCACCGACATGCCGGAGCTCGCGGTCAAGGAAAGCGGCCCCTCCCTCGTGAGCTCAGGAAACAATGACCGAAGCATGAATGGCATCTCCCCTCTACGAGAGAGAAACCTCTCGGAGCGAGAGATGCAGATTCTCGATAGCCTCGTGAAGGGGCATGCCAACAAGGTGATTGCGCGGACATGCGCCATATCCGAGGCCACGGTAAAGGTGCACATGAAGTCGATTTTGAGGAAAATTCGGGTGGCGAATCGAACGCAGGCGGCCGTCTGGGCTCTGGAGCATGGCTATTGTGATGAGGGACCGGAGGCCGAGCCCTGAAGTCAGTCGCTAAGCTGACAACCGGACTGGCCCTGGGCAGATATCCAAAGTCAATGCCGCGAGACGGCTGGACACGGCAGCGCCGTTACACTCCGGCTGGCGGTGAGAGGCGTTGCCTCTCGTTATCCGGCAGCCCCTGGGCCACAGGCTTGGAGGGCAATGCCGCCGCAGGGGGGCGGGGGAGGCTTATGGGCGGCGGCCGTCCAGGACGCGTTGAACTGCCCGCGATTTTGATCTGCCAGCGTGAGAGCAGCTGCGGCATGTTGAGGTAGTTGCCGTCGAAGCCGGCAAGACAAACAAGCTTTTCCCTGTTCGTCACCTTCATGGCGCGCCCTTGTTTCGACAGGAGGCCCAGGCGTTGAAGTTCCTTGTAGGTGCGATTGACATGGACGATCGAAAGTCCAGTCGCGTCTGCGACATCCAACTGGCTGAGCGGAATGATCGGATTGTCGAGGCCGACCACTTCCTGCCGGGCTAGCTGCTCGCACAGGAGATGGGCGACGCGCTGGAGGGCGGGTTGCCGGCCGACATTGAGCAACCGTTTCCGGAATATGCTTGCCTCCAGCACGGTCGCCCGCCACAAGGCCCGGCCCAGCGACGGATGCTTCGAAATCAGTTGGTCCAGATCGACGTGGTCGATGATGCCGATCGAGCAGTTCGTTATGGCCGCCACGGCAACTTCGTTGTTTGTCTCCGGCAACACATGCCGGTACAGGTCGCAAAAGTCACCGGGGTACTGAAACGCATATATCTGGCGGTCGCCGCTCGTGAGCCGCTCGTACAGACAGGCGACGCCTGCCATCAGCACCGTTGAATATCTCGGCGACTCACCCGGAGCTATGATGTCCTCGGTTCGACTGCCGATAGTTCTTACCCTGATACGACTGAGAAGAGCGTTCAACTCGTCATCGCTCTCCATACCCAACGTCTTCAGTTTCCGTCGCAGAGGACCAAAGCCATGGCGCTCCGATTGCTTCAGCAATGTGATCATGTGCACACCCCAAGTAGCTGCACTCGACGTTCTGTGCTCCCAACACAGTACTGACGCTGCTTCTGTGCTCCCAACACAGTCCCAACGCCCCCACTTCCGCGCTCTCAACTCGGTACTGGCGCTCACTCCCATTTCTCGACGCTGAGGCGACGCTTACTCGCGCGTTCCAAGATGGAAAAGGCGCGGCACTTATTACATTTATAGTGATAAGATTTAGCTGGCGATGTGATGGTCGTCACAATGATGTGTGCGCTCGGAAGTTGCGCATCCAGGGTTTACTCTCTTTGATGATGAATCGGGAGGAGCGCTGAGGTAGCCTTTGCCGAGAACCTGTCATGGCGACGCGCTGCCAGGACAATAGCTTTGGCTAGTGTTGGTCGGATGCCAACATACTAGATATTGCGATACATCCAGAATTAGAGCAGAGAGGGACTACGACTACTTTTGACTGCACGAAACTTGTCGGCGCATCGGACTCGCAAGCCGGCTCAAGATCCGCTCTTTCTCCCGGCCGGAATTTGTTCGGCGGCCGATCGGAGCGGAGACAAGGCAAGGCTTGGAACCGGTCGCGCCAGGGGGCGTCGTCGATGGCATCTGAAACTGGCTTGTTCGGTGCTCGCAACCCGTTGCCGGCACTGCCTCATGAGCTCTCGTCACGGTTGTTGACGGGTGCCAGGACGATAAAGCTCAAAAAGGGACAGATCCTTCTCGAAATGGGCACCGCCGGAGACGGCTGCTACTGGCTCAACGAAGGCGTGCTCAAGGTCAGCATCGCGTCAAGTCAGGGTGCTGAACGCATCCTTGCGATCCTGGGGGCCGGATCATTGGTGGGGGAATGCGCCATAATCGATGGGCTGCCGAGGTCTGCTTCCGTCCACGCGCTTCGAGACAGCAGCCTGACGTTCGTCGCGCGCAAAACTTTCCTCGAATGCTTGAAAATGTCGCCGAGCTTCTCCGCTTACCTGGTGGACATGCTGGTCGCACGGTTGCGGCGCGCCGACGAAGAGGTCGTGGCCGCGAGCTTCCTCTCGCTCAAGGCGCGCGTCGCCCGTGCGCTTCTCAAGTTCGCTGAGCATCTCGGCGAACCCACGATGACGCCGGATCAGGTCGAGATCCGGGAACTTCGCCAGGAGGACGTGGCGGCTTTGGCCGACGTGGCTCGCGAGAACGTCAGCCGGATCCTGAGCGAGTGGCGAAAGCAGAAGTTGATCGTGCCTCAGACGTCGACCGTCTATGTCATTCACAAGTCGAGGCTGGAGCGCGAGGCCGTCGAGGCATCGACAGGAGGCTCCATGGGATTGTGACGGAGAACGCCGCGCCAAGGTCTCCGCCACATTATGGGTAGCTCTTCTTCCCTCCCGTTCAATTGTCTGTTCTCCGGTAGGTTGCGGCAGCCCCTCACTGCACCCCCCAACAAAGCGGTGAGTGGTTAGGCCCTGCATAGGTTCACCTGCTTATGCAGGGCCGCCGAGGGCGCACTCGGGTGCCGCTGGGTCGGGGAGCAGGATCGAGGCAGGTGCCGCGGATGAGGGGGGTAACCCAAGTGTGGTCAGCCCTTTGCGTCGATGCGGACGCAACGCTTGCAGTTAACATTCCGTCCAGGTGGCCGCTGGGCGAGGTGCTTATGAGCAGGAGCAGCAAGAACGATGCGACGGTGACGCGAAGGATTGGCGCTCTCAAGCGTGTTATCGACGCGTCGTTGATGGAGCTGACGGAGGTCGAAGTCCTCATCAATGCCAAATGTGGAAGGCAGGCGGAGGGCGGCGAGCTCGAGAGAACGCGCATGGTGCTGACGAATGCGATCGTGAAAATGGATGCGGAACTCAAGCAACTCCAGCGCAGTGTGACCCGGGCGGAGCGCCCTATGGCTTCATCCAATGAGGCCCGATCCATGAAAGTCACTCAGGAGAAGTACGCCCTGAAACGAAGAGGGGCGAGCGACAACACGCTCGAGACATAGATCATGTGCGGCATCATCGGCATCATCGGCAAGCCGTCTGTCGCGCCCTTCCTGGTCGACGCGCTGAAGCGGCTCGAATATCGCGGCTACGATTCGGCCGGCATCGCCACATTGGTGAACGGCCACATCGATCGCCGCCGGGCCGAGGGCAAGCTGGTCAACCTCGAGGCGCGGCTGGCCGCCGAGCCGCTCACCGGCACGATCGGCATCGGTCACACGCGCTGGGCGACGCACGGCAAGCCCTCGGAGCGCAACGCCCATCCGATCGCTACCGACCGCGTCGCCGTCGTGCACAACGGCATCATCGAGAACTTCCAGGAGCTGAAGGAGGAGATGGAAGCGGAGGGTCGCCGGTTCGACAGCGATACCGACACCGAGGTCGTGGCGCAGCTCATCACCTCCTATCTCGATCGGCAGATGTCGCCGGAGCAGGCGATGGGCACGGCGATGGCGCGCCTGCGCGGCGCCTTTGCGCTGGCGGTGCTGTTCAGCGGCCGCCACGACCTGCTGATGGGCGCTCGTCGCGGCAGCTCGCTGGCGGTCGGCTATGGCGACGGCGCGATGTATATCGGCACCGACGCGCTGGCGCTGGCACCCTTCACCAAGCGGGTCAGTTACCTCGAGGACGAGGACTGGGTCGTGCTCACCCAGGACGGTGCGAAGGTCTACCAGGGAACGACCGAGGTGAAGCGCGAGATCCGGCAGACCGGTCTCAGCGGCGCCATGATGGGCAAGGGCAACCACCGACACTTCATGCTCAAGGAGATCCACGAGCAGCCGGCGGTGATCGGCGACACGCTGCAAAGCTATATCGACCCGGCGAGCCGGACGGTCGTCCTGCCGGCGTTGCCGTTCGACTGGAACAAGGTGAGCCGCATCACCCTGACGGGGTGCGGCGGCGCCTTCTACGTCTGCATGGTGGCCAAGTACTGGTTCGAGCAGCTGGCGCGGCTGCCGGTCGAGGTCGAGCTGGGCTCGGAGTTGCGCTACCGCGCACCGCCGCTGCCCGAGAGCGGCGTTTGCATCGCCGTCTCGCAGTCGGGCGAAACGGCCGATACGCTGGCCGCGGTGCGCTACGCCAAGGCCAACGGCCAGACCATCCTCTCGGTCGTGAACGTGCCGGAGAGCGCGATCGCCCGGGAATCGCAAGTCGTGCTGCACACCCTGGCTGGCCCCGAGATCAGCGTCTGCTCGACCAAGGCCACGACCACGCAGCAGACCGTCCTGCTGGCCGCGGCGATCGCGGCCGGCCGGGCGCGCGGCACGCTGTCGGCTGCCGACGAGGCGCGCTACGTGGCCGCGCTTATCGAGTTGCCGGCCCTGATCAACGAGGCGATGACCATGGAGGCGCAGTATCGGCAGATCGCCGACCATGTCCTCGCCGAGGCGCGCGACGTGCTCTATCTCGGCCGCGGCACGTCGTTCCCGGTCGCGCTGGAGGGCGCGCTGAAGCTGAAGGAAATCTCCTACATCCACGCCGAGGGCTATGCCGCCGGCGAGATGAAGCACGGGCCGATCGCCCTGATCGACGAGCTGGTGCCGGTCGTGGTCGTGGCGCCCAACGATCCGCTGTTCGACAAGACGGCGTCGAACTTCGAGCAGGTGAAGGCGCGCGGCGGCAAGCTGGTGCTGCTGAGCGACGCCGCCGGCGTGAGGCGCCTGGGACCGCACGCCGTCGCCACGCTCACCCTGCCCGAGGTCGATCCCGTCGTGGCCCCGATCCTCTACACGATCCCGGTACAGCTGCTGGCCTACTATACCGCCATCGCCAAGGGCACCGACGTCGACCAGCCGCGCAATCTCGCCAAGAGTGTCACCGTCGAATAGGGCAGGTGCCCGCGGGACTCAACGAAACCAGCGCCTATAGGGCGGTATCCGTCGCGTACCACTGCGCCCGACGCGGCATGTGCGGTTTCGAACCAAGCCACACCACACAAAAATACCGTGAATCCAACGGCTTGTGACCGGCTCGTGACGATGGCGCATGAGAAATGAGCGCTAACACTCACTTTTTGATGGCGTATATAGTGGATGCCGAGGTGACGAGCCGCGAGTGATGGTGTATCAAAATCACCGGGTGGAGTTACGGACATGGCTATCAAGAACAACGACGATGTCGTCCATCTCCTCGATGCAACCGGTCGCACCGGTACGCCTTACCGGGAATTCGAAACCGTTTCGGATCAAATGTCGGCACCCCTGATAGACGCCATCTTCGGCAAGGATCCACCCCCTGCGGCGCGGGAAGAAGCGCCCTTGCCCGTGGGCTCGGGGTCCGGCCACGACCTGCTGGCGGACGTCTTCGACCGTTCGCCGGGTCCCCTTGGGGCAAAGCCCGCGGATCATGGAGGGTGGCGTGACGAGGCTTTCAGGCAGGTTTCGGCGCCGCCCGCCCGGCCTCCGGCTATGGCGCCCTCCAGCAGTCCCGTGAGATCGCTGGCCGATATCCGCCGAATCATCACCCAGCCTGTCGAACACGCGGCGGCGACGCCGTCGACTGGCAGCCTCAACGGACTCTTCGACCGACTGGCGCGTTAATGTCCGTTGTCTGCTTTTGTTCGCCCAAGGGCGGTGTAGGCAAGACCTCTCTCAGCATCAATGTCGCGGGCGTGCTGGCCCGCTCCGGTTTGCGCGTGCTCGTCGTCGATCTCGACGTGCAGAACTCGATGCGCCTCCATGCCGGCATCCAGCTCGCCGACGACCGCGGCTGGGCGCACTGCCTGGTCTACGGACGATCCATTCGCGACGGCGTCCTGCCGGCCGGCAACAATCTCCTCGTCCTGCCGTTCGGGCAGGTCACGCCGACCCAGCTCCATGCCGTATCGGAACACCTGGTCCGCGACGGCACCTGGCTGGCCAACACGCTTGCCCCCTTCATCGAGCGCGGCTTCGTCGTCGTTATCGACACGCCGCCCGGTCCCTCGGTCTTCCTCGAGCAGACACGGTCGATCTCGACGCTCGACATCGTCATCCTGCAGGCCGACGCCACGTCCGTATCGCTGCTGCCGTCGGTCGAATCGCAGACTTTCCTGGGACGCACGCCCGAAGGATCGCGCCGCCAGGTACGCTATGTTTTCAATCTGGTCGACATGCGCCGCAAGCTGACGCGCGACGTGACCGCGCTGCTGCGGCGGAGATTGGGGCAGGCGATGCTCGGCACCGTCAACTACGACGACAGCTTCGGCGAGGCGGTGGCCCACCAGCAACTCGTGATCGATCGCGCGCCGACGAGCAAGGCGGCGGCCGACGTGCGCGGCCTGGCGGCCGCTGTGCAAGGACTGCTTCTCGACGGCATGGACCCCGGACAGCGATGACCTCACTCGGCAATGTCGAGCTAACCCCGAACCGGCGAGTCCCGATCGTCACGAGACTCCTCTATCTCTTCGTCGCGCTCGTCGCCCTGGGGCCAGCCGCCTTCGTCATCATCACGCCCTTCGACCTGCAGACGCAGGCCATCTTCGCCGTCTTCACGGCCGCCATCTTCCTGCTGGTGAACCGCTTCAAGAATCGCACGGCGACCCTGATCGTCGTCGTTCTGTCGGCGCTCGTGTCGACCCGATACCTGTGGTGGCGAACGACCGAGACGCTGGGCTTCGTCGATCCGTTCGACATGATGTTTGGGTACGGCCTCTATGCCGCCGAGGTCTATGCCTGGATCGTGCTGATGATCGGCTATTTCCAGGTGATGTGGCCGCTCGAGCGGCAGCCGGCGCCCTTGCCCGCCGACGTCCAGGAATGGCCGACCGTCGACGTCTTCATCCCGACCTACAACGAAAGCCTCGACGTCGTTAAGCCGACCGTGCTGGCGGCGATGGTGATGGATTACCCGCCCGACAAGTTCAAGGTCTACATCCTCGACGACGGACGGCGGCCGGAGTTCAAGCGCTTCGCCGAGGAGGCGGGCTGCGGCTACCTGATCCGTCCGACCAACGAGCACGCCAAGGCCGGCAACATCAATCACGCGCTCACGATCACCAAGGGCAAGCTGGTCGCCATCTTCGACTGCGATCACATCCCGACGCGCGCCTTCCTGCAGATGACGGTCGGCTGGTTCCTGCGCGACCGCAGGATGGCCATGCTGCAGACGCCGCATCACTTCTATTCGCCCGATCCATTCGAGCGCAATCTCGGCACCTACGGCCGGGTGCCGAACGAAGGTCAGCTCTTCTACGGCCTCATCCAGCCCGGGAACGATTTCTGGAACGCGACCTTCTTCTGCGGCTCGTGCGCGGTGCTGAGCCGCGAGGCGCTCGACGAGGTGGGCGGCATCGCCGTCGAGACGGTGACCGAGGACGCCCATACCTCGCTGCGCATGCATCGCAAGGGGTGGCACACCGCCTATCTGCGCTGGCCGCTGGCGTCGGGCCTGGCGACCGAGCGTCTTTCGATCCACATCGGTCAGCGCATGCGCTGGGCGCGCGGCATGATCCAGATCTTCCGCACCGACAATCCGTTGCTGGGGCGCGGCCTGACCTTCGGACAGCGCATCTGCTACCTGAATGCGATGATGTACTTCCTGTTCCCGGTGCCGCGCTTCGTCTTCCTGACGGCGCCGGTGGCGTACCTGCTGACATCGCAGAACATCATCGTCGCCAGCGCGCTCATGGTCATGGCTTATGCCGGGCCGCACATGTTCCACACGTTGAGTACGCAGTCGCGGCTCGACGGGCGATACCGCTATTCGTTCTGGGGCGAGATCTACGACAACGTGCTGCTGTTCCACATCATGGGACCGACGCTGCTAGCGCTGATCAATCCCAAGGCCGGCAGTTTCAACGTCACCAGCAAGGGCGGCATCCTGGAGAAGGAGCTTTACGACACGCCCATCATGCGGCCGCTGATGATCCTGGCCGTGGTGCTGATGGCGGCCATCGGCGTCGGCTTCTATCGTCTCCTGTTCACCGAGTTGTTCCCGGGCGATGCGCCGGTGCTCTGGATGAACCTGTTCTGGTGCTTCTACAGCGCCTTCACCGTGTTCGCAGCCCTTGCCGTCGGCCGCGAAAGACGGCAGGTCCGGGCTCAGCCGCGCGTCCGCATCCGCCAACCGATCGCCCTCTATTTCGACGGAAGGCGCTCGATGATGGGGCGGACCGAGGATCTTTCCCTCGGTGGCGGCCTGCTGCGGATGGACGACCTCGCGGCCGATGTGACGGTGAACGAGGAAGTCGTCGTCAACTTCGAGCAGATCGAGGGCATTTCCGCGGTTCCGGCCCGTGTCGTTGCGGTCAAGGGACGAGAGGTCCGCCTCGAATTCATGCCGACGAACCTGGAAGAAGAGCGGACGATCGTCAGCGCCGTGTTCGGTCGCGCCGATGCCTGGCTCAACTGGGACGACCGGCCACCGGATACCGTGGGCAAGTCGTTGATCGATCTCTCGGGAGCCGTTCGCGATCTGGCCGGCATGGCCTTCCGCAACATCCGCCGGCCCCGGGCGTCGGTGCAGCAACCGGTGGCGGCGCCGTCGAGGTCGACGTGAGGGCTGCAACGGTCCGTCGCGCCGCGATGGCTCTTGTTCTCACGATCGTTGCCCCTGCCGTTGCGCAACAGGATCTCGGCCCGCGGACCGGTACCGGCTCCCAGCCGATGACCTTCTTTCCGCCGCAGGCGAATACGCCGACTGTCCAGCTCACCCAGCCGACCCAGATCACGCCGAAGTTCGAGCTGCCCTCCAGCTTCCCATCCATTCCGTCGGGCGTCGCCGTCATTCCGCCCCCGGACGCGCAGCGGCCGCAGGCACCGCTGCCGACGACCACGCCGATGCCGCCGGCGAACGTGGCAACGCCCATCGTGCCGCCAACCATTCCTGGAGCGCCCGCACCCGCCAGTCCCGTGCCGGCGGGCGCCCAGAGACCGGCCGCCCCGCAGGCACTTCCGCCGGCCGCGCCCGCTCCACTGCCACAAGCGGTCGCGCCGGCGCCGGCTCCCGTGCCCGCAGCGCCCATAGCGCCAGCTCCCACGGTGGCACCGCTGCCGCCGGCGACCCTTCCGCCCGCCGCGCCGGCCGTCACGGCAACGCCCGTCCCGCCGCCCGGCCCGAACCGGCCCGACATATTGCCGACGCCCTCATCGCCGCCGATGGCGAACTATCCGATATTCACCGGAACCGCGGACGGTCGCAGCCAGCTCATCCGGCTGCGAGACCTGCGGAGCAAGGCCCTTCACCTCGATGGCGCCGCGGCCGAGACCGGCATTGTCTTCACGACCCGCCAGGACGACGCCTTCGTCGCCGCGCGCATCAGCCTCGTCTTCAGCTATTCCAATGCCGTCGCCCGCGACGACGGCGTGCTTCAGGTGTTCCTGAACAACGAGCCGATCGGCTCTGTTGCACTGGGCAAGGCGGCTGGACCGAAAGCGCGCGCCGATTTCACCTTCACGCCGGCCTTGCTGTCGACCGACAACCGCCTGCAGTTCCGTTTCGCGCTGAAAGGGCAGGGGGCGAACGCCTGCAAGCTCGACCGTGACCGGGCGGTCTGGGTGAACATCGAGCCTGCGACCTTCATCTATCTCAGCACCACGCGGTTGCCGATCGCCGACGACCTGGCCTCGCTGCCGCGCCCCTTCTCCGATCCCAAGGATCCGCTGCCGCTCAGCCTGCCGTTCGTGCTGCCGCTCGATCCCGAGCCCGGGGTGCTGCAGGCAGCCGGTATGGTTGCCGGATATTTCGGCCTGATCGCCGGCAACAAGGGGGCATCGTTCCCGGTGCAGTATACCGGGCTGCCGGCGAGCAATGCCGTTGCCCTGGTCCTGGACGGCCACTATCCGCCGGGCGTTGCAGCCATTCCCGGTGAAGGCCCGCGGGTCGCGGTCGTCGCCAACCCCTCGCAGGTCGACAGCAAACTGTTGCTGGTCATCGGCGACAATGCCGAGCAACTACAGACTGCCGCGGCCACCCTGGCGACATCCACCTCGCGCCTGAGCGGTGGCTGGTCGGCCGCCAACGAGCCGTTGCCGTCGCCGCGGCGGGCCTACGACGCGCCGAAATGGATTCCGAGCAATCGCCCGGTGCGGCTCGGCGAACTGGCCGATGGCGGTGCCATAAACGGCCGTCGCCTCATCGATTCGCCCAAAGTGTCCTTCCGCACCGCGCCCGACCTTTTCTTCGGCGCCCTTTCGGGCGGCAAGATGTACGTGCACATCCGCCGCGCCGACGACAGTTGGGTCGATCCCGGAAATTCGCGTGTCTTCGTCGACCTCAACCAGCGCACGGTTGGCGAAATACCGCTCGAGCCCAAGCTGAAGGTGCTGTCGCGCCTGAAGGAATGGCTGTTCCCTGGAAACGCCGAGGACCGCGTCAGTCAGGTGCTGCTCCCGGGCTTCCAGCTCGCCAGCCAGAACCATCTCGATTTCCTGTTCGAATTGCGGGCCAAGGCGGACGCCGATTGCGAAATGCTCGACTGGAGCGACCGCACCGGCATCGATCCCGACTCGACGATCGATCTCAGCCGCGTCGCCCATTTCGCCGCTTTTCCGAACCTGGCGCTGTTCGCCAATGCCGGCTTCCCGTTCACCCGCTATGCCGACCTCGCGACCACGGCGTTCGTGATGCCCGAGAAGTCGTCGCCGGAAGAAGTCCAGTCGCTCCTGAACCTGCTGGGCATGATGGCCGACGCGACGGGCGTCGTGCCGACCCGCTATGAGGTGGTCGATGCGGCCAAGGTCGAGTCGGTGGCCGATCGGGACCTCATCGTCATCGGTCTCAACTCGAACCAGCCATTGCTCACGCAGTGGGAGTCCCACAACTCGGTCCGCATCGCGCCGACCAGCGTCACGGCGGCGCCCGGCCTCAGCTTCCTGCAGCGTCAGTTCCAGCCGACCGATCCGCGAGCGCCATACTATCGCGGCGCGGCCCCGGAACTGGCGAAGGCCAATCTCGGCAAACCGTTCGCTTACCTGTCCAGCTTCTGGTCGCCGCTCAACGAGGACCGGCTGGTGGTCATGGTCGGCAGCACCCAGCCGGCCGCCCTCGTGGAAATGAGCAGCCGTCTCGGCGATCCAGAGATGGCGGCGAACGTGCAGGGCGATTTCTATTACCTTTCAAGCGGTAAGGGCGAATTCTACACGTCAGGTATCAGGAAATTCGTCGGCGGATTGCCGATTTGGTGGCGAATTCAGTGGCTTGCGGGATCTTTTGAACTGGCTGCATTCATTTGCGTGATTTGTGTTATATTGATCTTCGCGGTTACGATTGAACGGTTCTCGGCGCACAGGGCTAACCGGCTTCTTACCCGGACGTTGTCCGACAGAAGTTGATTGAGTTTGGGGTCTTATGAGAAGGACGAGGCGTTCGGAGCGTAGCGGGGGACTGACCAGCGTTCTCGCCAGCGCGGTCGTCGTTTTGTCCGCTTCAGGCCAGGCCTTGGCAGCGCCGCCGACGACGGCCGATCCTTCATCCTCGTCGATCTACGGCCTGCTGTTCGAACAGGCCTCGATGTGGCGGGAGCGCAATCGCCCGGACCTCGCCGCGCAGTCGCTGCGCAAGATCCTGGAAAGCCAGCCCGACAATACCGAAGCCTTGTTCCAGCTCGGCTCGATCGAGCTGCAGAACCAGCGTTTCGAGCAGGTCCGCGCGACGATCGCGCGCCTTCGGCAGATCGATCCCCGCGACGCGCGGGCGACGGAACTCGAGCGCGCCATGGCGGTCGGCCAGACCGACGAGGTCGCCTTGGCCGAAGCTCGCCGCCTTGCCGCGGCCGGCGCTTACGATCGCGCCATTGCGATGTACCAGCGGGCATTCCGCGGCGGTCCGCCGCCCTTCGACCTCGCCGTCGAGTACTACGAGACACTGGCAGGCACGGGCACGGGCTGGGATGAGGCGCGCCTGCGGCTCAAGGCTCTGGCCGAGCGCAGCTATGCGACCTCCCGGACCAAATTCGCTTACGCCCGCATCCTCACCTACAACGAGCAGACACGGCGCGAAGGCATTGTTCTGCTGGCGGAATTGGCGAGCGATCCGGCCGTCGGGCAGGCGTCGTTCGAGGCCATGCGCCAGGGCATGCTGTGGCTGACGGTCGGGCCGCAGGACAAGCCGTTCTTCGAATCCTATCTCCAGCGATTCCCCGGCGACACCGTCGTGCGCGACAGGCTGACCGACTCGCAAAGGCCGGTGCGCCAGGATCCGATCGGGGCGGCCATCATCGAAGCCTACCGGCTTTCGGACCAGGGCCTGAACGACCAGGCCGTTGCGCGCTTCGAAGGGGTCCTTCAGTCGGATCCCAACAACGCGGATGCCGTTGCCGGCATCGGCATCGTGCGTCTGCGGCAGGAACGCTTCGCGGATGCGCGGGACCAGCTCGACAAGGCCATGAAGATGGCGCCCAGCCGGGCGGCCGAATGGATGCAGGCGCTCGAGTCGGCAAACTTCTGGATGTCGTATCGCGAAGCCGTCGCGTTGCGCGATCGGGGCGACTTCGCCCAGGCGGAGAAGATCCTCCGGCCGCTGGCCGACCATACCGGCACCCCTAAGGAGCGCGGCATGGCGCAGGCCCTGATGGGTGACCTGCTGCGCCGCCAGGGCAAGCAGCGCGAGGCCGAGGGTTACTATCGCGATGCCCTCGCCCGCGATCCGGGCAACAAGGAAGCCGTGGCAGGCCTTTATCAGGTGCTGACCGCCCAGGGACGCGACACCAAGAGCGAGCCGCTGGTCGCCAATGTCGATCCGGCGATCCGAAACCGCATCCAGTCCGACGGTGCCCAGGAGGCCGCGCAACGCCTCCGGGTCCAGGCAACCGGCCTCGAGCGTTCGCAGCCCGAACGGGCCGAGCAGCTCTATCGCGACGCGATGCGCATGGACTCCTCCAGCCCGTGGATCCGCTACGACCTCGCGAAGTTCCTGGCCAAGAGGGGCCGGGTTGCCGAAGCGCAGGCGCTGATCGACGAACTGGTTGCCAGCGGGCGTCCGGAAAGCATCTACGCGGCCGCCGTCTACTATTCCGAACAATCGCGCACGGGCGAGGCCGTGGCCCTGCTCGACCGGATTCCGGTCAACCAGCGCTCGGCGCGGATGAACACGCTGCGCAACGATCTCCGCAACGCCGGCGACACCGATCAGCTGATCGCCGCCGCGAAGGCGGGCGATACCGGCGCGCGGGCCACCCTGGCATCGCGCGCCAACGCCCCGAACGCGACGCCGTCGCAGCAGGCCAATGCGGCGCTGGCCCTCGCCAAGGTCGGCGATCGCACCCAGTCGATGGCGGTCGTCCGCCGCCTCTCGGCCCGCAACGACCTCAGCGCCGATACGCTGCGCACGATGTTCTACGCCGCGTCGGAGGCCGGCCAGGACGCCGAGGCCAGCACGCTGCTGGCGCGCATCTCCAAGAACACCGGCGGCCGCGACGTGGCGAACCTCCAGGAGTCGCTGGCCATCCAGCAGGCCGACCGGCTGCGCACGCAGAAGAACGTGACGGCTGCCTACGATGTGCTGTTGCCCTATGTCTCCGGCCCATCGCCCAGCGTCGGCGCGCGTCTGGCGCTGGCCCGGGTCTACAAGGATTCGAACTTCGGCGAGCAGGCGATCCAGGTCCTCGACGGCATCATGGTGTCCTCGCCGGCGGATGCCGATACGCTCCAGCAAGCCGTGAGTATCGCCATCGATCTCCGGCGCTATGAGCGGGCGGACGTCTGGATGGCCGAAGCGTTGCGCCTGCAGCCGCAGAATCCGCGCCTCTACATGGTCCAGTCGCGCCTGCTGCGCGCGCAGGGTGATTCGACGGGCGCCAAGCGCGCCCTCGAGACGGCCCAGCAGCTCAACCGCGGCCTGGGTCAGACCGAACTGGTTCCGTCGCCGGTGCCCGCGCCGGCCGCCGAGCCCGTGATTCAGCGTGCGGCCGTCGAGGCGCCGAGAGCCGGTGGCGTGAACGCGGACACCGCTACGCCGGTGGCGTCGCTTCGACCCGACGGCCAGGGCACGGATGCCGAGTTCATGGCCGAATTCGAACGACGGGTCGCGGCGAAGAAGGCTTCGGTCACCAATACCGATGGCGCGCCGAATCGGGCCGAGGTGATGTCGCTGGACCGGCCGTCGCTGGCGACGCCGGCCGTGCTGACGGCGCAGGCGGGGCCGGTGCGCGCCGCGCCGCCCGTCCTGGTGGCGCAGAATCCGCTGGTGCCGTTGCGCCGGCCGGGTGGCGAGAGCAGCGCGAACACGTCGGCGACCGCGATGACGCCGCCGCCGCTGCCGGGCACGCCGGGCGCGCCGTCGGGTTCGATGAGCGACAACGATCCCCTCAGCCGCGAGATCGAGCGCGAGCTCAACTCCTTGAAGAAATCCACGGCGATCATCGTCGATGGCGGAATCGGCTTCCGCGGCCGATCCGGCGAATCGGGCCTCGGCCGCATCAATGAGATCAACGTGCCGATCAAGGCCCGTATTCCCATCGGCAATGCCGCGCTGGTTCCGACGATCATGCCGGTGACGATCAACGCCGGTACCATCGGGGGCGACCTGTCGACCCTGCAGCGCTATGGCGCGAATGCGATCGCCGGGCTGGCGGGTGGTCTGCAGCCCAACAATGCGCAGGCCACGGGCATCGCCTTCGGCATGGGGCTCGACTGGGGACGTCTCTCCATCGACGTCGGCAGCACGCCGCTCGGCTTCCCGCTCACCACCATCGTCGGCGGCATCGCCTGGAACCAGCCGCTGGGCGACAAGATGAACCTGAAGCTCGAGGCATCGCGCCGGTCGGTCACCGATTCCGTGCTGTCCTATGCCGGCGTGACCGATCCCATCACCGGCCTGACCTGGGGTGGCGTGACGCGCAACGGCGGCGAAGCGATCATCAGCTACGACGATACCTCGCTGGGCATCTATACGAAGTTCTCCTACGGCTACTACACGGGCACGAACGTCGCGAGCAACCAGTCCTACGAGTTCACCGCGGGCGCCTATTTCCGGCCCATCAAGGACGAGGACCAGGAGCTCAAGGTCGGAATCTCCGCGACCTACCTCAGCTACAACCAGAACCTCAGTTATTTCACCTATGGCCAGGGCGGCTACTTCAGTCCGCAGAGCTTCTACAGCCTGACCTTCCCCGTCGACTGGACGGAGACTTCCGGCAAGTTCAAATACAATGTCGGCGCCACCCTTGGTGTGCAAAGCATCCAGCAGAGTTCGGCGCTGTTCTTCCCCACCAACTACTACTTCCAGAACGCGGCGAACGTCCTGGCCACGACCGGTGCTGCGGCGTTTGCGCCTATTTTCCCGGCGCAGAGCAACACGGGCATTGCCTTCGGCCTGCGACTGGGCTTCGAATACGCTGCAACCGAGCGGACGTCGATCGGGGCCAAGGCCAATTTCGACAATGCATATCAGTACGACCAGGGCACAATTCTGCTATTCCTGAGAAGCTCGTTTAACTAGCTCTGCTTCAGAACGGACCTTCGATGGCTGTCCGCCCCGCAAACAATTCATTCGATGCGATGACCCTTGGAATTGCCGCCCGGCGCTCACGCCCGGCGCCGCTGGGGAGTCTCATGGAAGGGCTGGCGACGGCGCTCTCGCAGGTCGCCGGGGACGAGCAGGCGTTGCGCATCCTGGCCGGTGCCGGCTCCGCCATTGCCAAGCAGCAGCCTATTCCGGTCTCCAATTCGCTCGCCGATCTCAAGGCGGCGATGAATGCCGGCCTGCAGGCCCTCGACTGGGGCCAGCTCGATATCTACGAGGCCGAGAAGGCGCTCGAATTCGTCGTCATCGGCTATCCGTACCTGGAAAGCGTCGAAGCGCAGACGGCCTTCGCCGCCATCCTCGAAGCGCTTCTGGAAGGCTGGCTGACCCAGGACGCGGCACGCCCGGGCCTCTCGATGCGCCTCGCCGAACGCGGCAGCGGACCCTATCCGCCACTGGTCTTTCGTTACGAACGGTCTGGCTTGTAGCCATGGACCGGGATCGGGTGCCGGGTGGAACGCGCCGGCGGCTCCTGAAAACGGGCGCCGGACTTGCGGCGCTTTCGCTCTGTCCCACGGCCGCCCGGGCGGATCAGAACTGGCAGACCTTCAGGCGCCGGTTCATCGTCGACGACAGGCGGGTGATCGACAGCGGCAACAACAATGTCAGCCATTCCGAGAGCCAGGGCTGGGGACTTCTCTTTGCCCAGAGCTACGACGACAAGGAGACCTTCGCGAAGATCTGGGACTGGACGTCGAAGTCCCTGCAGCGGGGTGACGGTCTCTTTTCCTGGCGCTGGTCGCCCAATGCGAAAGATCCCGTTCCGGACAAGAACAACGCGGCCGACGGCGACATCCTGATCGCCTGGGCACTCATGCGCGCCGCGGCGAAGTGGAACGAGCCGCGCTGGTTGCAGCCGTCCCGGCGTATCCAGTCCGCGATCCTCGAGCGACTTGCGGTCGAATTCCAGGGGCGACTGATCCTGTTGCCGGGCGTTCAGGGCTTTGCCCGCGGCAGTCGCTACGTGGTCAATCTTTCCTATTATGTCTGGTCGGCGATCCACGATTTTTCCGAAGGTGCGGGCGAGCGGGCAAAATGGCGCCGCCTCGAGGCCGACGGGTTGTGGCTTTGCGACAATGCGGCCTTCGGCGACTACAAGCTCCCGCCGGACTGGCTGCTGTTCGGGCCGCAGGTCTTCAGGGTCGCCGACGACTGGAAGCCGTATTTCGGGTTCGACGCCGTACGGATCCCGCTCTACCTGGCCTGGAACAACCAGGCCTCCCGCCTCGGCCGCTTCGTGACGGCGTGGAAGACACCGAGATTCGGAGGGCGCCCGCCGGCCTGGATCAACCTCGACGACGGTTCCGTGGCGCCGTTTCCGTCCAGCGGCGGTTACGCGGCCGTGGCCGCGGTGACGCAATTCGTGGCCGACGGGGCCAACGGACCGGCGCCGGTTGCGACCGTCGGCGACGACGACGACTACTATTCCGCCAGTCTCAAGCTGCTCTCGAATCTGGCAGGCCAGGAAGCGTCCCGTGCAAAACGCACCTAGCCGGTTCGCGGTCCCGGGGATGTTGCTTGGCCAACCCTGATCAGGCCCCTTCGATGTCGCGCAAGTTCCGTTCCCTGGTCGCCAGCGGCGACGACGAGCTTCGGGCAGAGCTGGTCGAATGGGCGATCAATCTCAATTTCACCGTCCGGGCCATCGGCTCGGCAGAGGAACTGCCCGAGTTTCTGCAGGGACGTCATTTCGATTGGCTGTTCCTCGACGTCGAACTCGGACACGCCCAATGCCAGAGGATCATCACCACCCTGAGTGCCGGCTGGCGGCCCCGAACCGTCCTGGTCGGCAACATCGATGCGGCCGATCGCAATTCCATTCGACGCAATGCCATTCGCGCCGGCCTGGATGTCGTCGGCGTTCTCGCAAAGCCGCTTTCCTTTGCAGCCCTGGCGGCACGGTTGAGCGCGCTCGAGGCCCGCGAAAAGGACAATACGATCGCCGACCTTGCCGCCCGCGAGTTCTCCCCAATTCCAACCGACGAGCTCGAGGTGCACTATCAGCCCATCGTCTCCATGCCGGACCGCGTATTCTCCCGGGTCGAAGCGCTGGTACGGTGGCAGCATCCCGACTTTGGCCTGATCGGGCCGGACGGATTCATCGGTCTCGCCGAGCGCTCGGGCGCCATCATCCCGCTGACATGGGAAGTGCTGACGAGGGCGGTCGAGCAGCAGGTCGCCTGGAAGCGCGAAGGGCTGCCGCTTTCCATGTCCGTCAACGTGTCGGCGCTCTTCCTCGTGTCGCTGCAGACGGCGGACGACATTCTCGAGCTGCTGCAGGCGAGGGGAGCGGACCCGCGGTCCCTCATCCTGGAAATCACGGAAACGGAGAGGGCACCCGATCCGACGGTCGCGCGCGGCCTGCTGATGCGCTTGCGCGAGGCGGGCGTGCGGATATCGATGGACGACTACGGCGTCGGCTATTCCGACTTCGGGCGACTGCAATACTATCCGTTCACCGACCTGAAGATGGACCGTGGCCTGATGACTCGCGTTGCCGGGGACCAGGAGGGGCGGGACATCGTCGCGATGCTGGCCTCCCTTGCCAGGCGCGAGGAAGTCACTCTGACGGGCGAAGGCATCGAGACGCAGGAGCAGTGGGATACGCTGGAAGCGTTCGGCTGCGACTTCGCCCAGGGGTTCCTGATCGCCCGGCCGATGCCCGCCGATCAGGTGACGGGCTGGATCGAAAGAATGGCGAGCGCCGGACGGTATTGGCCGCCGGGGTCGAAGGACTGAGCTTTCAATGGAGCCGCGCGCTCTATGAAGCGGGCGCGATGGCCGGTTCGTCGGCGCTCCGGACCTGGTCGCGACCCAGGGCCTTGGCCCGGTAGAGCGCCGCGTCGGCATTACGCATTGCGGCCTGCAGATCCCCCTCGAGCCTCGCCAATCCGACGCTGGCGGTGATGCGAAAGGAACGGTTGTCGACGTCGATCGACATTCCGGCGATGCCCGCGCGCAGCCGCTCCGCGATCTGCCTGGCTTGCGGCTCATCGACGTCACGCAGCAACGCACAGAATTCTTCCCCGCCGTAACGGGCGATCAGGTCCTCGGGGCGAAGCTGCTGGCGCGCGAGACGGGCGAAGGCGACGAGCGCCTGGTCGCCGCCGGCATGGCCGAACACCCTGTTGACCTCGGAGAAGTGATCGAGGTCGATCATCAGCACGCAGGCCGGGCCACTCAGGTGCTCTCCCATCTCGAGGAAGAACCGGCGGTTGGGCAGACCCGTCAACTGGTCGGTCGCCGCCAGTTTCTCGTAATGGTGCCGCAGGCGCTCGTTGGCCATCATCAGGAAACCGAGCGTCATCGCGACGACGCAGATCGTATTGAAGAGGAGCGTTATGCCCTGGGTCGGATCGTAGAAGGGCGTCGTCGGGCCTTCGGGCGGGTCGCTGAGGGTCGAGAAGACCGTGCGCACGATCATGGCGAGGGCCATGAGAATCAGCGCGATGGCCGTCGGGATGCGACTGTTCAGCGGTTCGCTGATCCGCGCCCGGAAAACCTCCCAGCCGGAGAGCGCGGACAGGATGGCGATCACCAGGGAACCGAGCGCGACGCGCACGTTGACGTCGGCGCCGCTCAGCAGGGTGACCGTATAGAAGACAACGAAGAGGGCCGTGGGGATGACGGCAAAGTTGATGGCGCGCTCGCCGGTATTGAACCGGCGCACGCTCATCCACACGGTGGCATATGCGGCAACGACCAGCGAATTGGCCATGATGACGAGCGCAATCGGTGAGCTGTTCGTGCGCAGGCTGAGTTCGAGGGAGCCTACCGCTCCCAGCGCGAGCGCCGTGGCCCAGCCGCGAATCCCCAGGATGTCGCGATGATGAAACCAGGAGAAAAAATAGATCCCGGCCATCACGAGGCCGATCACGAAATTCAGCAGATAAAGCGTCAGGATGTCGATCGACATCAGCTATTCCGCGCTGACCTGTTGGGCAATTCTAGGCGCTTTCGGCGCCCCGCCAGGCGACGACCTCGCCCGACATGACGAAGCGGTCGCGACCGGAATGCTTGGCGGCATACAGCACCCGGTCGGCTGCCGCGACCAGCGATGCATAGTTGTTCGAAGTCTCGGCATTCGGCCAGCCCGTCGCGCCGCCCACGCTCAATGTCACCCGCTTCGTGGGCGGATTCATCGCATGCGGTATTCCGAGGGTTTGCAGGGCCTCGCGAAGGCGGACGGCAACGCTCGCGCAGCCAACCTCGTCCGTATTCGGCAGCAGCAGCGCGAATTCCTCGCCGCCGTAGCGGGCTGCGAGATCCGCGGGACGCCGGGCTTCGGCCGCTATGGCCTTGGCGACGGTCCTCAAGCAGACGTCACCGGCCTGATGGCCATACTGGTCGTTGAACTTCTTGAAATGATCGACATCCACCATCAGAAGCGACAGGGGAAATCCGTCGCGTTCCGCACGACGCCATTCCTGTTGCAGCTTTTCGTCGAAATGGCGGCGGTTGGCCAGGCCGGTCAGGCCGTCCTGAGTGGCCATGATGGCCAGCTTCTCTTCCAGATCCTTGTGTTCCGTCATGTCGCGGGAAATCGCCACGACGCCGTCGACCTCGTCGGTGTCCGGATCGTGGGTCGCCCGCAAGGCGGTTTCCAGCCATATCTCTCCGCCCTGCCGGTGCCGTGTCCGATAGGTGATCCTGGTTTCTTCGACATGACCCGTCTTGAGGGCCTGGACGATTTCCCGCACGCGAGGCGCATCCTCGGGGCTGACCCCGGCCAGGGCGAGCGTCCCTTTCAGTTGCTCGGCGCTCCAACCGAGGAGCCGCAGACACGAGGGGGATACGTAGAGAATGCGTTCATCGAAACCGATGCGCATCACCATGTCGCTCGACTCCTCGGCCAGCAGGCGGAAGTCTGCCTCCTTGGCCGTCAGCACCGCTTCCATGCGTTGTCGCTGCAGCAACTGGCGTACGAGGTAGAAGCCTGTACCGGCGATCAGCGCAATCAAGCCAAGCACGAGCGCCATTCGGATCGTCGCTTCTTGGCGCCAGGGCGCCAGGACCTCGTCCTTTGCCTGCGTGGCGACGACGAGGACCGGAAACCGGTCGCTCAACTTGTAGAAGCCCAGGCGCCATGAGCCGTCAAAACTCGACTTGAAATAGTAGATGCTGGCCGGGAGCCGGGATTCGAGATCCCTGATGAGGGGAGAGTTCGACAGATCGCGACCGACGGAGCCCTCGTTGTCGACGCTGCGCGCGAGGACGACGCCGTCCTTGTCCAGCAACGCGATGACGCCCGTGGGGCCGAGGTCGAAGCGCTTGTAGAAATTCGCGAAGTAACTCGAGTCGATGGTCGCCAGCACGACGCCGGCGAAGGAACCGTCCGTATGATTGAACCGGCGCGAGGCGGTCACGACCCATTGTCCGCCCGAACGGCTCTTGACGGGTTTTCCGATCAGCAGCCCCATGTCCGGCGATTCCCGGTGCCGCTTGAAATACTCGCGATCGCTGTTGTTGAGGGTAGAAATATCGACGTTCTCCGACGTCGCCAGCCAGCGGCCCGTTTCATCGTAGACGAAGAGGCCGCGGACTCGCCCCATCGCGCTCTTGCGGAAATTGATGTCGCTCTGCAATCTTGCGGTGGCAACGGGGCCTGTGCCTTCCGTCTCCAGGCGATGGACGAGGCCGATGATCAGGCTGTCGGCTATGTCGAACGAGTCCTGGGCGTGCTGGACCAGCGACTGGGAAATGTTGGCGACATCCACTTCAGCCGCTTTGAGTGCGTCGCGCCGCAATCCCACTTCGCGTGTGGCGCTGAGGACGAGGAGCGCCGAACAGACCAGAAAGACGAAGCCGGCCGCCAGATAGACCGGGTGGCGAAGGCTGATGTTGCGGAGGCGGAATTTCATGCCGCACTTCCAGGGGAACGAACGCGCAGACGAACGCTTCCGGATGGGGGCGCACCGATGAGTGCGGTCAGGTCCATCAATCTTCCCAGAGAAGGCAGCAAATTACCCCAAGCGTCGCAAGCATAGGCCAACATCGACGGCAAACAAACTCGAATAGTCGCAGTGGCCGATCAATTTCATGTATTCTTCTGCCTCTGGAGCAGGAGTCGCGACGCGTGGCCAAGGTAGCGGTGAGGAAGTCGGGCATTCATGGCCAGGGCCTTTTCGCCGTGGACGAGATTCCATGGGGCACCAGGATCATCGAATACAAGGGCGAGCGGATTCCCGACCGGATCGCGCTGGCCAGAATCGCCGAAGGCGCCGACAGCATATTCGAGCTGGGAAAGAACGTGAATATCGACGGCGCCTCGAAGGGCAACGAGGCGCGCTACGCCAACCACCGCCGCCGCAAGCCCAACGCCTTCATCCTGCGCGACGAGGGCAGGATCTGGCTCGTGGCGGGAATAGAAGGCATCGCGGCGGGCGAGGAAATCACCTTCGACTACGGATCGACCTTCTATCCGCGGTGAGGCGCCAACCGACCGGCAAGTATCCCCTCGACGATCTCCTGAACGTCGAGCGCCTCTTCGAGCGTCGCAAGGTGATGGGCCTCGCCGCGCGCCAGCTTCGCCACGCCCTCGAGCTGCCGCTTGAGGGCGAGGGGACGGGCGCGCTCGTTGGGCATGGCGTCCGGTGCGGGCTGCCAGGTGCCGTCGGGCAGGCGCCGCTCCGCGATCGACCAGTCGCAGAGCCGAACGGCACCCCTGTCGCCCTCCAGCATCCAGACATTGTGATCGTCCTTCGCCGTCGCGCCGACCGCGCCTGAGAGCGTCACCGGCAGGTCGCCGGCGCGCAGCGTGGCCGCGATGCGCCGCTCCGACTTGCCCGGGTCCGTGAAGAACGCCTGGCCATCCAGCCCGTGCAGCGGCCCGAGGAGACGCCGCGCCAGGAAGAGGAAGTGCGAGACGACCTCGCGTGTGAAGCCGCCTTGCATCGGCCCGTCGAGCCAGGCAACGGCATCGGCCTGCCAGGGGCGCGGCCAGACCTTGAAGCCCACTTCTATCTCCAGGTGCCGCGGCGCGCCGATTTCGCCCTTGCCGATCCAGTCCCGGAGCGCCGCCACGGCGAAGGAGGAGGCGAAGGGGAAATTCACGGCGCCCCTTGTGCCGGCCTCTGCCACGAAAGCGCGTGCGTCTGCCACGTCAACGGACAGCGGCTTCTCGCCGAAGAAGCTCCTGCCGGCGGCGAGGGCCGCGCGTGCGTGGCCGAGATGCGAGGCCGGTGGCGAGGCGATGTAGATACAGTCGCTCGCCGCGATGACCGAAGCCGCATCGGACAGGCGCGGCACCTCCGGAAAGTTTCGCGCCATGCGTTGCATCGCTTCAGGCGAGGGATCCCAGATGCCACAGGCATGGAGCAGATCGGGACTCTGCTGAAGAATCGCATTGAGCAATCGCTCGCCCATGATGCCGGCGCCGATGATGCCGATCGCCACGCTCTTGTTCGTCACTTTCATCACACTCGCTTCGCATGCGTCGCAACAAAGATTGCACAAATCTTTAAAAAGATTCCGCGCGAAAATCTACACGACGCACAACGTGTGACATCAACTCGTAAACGAGCGCTCCTAGAAAAATCGCAGGAGATTTTCTGCCGGCGCCATTCCTTCGGCGCCGAACTGCAATCTGCGGTTCGGGGAAGGGCGGAGCCATGCCTGCTCAACGGGTGGCGGCGGCGTTCGTTAACGAGGAGCTGCAATCAATGTCGACCTCATATCACTCGCTCGCTTCCGGCAACCTCACGCAGAACTGGAGCAACGGCAGTCAGATCGCGACCAGCGACGACTGGTCGGGTGTGCCGAGCATCATGGGGTACAAGGCCGACGGGGAGGTCGACGTCAATGCCAACGCAGTCGGCAACCCCGACACGTTCACCACCGGTGGCGTCACCGAATTCGTCAACATTCCCAACCCGACCGTTGCACTCAACGGATCGGGCTCGGCGCCCGCGCCCCAGCTGATCTTCTATCTCGACGCCACCGGCCGGCAGGATGTCCGCGTCCAGTTCAACGCTCGCGATCTCGACGGATCGAGCGATGATGCGGTCCAGCCCCTCACCGTGCAGTACCGAATCGGCGCGGCGGGTGCCTGGATGGAAGTCCCGGCCGGTCACTTCGCCGACGTGACGACCGGCGGCACGGCCACGCAGGTGACGGCCGTCGACCTGACTCTGCCGGCCAACGCCAACAACCAGGCGCAGGTCGAAGTCCGCGTCGCGACCATCAACGCCGGCGGCAACGACGAATGGGTAGGCATCGACGACATCCACATCTCCAGCACCGCCGCCAACACGCCGATCGATCTCTCGACCTATGTCCTGGTTGGGCGATACGACCTGCCGGAGCCGACGCGGACCGACGCTCCCGCCGGCAGCGTGCTCGCCCAGGAAGTCTCGGGCGTGACGTACAACTGGGACACCGACACGCTGTTCGTCGTCGGCGACGGCGGCACCTCGGTCGTCCAGGTGAGCAAGACCGGGCAGTTGATCAACTCGATGACCCTGGCGCCGGGCGGCAGCCCGCAAGGCACCGCGTTCTACGACCCGGAGGGGATCACCTACATCGGCAACGGCAAGTTCGTGATGACGGAAGAGCGCGACCGGCAGGCGGTCGAGTTCACCTACGCCGCCGGCACCGTGCTCCAACGCGGCGACGCGCGAACCGTCGACCTCGGCACCTTTGTCCAGAATATCGGCCTCGAAGGCCTCACCTATGACCCCTCGACCGGCGGATTCATCTTCGTCAAGGAGTCGGGTCCGGAGGGAATTTTCCAGACCGCCATCGACTTCGTCGCCGGCACCGCCACCAACGGCTCGGCGAGCACCGAGAATTCCGTCAATCTTTTCGACCCGGCTCTGGCCGGCCTGGCTGATTTCGCCGACGTCTTCGCCCTGTCGAACCTGCCGTCCCTGAATGGAACGTCGCAGGCGAGCCACCTGCTCGTGCTGAGCCAGGAAGACGGCAAGATCGTCAACGTCGACCGCGCCGGCAACGTCCACAGCTCGCTCACCATCGTTTCCAATCCAGGCAATCCGCTGTCGGTCCCGGCCCAGCAGCACGAGGGCCTGACCATGGATCGTGATGGCAATCTGTATGTCGTCAGCGAAAATGGCGGTGGCGACTTCGATCATCCGCAGATCTGGATCTATGCGCCGTCGTCGGCCGCCAACCAGGCGCCGACCGTCGTCGCCCTGAACAACCAGACCAACACGCTGCCGGAGAACTCCAACACGACGGCCCGGATCAAGGTGGCGGATGTGGCCGTCACGGACGACGGGCTGGGAACGAACGAACTGACCGTGACCGGCGCCGACGCCGCGTTCTTCGAGGTCGACAGCAACGGCCTGTACATCAAGGCCGGCACGACCCTCGATTTCGAAGCAAAGTCGAGCTACTCGGTCACGGTCAACGTCGATGACGCCGTCCTGGGCGATTCGCCGGACGCGACCGCGTCGTTCACGCTCAATCTCACCGATATCGTGAACGAAGGTCCCGTCGCGCCGACCCTCTACGTCTCGGAAGTGGCACCCTGGTCGAGCGGAAACAGCCCCGCTGCGCTGGGGGCCGACTGGTTCGAGATCACCAATGGCGGCACGAGCGCCATCGACATCACCGGCTGGGAGATGGACGACAGCTCGGCGAGCTTCGCCTCGGCGGTCGCACTCAGCGGCATCACCTCCATCGGAGCCGGCGAGTCGGTGATCTTCCTCGAAGTCGCCGATGTGGCACAGTTCGCGGCCAAGAAGGCTGCCTTCCTGGCGACCTGGTTCGGCTCCAACCCGCCCGCCAACCTTCAGATCGGCAGCTACAGCGGCGGCGGCGTCGGCCTCAGCACGGGCGGCGATGCGGTCAACATCTACAACGCCGCAGGCGTCCTTCAGACGGGCATCACCTTCGGGGCTTCGCCTGCCGGCCCGTCCTTCCCGACGTTCGACAATTCGGTCGGCCTGAACAACACGGCGGTCTCGGATCTGAGCGAAGCGGGCGTGCACTCGGCCTTCGTCGCTTCCGGCGATGCGAACGAGATCGGCTCGCCGGGCACGGTCGGCAAGGTCTTCATCTCGGAAGTGGCGCCCTGGTCGAGCGGAAACAGCCCCGCTGCCTTGGCGGTCGACTGGTTCGAGGTCACCAACAGCAGTGCCTTCGCCGTCGACATCACCGGCTGGAAGATGGACGACAATTCAGGTTCGTTCGCGGCCTCGGTGGCGCTGAGCGGCGTCACCTCCATCGGCGCCGGCGAGTCGGTGATCTTCCTCGAGGTCGCCAATGCCGCGGATTTCGCGGCCAAGAAGGCAGCCTTCCTGTCGACCTGGTTCGGCTCGAACCCGCCTGCCAACCTGCAGATCGGCAGCTACGGCGGCAGCGGGGTCGGTCTCGGAACCGGCGGCGATGCCGTGAACCTCTACAACAGCGCCGGCGCTCTGCAGGCGACCGTGGCTTTCGGCGCGTCCCCCGGCGGCCCGTCTTATGCGACGTTCGACAATACGTCTGGTGCGACCGGCGCACCGACGCCGATCTCGCAGCTCAGTGCAACCGGCGTCAACGGCGCGCACGTTGCCGCGGGTGACGCGGCCGAGATCGGTTCGCCCGGTCAGATCGCCGCCGTCGCCGACACGACGGCACCGACGCTGTCCTCCTCGTCTCCCGCCGACAATGGCACGGGCGTGGCGGCTTCCGCCGACATCGTCCTGAACTTCAGCGAGGCCGTGAAGGCCGGCACTGGCGACATCACCATCACGAACGGCGCGGGCGACGTGCGCACCATCACGATGGGCACCAACGATGCAGACGGCACCGTCACCATCACCGGCAATCAGGTCAAGATCGACCTCGCCACCGACCTGGCGTCCGGCACCCACTACGATGTGGTCGTGGCGGCCGGCGCCATCGAGGACATGGCCGGCAACGACTTCGCGGGCATTGCGGCCAACGCGCTCGATTTCGCCACCGCCGCTCCGCCGCCCGCACTCACCGGCATCTACACCATCCAGGGCGCCGGCCATCAGTCGGCCCTGGCCGGCACGACCGTGACGACCCGCGGCGTGGTGACGGCCATCGATAGCAACGGCTTCTACATCCAGGACGCCGCCGGCGACGGCAATGCCGCGACGTCGGACGCCATCTTCGTCTTCACCGGCGGTGCGCCCTCGGTCACCAAGGGCCACCTCGTCGAGGTACAGGGCACCGTGACGGAATTCATCCCGTCCGGTGCTCCCGTGGGCAGCCTCTCGATCACCGAGCTCACCTCCCCGGTCGTGACCGACATGGGCGTCGGCCCGGCTATCACGGCCGTGCAGATCGGCGGCAGCGCCGGTCTGAAGCCGCCGACCTCGAATCTCGACGATGACGGCCTCACCACCTTCGATCCGGTCAACGACGGCATCGATTTCTACGAGGCCCTCGAGGGCATGGTGGTCACGGTCAAGGCGCCGGTCGCCGTCAGCCCGACCAACAGCTTCGGCGAGATCTTCACCATCGTCGACAACGACGACGATCCCGCCAACGGCCTGAACACCAACAGCCCGAGCGCGAATGGCGGCGTGATCGTCACCGGCGGCGATCCGTCGTTCGGCAACACCAACACGGTGGGCGGCGACTTCAACCCGGAGCGCATCCAGATCGACGACGACAGCGGCATCCTCGCCGGCTTCGTCACCCCGGGCGTCAATGTCGGTGCCCAGCTCAGCGACATCAAGGGTGTCGTGAGCTACGCGTTCGGCCAGTACGAGGTGGTGGCGACAGAGGCCTACACCGTGACGTCGCCCGGCACGCTCGCGCCCGAGACGACGTCGCTCGTGGGCACGTCCAGCCGCCTGACCGTCGCCAACTACAATATCGAGAACCTCGACCCCGCCGACGGCGCTGCAAAGTTCGGCGCGCTGGCGCAGCAGATCGTGAACAACCTGAAGGCGCCGGACATCCTGTGCCTGCAGGAGGCGCAGGACAATAACGGCCCGACCAACGATGGCGTCACCTCGGCCTCGACCACCTTGCAGATGCTGGTCGACGCCATCAACGCCGCCTCGGGCGGCACGGTGCAGTACGCCTTCCAGGACAATCCCTTCATCGGCGACGACCTGAACGGCGGCGAGCCCGGCGGCAATATCCGCAATGCCTATCTCTACCGCGTCGACCGCGGCGTCGACCTGATCGAAAGCTCGCTGCGCACCATCGATGCCAACGGCGCAGCCACGACCGTCGTCGGCGGCAATGCAGCGGCGGACCATCCCTTCTTCGCCTCGCGCCCGCCCCTGGTCGCGGACTTCACCTTCAACGGCCAGACGATGACGATCGTCAACAACCACTTCTCCTCGAAGTCGGGCAGCGGGGCGCTGATGGGCACCCAGCCGCCGTTCGACTCGGCCGAGGATGCGCGCGCCGAGCAGGCGCAGGCCGTCAACACCTTCGTCGACTCGCTGCTGGCCGCCAATTCGGACGCCCGCGTCGTGGTGGCGGGTGATCTGAACGAATTCGAGTTCGAGGAGCCGATGGCGGTCCTCCAGGGCACGGCCACCTATCAGGACGGCGCGGACGCCAACACCCTGCCGGAATACACGGTGGGCGGCTCCGCCGTGCTCGACTCGATGGCCGACATGCTGCCGGTCGACGAGCGCTACGACTATGTCTTCGACGGCAACTCGCAGTCGCTCGACCAGATGTACGTGACCGATGCCGCCCGCGCCAATGCGCAGTACGACATCGTTCACATCAACGCCGAATTCGCCAACCAGGCCAGCGACCATGATGCCCTGGTAGCCAGCTTCGACATGTCGTCCCCGGTCTCGACCACGCCGACCGGTGAGATCTCCTTCGAAGTCGCGGGTTCGCTCACCCTGGCCGGCGCGGAAATCTCGGCCTTCGATGCCGGGAGCGACCGCCTGTTCACGACCTCGAACGTCGGGCTGCAGGTCGTCGACCTGTCCGATCCCGAGGCGCCCACGTTGATCACCACGGTCGACTTCAAGACCCTGGGCTTCGCCACCACCGATATCACCAGCGTCGCGGTGAAGAATGGCATCGTGGCCGTCGCCCTGCCGGCCGCCGACAAGCAAATGCCGGGCAAGGTGGTGTTCCTGAACGCCGCCGACCACTCGTTGATCGGTTCGGTCAATGTCGGCTCGCTGTCCGACATGCTGGTCTTCACCGCCGACGGGAAGAAGATCCTGGTGGCCAACGAGGGCGAGGTCGCCGTCGACGGCACCGACAACGCTCCCGGCTCGGTCAGCATCATCGACATCACGAATGGCGTCGCCGCAGCCACGGTCCAGACCGCGACCTTCGACAGCTTCAATGGCCAGGAGGACGCGCTGCGCGCCGAAGGCGTGCGCATCTTCGAGGGCCGGTCGGTCTCGATGGATGTCGAGCCCGAATACATCGCGATCTCGCCGGACGGCACCAAGGCGATGGTGACCCTGCAGGAGGCCAATGCGGTGGCCATCCTCGACCTCGCCACGGCGACCTTCACTGACATCGTGCCGCTCGGCCTCAAGGACTGGACCGGCCTGCAGATCGACGTCAGCGACCGCGACGGCCCCAATGGCACGACGTCGGCCAACCCGATCACCGACTCGCACCTGTTCGGCATGTACATGCCGGACGCCATCGCCAGCTACTCGGTGGGCGGCCAGGCCTTCTACGTGATGGCCAACGAGGGTGACAATCGCGACGACTTCCTCGACCCGAACGAGACCATCCGCGTCGGCTCGGACGCCTACGATCTCGACGACGCGCTGTTCCCCGACGAGGCCGCACTGAAGGAAAACGGGGAGCTCGGCCGCCACACCGTCTCCAACGCTCCGGGCCTGCGCGGCGACACGGACGGCGATGGCGACATCGACCAGATCCTGACCTATGGCGGCCGGTCATTCTCCATCGTCGACTCGGCGGGCAACCGCGTGTTCGACAGCGCCGACGTGATCGAGCGCATCATCGTCGAGCAATTCCCCGATCTGTTCGACGACACGCGCAGCGACGACAAGGGCGCCGAGCCGGAGGGCATCACCATCGGCGTCGTCGGCGGCCAGACCTACGCCTTCGTCGCCCTCGAGCGCTCGAACATCACTTTGGCCTTCGACATCACCGATCCGGCCAATGTCAGCTACGCCGGTGCCGCCTCCAATGCCGGCGACCTCAGCCCCGAAGGCCTGCTGTTCATCCCGGCAGCGGACTCGCCCAGCGGCAAGGACCTGCTGGTCAGCAGCAACGAGGTGAGTGGCACCGTCACGATCTTCGAGGTCAACCCGCCGGCGCCGTTCACCCTGCAGCTCCTGCATCTCTCCGACGGCGAGGCGGGTCTGCTGGCCGGCGACACCGCTCCCAACCTAGCGGCGCTGGTCGATGCCTTCGACGGCGACTACGGCAACACGCTGATCGTGTCGGGCGGCGACAACTTCCTGCCGGGCCCGTTCGTCAATGCCGGTGCGGATCCCTCGCTCAACAGTGTGCCGGGCATCGGCGCCACGGCCGCCGCGCGTCCCGACATCGCGATCCTGAACGCACTCGGTGTCGAGACCTCGACCATCGGCAACCATGAGTTCGACCTCGGCTCGACGGTCTTCCGCGACGCCTTCACGCCGTCCGGTGCATGGGTCGGCGCCCAGTTCGCCTACCTCTCGTCGAACCTCGACTTCTCGGGCGATAGCGCGCTCGCGCCGCGCTATGTCAACACGGTGGACGGCAACCCCGAGACGCCGATCGCCGACGCCAGCACCCTGAAGGGCAAGATCGCTCCGGCGGCGGTGGTCACCAAGGGTGGCGAGAAGATCGGCATCGTCGGCGCCACGACGCAGCTCATCGAAAACATCTCCTCGCCCAACGGTACCGAGGTCAAGGGCTTCCCGACCGGCGCCGGCCCCAATGGCGAAGCCGACAACATGGATCTGCTGGCGGCGCAGCTTCAGCCGATCATCGATGAGATGATCGCCAGCGGCATCAACAAGATCATCGTGACCTCGCACCTGCAGCAGATCGCGAACGAGCAGCTCCTCGCGACCAAACTGAAGGGCGTCGACATCATCCTCTCGGCGGGCTCGAACACCCGCCTGGGCGATGCCGACGACGAGGCGGCGGCCTTCCCGGGCCACGAGGCGAGCTTCGACGGCACTTACCCGATCGTCACCCAGGGCATCGACGGCAAGACCACGCTGATCGTCAACACCGACGGTGAGTACACCTATCTCGGCCGCCTGGTCGTCGACTTCGACGCCAATGGCGACATCATCCTGGGCAGCCTCGCCGAGAATGTCGGTATCAACGGTGCCTATGCTTCGACCACGGAGAACGTGGCCGAGGCGTGGGGCGTGGACGAGGACGAGCTGGACACGACGGCCTTCGCCGAGGGCACCAAGGGCGATCAGGTGCGCGACATCACCGAGGCGGTCGATGCCATCATCGCGTCCAAGGACGGCACGATCTACGGCTTCACCGACGTGTACCTCGAAGGCGAGCGGGCCTTCGTCCGCTCGCAGGAAACCAACCTCGGCAACCTGTCGGCCGACTCCGGCATCTATGCCGTCAAGAAGGCGCTGGGCGATGCCGCCGATGACCTATTCATCGTCGGCCTGCGCAACGGTGGCGGCATCCGTGCCCAGATCGGTTCGGTCGACGACGACGGCAACAAGGTCGCGCCGATCGCCAACCCCGACGCGGACAAGCCCGACGGTGGCGTCTCGCAGCTCGACGTCGAGAACGCGCTGCGCTTCGACAACAAGACGATGGTGTTCGACACAGACGCGGCGGGCCTCAAGGCCATCCTCGAGCACGCCGTGGCGGTGGGGCCCGGCGACGGCCGCTTCGCCCAGGTCGGCGGCTTGCGCTTCTCCTACGACCCGGACATGGCCGCCGGCTCGAAGGTGATAAACATCTCTCTGGTTGACGAGAACGGCGTCGTGATCCGGCGTGTGCTGGAGAACGGCGTGGTGTCGGACGAGGCGCCGGACGTGATCACCGTCTCGACGACGTCCTTCACCGCCAACGGCGGCGACACCTATCCGATCAAGGCCAACGGCAGCAACTTCCGGTTCCTGCTGAACAACGGCACCCTGGGCATGCCGGTCGACGAGGCGCTCAACTTCACGGCCCCGGAGAATATCCCGGCCGATGCGCTGGGCGAGCAGGACGCCTTCGAGGCCTACATGCAGGCCCGCTACGGGAACGTGGACAAGGCCTACGACCTGGCCGATACGTCGCAGGCGGACGACATGCGCATCGAGAACCTGAACGTCCGGGCCGACGGCGTGCATGGTGCTTCGGCGCCGGGCGGCACCGGCGACGACCATGTCACCGGCACGGGGGCCATCGACAACCTGATGGCTGGTGCGGGCGATGACAGCATGAGCGGCGGCGCGGGCGCCGACGTGATGGACCTCGGCACCGGCGCCGACACGGTGCGCGACGGCCTGTCCGACCTGGCGGGCGATCGCATCTCCGGCTTCGGTCTCACCGACATGTTGGACATCGACGATGCGTTCATCGGCCGTACCAACCTCAGCGTCATCAAGACCGCCGACGGTGCGACGCTCAGCGCCGGCGGGTCGAGCTTCCATCTGGTCGGCGATTTCGCCGCCGGCGACTTCCTGGCGGTGGCGCGCGGCATCGGCATCGATGCCCACACGACCGTCACCTTCGAACGCTACCTGCCGACCCTGTCGGAAGGCGTGCGGGTCAACCCGGCCCTGATCAACGGTATCGCCAGCGAGGAATTCCTCACGGGCGACGGCAATGTCGAGTTCACCCTGACCATGCAGTCCGCCACGTCCGAGTACAGGAACAGCCTCGGCACCTACATGGTGGCGGCGGACGGCACGATCTCCGATGTCCGGATCCTCTTCAGCAACACGCTGGGTGCCGGCTCGGCGACGGTGAATCTCGGCAAGCCCGATGCCAACGAGAAGATCGGCTTCTTCCTGATCCAGGACGGCGCCGACGCCTACGGCAACCTGCCGAACAACCTGTCCTTCGTCGATCCGGGCACGATGAATGTGTCCGACCTCGACAACGGACTGGCGCCGGCGCTGCGCAGCGCAACCCTGGGACAGCTGAGCAGCGCGCAGATCTTCCACTCGTTCTCGACGCTCAATCCGGGCGACGCGAACCAGTCGCTGTCCGGTATCTCGACGAACGGCCGCGAGCTGCTTATCGGCTTCGAGGATCAGTTGGTCACGTCGGGTGACAACGACTTCCAGGATGTCGTGTTCAGCATCCGGGTGAACACCGACAACCTGCTGAACGTCTGACGTGTGAAGGGCGGCGATGCCGAGGGTTTCGACCTCGGCATCGTCGTCTCCAATTGCGCGGGAATGAGATATCGTCCTCGGTCACGCATCTATTGCTGACCGAGAGACGGAAATGACCGAGCCGCTGATTCCTCAACGCCCGACCTGGTGCGAAATCGACCTGTCGGTCGTGAAGGAAAACCTTGTCCTGTTGCGCGAGATGGTGGGCCCCGGGGTCGCCATCTTCGTTTGTCTCAAGGGTGATGCCAGCGGCTGCGGCGACGTTGCCGTCGGCCGCGCCGTGCAGGACGCGGCCGTCGCCAGTGTCGCGGGCCTGGCTTTCGGCAATCTCGACCGCGCGGTCGCCGCGCGTGACGCCGGGATAAGGTTGCCGATCCTGCTGTACCCGACATGCCTGCCCGAGGCGGCGCCGTTCCTGGAACGGCATGATTTCATGCCGACGCTATCGACCCTGGCGGAGGTGGCGGCCTGGTCGCACCATGCGACCTCGCTGAAGGTCCACCTGAAGCTCGATGGCGGCGGCTTCCGGGCCGGCGCCTTGCCCCATGACGCCGCCGCGGTCGCGCAGGCCATCGCCGCCAGTCCGACCTTGCAGCTCGCGGGCGTCTACGGCCATCCCATGACGTCCTACGGCCCGGTCGACGCCGGTTACACCGACGCACAGATCGCCTCCTGCCTTGCCGCATTCGACGCCATTGCCAAAGCCGGCATCGAGGCGCCGATCCGCATGCTCTCGAGCTCGGCGATCATCCTCAGCAATCCGGAGGCCGATCTCAACGCCGTCGATCCCGGCCGGCTCATCCTGGGCCACGGCTTTCCCGCAGCCGCCGGACGCGAGCGACCGTGGCGCAATGCGCTGGTGGGCCTGCGCAGCCGCCTGGTCATGGTGAAATCGTTGGCCGATCCGGGCGATGTGATGCCGGCGCCGTTCCTGCCGCTGCGTCCTGGCATGCGCCTCGGCCTGATCCCCTATGGCTGGAGCGATGGATTTCCGCGGCGCATGCCGGGGGCCGCCACGGCCCTCGTGCGCGGCCGCCGCGTTCGCCTCCTGGGACCAACCCATTCCGAGCTGATCCGCGTCGACCTCACCGACGCTCCCGAAGCCCAGCTCGGCGACGAGGTGGTTCTCCTCGGGCGCTCGGGCGGCGAGGAGATCACCTTGCAGGAGCTCGCCCAGCAATGGGGCGTCGATGTCTCGTCCCTGTATCCCCAGGTCGCCAAATCGATCCGTCGGGAATATGTCGGGTCGGGCAATCGCTGAGAAGCGTCAGCTATACGAGGTTCCGTTCGGCGACTGATTCTGGAACGGCTGGTTCTGGAACGATTGATCCTGGAACGGCTGATCCTGGAACGGTTGATTCTGATAAGGCTGGTTCTGGAACGTCTGACTCTGGAAGGGCGGATCCTGATAGGGCTGGTTCTGCAATCCCTGGCCCTGCAGGGGCTGAGCCTGGTGCCCCTGGGGCAGGAACGCTTCCTGGACGCGGCGCATCCGGGACTCCGTCGGCGGATAGCCGCTGGCGGCCATCACATCCTGTATGACCTGCCAGCTCGTCTCGCGCTGTTGCGCGTCCTCGGGCAGGAGGAGGGGCAGGGCCTCGATGGCGCGCTCCTCGTCGAGGCGCAGCAGCATATGCTGGTCGCGGACCAGCTTCTTCATCTCTGCGCCGGACAGCTGCTCGTTCGTCGGATCGAGGCGGCGCACCGCCTGCAGGACGGAGTAGCCGCGCTCGTCGGTGGTGCCCTGGTCCATCCGCAGATAGGCGATCGCCCGGATGACGGCGGCGGCCACGCCACCGGCCTCGAACTGCTCGTCGAGCTCGGCCCGCCGCTCGGCGATGACCGTGTCGCGCGCCAGGTCGCGCGTGGCCGCTTTCGGCCGGTCCTGGGCGTCGATGCCGGCCATCGCCTGGAGGAGCGGAGAGCCATAGGTCGCCAGGAACATCGCCTCGGTCGTTGCATCGCGCACGGTCTGGTAGTTCTGCCAGCAGCTTGCGATCCAGGAGGAGGTGGCTTTTTCCCAGGCGCGCAGCGGATTGTCGTCGGCGACCGGCCGGCGGTCGGCGCGGACGGCGGTCGCCAGCGACTGGATCGGCGAGGCTGCGGGGTTGCGGTCCGAGAGGGCCGCGAAGCGCAGGCGGTTGGGATGCGCCTCGCGCAGCCGATCCGCCGACTGTTCGGTGGTCGCGGCCTTCACGACCGGCTGCAGGAACGTGCGATAGAGGGCCTTGTTGACCTCCGAGACCCGCGCTGCCGTGGCAAAGCAGCGTTCGTCCTCGGCGCTGTTGGTGCCGAGCGCGCGGATGTCGTCGAGCTTGCGGGCTTCCAGGCTGAACAGGTGCTTGCCGTGCAGCAGGCCGGGATTCACCGTGTTGTCGTCGGTATCGGTGATCACCGCTTCGTAGAGGCCCGGCGGCAGAAGGTCGATCATCTCCATGCAGGAGGCGAACTCGGCATGTTCGCGCGTCGCGACCTGGCCCGAGACGAAGATGCCGAGATGGCCGACCGTCTTGTGCAGCGTATAGACGATGGTCTGCCCGTTCTCGACGATGTCGTCGTCCCTTTCGTAGAGGTCCAGGATCCAGTCCAGCGCCTGCTGCGGCGGAGTGATGTTGTCGCCCCACGAGCAGAGCACGACGATGGGGGAGCGCACGTTGCGCAGGTCGACGCGGATGCCGTCCGTCGTGCGGATCTCGCCTGAGGTCAGCTTGTTGCCGACGAACAGATTGTCGGCGATCCATTGCATCTCGCCGGCGTTGAGCAGCACCGGATTGCCCCACCAGGTCTCGAAGTCGAGGAAGCGCGGCGCCTCGGTATCGACCTTGGAATAGAGGTTGTAGCCCTTCTGCCAGAAGGTGTTGGCGGGATTGAGCGATTCGAAGTTGGCGATCAGGTTGGCGCCGTCGAAGATGCCCTTGCCGAGATCGCCCGAGAGCGCGGTGACCCAGGTTCCGCCCATGGTGCCGCCCAGGTAGCGCAGCGGATTGCGGCCGTGCACGCCCGCCCAGTAGGAGAGCGGCGCGCCGGCCAGCACGATCGGCCCGAAGATCTCGGGCCGGATCGCGGCCGTCATCATGATCTGCCATCCCGCCTGGCAGTTCGCGACGACGACCGGCTTGCCGTCGGCATCGGGATGCAGGCCGGCCACCACCTCGACGAATGCGGCCTCGGCGGCGCAGACATCCTCGATGGTCTGTCCCGCGACGGGTTCCGGCAGGAAGCTCACGAAATAGCATTCATGGCCCGCCGCGAGCGCCACGCCGATCTCGCTCTCCTGGCGCATGCCGCCGATGCCCGGCCCGTGCCCGGCACGCGGATCGACCACGATGAAAGGCGCCTTTTCGGGATCGACCACCGTGCCGGCGGGCGGAATGATGCGCACCAGCATGTAGTTGACCGGCCGCGCCAGCAGCCTTCCGTCGCGGATCAGCTCGAACTCGAAGCCCAGCACGTTGGGGGCGATCTTGTTCGACTGCTCGAAGAAGGTGTTTCCGCGCTGGCGCAGCGCGTCGAGCGTCAGGATGGAACGCTGCCATGCGTCGATCCAGTAATCGCCGATGAAGCCGAAATTGGGCGTGGCGGACATGATGCAACTCCTGGGTCAATGACGTCCCCAAGTGTCACACCGCCCTGCTACAGCGATGTGAACCGCCTTGTGTCCGGTATCCGACTTGTCCGGTACTCGACTTGCCGCGCGCGCCGAACGTCTTACTGTCCGTGCATGATCTCCCGCAGAGCCCTCCTTTCCGGCCTCGCCGCGACGACGGCCGCCGGATGCACGCCCATCCAGCCCGTATCGACCGCCATGCCCTATCCGATCGCACCGCCGCCGCCGGATCGGGCGGCGATGGGGCTGGATGCGGTCATCGACCTCAGCCGTAGCGTCACCGTCACGGATTTCCGCGCGGTTCGTCGCAGCGGCATGCTCGGCGTCATCCACAAGGCGACCGAAGGCGGCGACTATCTCGACACCGCCTATGCCGGCCGGCGTCCGCAGGCCGAGGCGGCGGGCCTGCTGTGGGGCGCCTATCATTTCGGCACGGGCCAGACTTCGGGCGCGCGGCAGGCGGCGTACTTCCTCTCCGTTGCTCGGCCCGGTCCGCGCACCTTGCTGGCGCTTGATCTCGAGGCCAACGAGAACAACCCGCGTAACTCGATGCGGGTCGACCAGGCCGAGGAGTTCGTGCAGGCCGTCGCCGCGGCGACCGGACGGCTGCCGATCGTCTATGTGCATCCGACCTGGGCCAACGGCGAGCCGCTGCCGACGTCTGGTCTGAGCCTCGGCGCCCGCATCACGCCGGACTCGATCCTGGCGCGCTGCGGCCTGTGGATCGCCGACTATCACGATTCACCTGAAATCCCCTTCGCCTGGGAAACGACCGGCTGGCGCCTCTGGCAATATGCCGGCGACGAGAGCGTGGGCAAGCCGGCTTACAACCAGACCAACATCGTGCAGGGCGTCAGCCACTGCGACCGCAACCTGTTCAATGGTGACGCGACTGAACTGCAGCGGTTCTGGAGTGCCAGCTAGGCCAGATTTAACGTCGCTTAACCTGTGTTGGTCGGTCGGGAGTGATAGCTCTCGTCAATGCCGACGTCCCATCAGACTCTCACGCTCGACGATGCGAAGCAGATGCTGGCCGCAGCCGAGGCGCAGGCAGCAAGCTTCGGTGTTTCCTACAATATCGCGGTGGTCGATAGCGGCGGACATCTGCTGGCTTTCTTGCGTCAGGATGGCGCACTGATCGGCAGCATCGATCTCGCCATCGGCAAGGCGGTGACGGCGCGCATCTTCGACAAGACGACCGCCTATCTCGGCGAGCTGGCCGCGCCGGGAAAGCCGCTCTTCGGCATCGAACAGAGCAACGGGGGCAAGGTCGTCATCTTCGGTGGCGGCATTCCCGTCATCGTTGATGGAAAGGTCATCGGCGCAGTGGGCGCCAGCGCCGGAACCGTCGAGCAGGACATCGCGGTCGCGCAAGCCGCAGTCAGCGCGATCGCTTCGGCGTGAGCGCATGAGACGCCTGCCGTTTTACCTCATTTAACCAAGCGCTTCAGAATCGCTGCGATACAAGCAACAGGGACACGCCACCGAACTCTTGGTCGCCAAGACTGGTCGCTGCCTGTCACCGGAAATCAGCTCAACAACACAGGAAGGTCGTGCACATGAAGGCCGCTCGCATCCACGAATATGGCAAGCCCGTCGTCCTCGAGGACATTCCGGTTCCGGACATCCAACCGGACGAGATCCTGGTCCAGGTGAAAGCGTGCGGCATGTGCCGGTCGGACGCACAGCTCATCGACGGCTACTTCCGTCCCTTCGCCGACATCCCGACGCCGATCACGATCGGTCATGAGATCTCGGGCGTGGTGTCGAAGATCGGCAAGGACGTTCCGAAGAAAGCGGGCTTCGCGCAAGGCGATTCCGTCGGCGTGGCGCCGGGCTGGGGTGACGGCGTGTGCCGCCACTGCCTCGTGGGCAATACGCATATCTGCGCGAACGTTCGCTGGCCGGGCTTCGGACCTTATGGCGGCTTCGCTGAGTACATCCCGGTGCCGGCGCGCTATCTGGTCAAGGCCGACAAGCGCCTGAAGTTCGAGCAGATCGCGCCGCTGACGGATGCCGGTCTCACGCCGTATCGCGGCATCAAGAAACTGCGCGACGCCGGCGCACTCGGACCGGACAGGGTCATCGGTGTCTTCGGCATCGGCGGACTCGGGTCCTATGCAGTCCAGTATGCGAGGCTGCTGGGCGGCGGGCCAAGGTCGTCGCCTTCGCCCGCAACGCCGACAAGCTGGCGGTCGCGAAGGAGAATGGCGCCGACCATGTGATCTCGATCAAGAACAAGACCGCGGACTCTATCGCGGCCGAACTCGAGAAGGCCGTCGGCCAGAAGGATCTCGACGCCATCATCGACTGCGCCGGCGCCACCGAAATGATGGAGCTCGCCTTCAGCCTCCTCGGGATCAGCGGGCACTATGCCAATGTCGGGCTGGTCGGCGAGCGCATCAGCGTGCCGCTGCTGCCGCGCGTGAACCGCGAGCAGACGTTCCACGGCTCCTACTGGGGCAACAATGTCGACCTCGCGGAAGTCCTGTCGTTGGCCGCCCAGGACAAGGTCCGCCACATCAGCAAGCTCTTCAAGTTCGAGCAGATCAACGAGTATCTCGACCTGATGCGGGCCGGGGATATTGTCGGTCGCGCCGTCATGAAGTGGTGAGCGAGCCGCGCGCGCGTCGCAGGACACTGTCGGCGGCCATCAGGTCGCGCGTCGTGAAGCCTTCGCGGAAGCGGCGGTAGACGGGAAGGAGGAGGCCGGTCGCCTCGTCGGATCGACCGGTTTCCAGATAGTGGGTGGCCAGATCGGTGGCGATCCGCAGTTCATAGGACAGGGCGTCGATGGCATGCGCTTCCTCGAGCGCGTCGCTGAAGAGCTTCTCCGCCCGGGCGTGCGATCCGGTCCGCCGCAGGATCTGCGCTTCGATCCGCGTCAGTTCGGGTCGGCGCAATAATACGCCCTGCTGCGCCTCGTAGCGCATCGCTTCCGCGATGGCGTCGCTGGCTTCGTCGAAACGGCCCTCGCGTATCAGGACCTCGGCGAGGGTGTTGATGAAGCCGGCGATTCCCCTGACGAAGCGGGTTTCGATCAATTCATCGATCGCGGATCGCATCCGGTCGGCAGCACCGGCTTGGCCGCGCCGGTCATCGAGTGCCGCCGCAAAGAAGCGCTGCATCGGAATCCAGTTCGCGAGCATCTCGATCTCCAGGATCGATCGCAGCCGGGTCGTGCAGTGTTCGAGGAATTCGAGATCGCCGTTCAGGAGCGAGACAGGGCAGCCGGCGAGTGCCAGGACGTTCGACTGGGAGACGAGATGGCCGGTGCTCTCGGCGGCCTCGATCGCGTCCCGCGCAACGGCTAGGCCGTAGTCGGGCCGTCCGTTCACCCAGGCGAGCATCGGGATGTAGCAGCGGATGCCGATATAGCGGTCGACCTGGAAGCCCGCCATCCGCGATCCCTTGCCGATCCGTGGATACGCCGCCGCCAGCCTTTCAAGCGTGGCCAGGGAAGCGGTCAGGTCTCCCGTAAGGGCCTTCGCCCAGGCCAGCAGGCGTTCGCCTTCCGGTGCCATGGACCAATCCTGGTGCCGGGCGCAGAGTGCCCGGAACTCCTCCAGCCGCTCGATCGTGTGCCGAATGCGTCCGACCCGTCCCAGATAGATCGCAAGCCCCGCCAGCGCCTGAAGTTCGAAAGCGAGATTGCCGGCGCGTCTCGCCAGGGCGAGGGCCGTGAGCCAGATATCCTCGATCTCGGGTACGAAGGTCCGCGCGTAGTTCATGCACCAGGCGCGGGAGATCGCGAGCTTGGCCTTGAGCAGGTCGTTGCTTCCGATCCTTTCCGCATGGTCCAGCGCGACCTCGACCCGGTTCTGGGTCTCCGACATGAGCGACTTCTCGAACCACAGCGGAATGGTGGCGACGGTCAGCCGAACGCCGAGAGCTGGATCACCCCCGTCGCCGAAGGCCCAGGCCAGCGCCGCGCGCACATCGGCAATGCGGCCGAGATAGCGCTGGGTCCAGTCGTCGCCGTCGCGCCAGCCCCATTCCGCCTCGGACTGTTCGAACAGAGCGAGGATGCGTTCGGCATGGGCGCGGCGCGATGGACCATCAAGTCCGGCTTCGAGCCGTCGCCTGGTTGCGTAGCGTCGCGTGCTGTCGAGCAGCCGATAGCGCAGGCCGGCGCCGCCCACCTGGGCGGTCAGCAGCGACTTGGCGACGAGGCCGCCCAGGCCGGTGGTGACATGGGCCGGCCGCAGCCCGGCGGGGGCGGCGACGGCGGCGATATCCTCGAGCTCGAAGGCGTCGGCGAACACCGACACCAGGCTGAAGATCGTGGCTTCGTTGGGCGACAGCAGCCGGAAGCTCCAGTCGATCGTCGCCAGCAGTGTTTCCTGACGCGGCGCCGTGCCTTGGGAGCGCGAGCGTGGAATGCTCAGATGCCGGTCGAGCATGGCCAGCAGGTCTGGCATCGTGTGATGCTCCGCTTTGGAGGCCGCCAGCTCGATCGCCAGCGGCAATCCATCGAGGGCCCGGCAGATCTGTACGACCGCGGTGCAGTCCGCATCGACGAGTTCGTAGCCCGCCCATTCCGACGCCCGGCGCGCGAACAGATCCACCGCCGGAAACCGCATGACCTCGCTCAGGGTCAGGCGTTCGCCGGGATCGGGGCAGGCGAGGGGGCCCAGCCACACGACATGTTCGGCGGAAGTGTCGAGGGCTTCGCGGCTGGTGGCGAGCAGCTTCGATTTTCCGTCGCGCGCCGAAAACACGCGGGTGAACGCTGCCACGCCCGGCAATACGTGCTCGCAGTTGTCGAGGAGGATAAGCAACCGGCGTTGTTCGAGATATCCGATGACGGCGGCGAGCGCGTCGGCCGGATCGCCGCGCAAGCCGAGCGCCGCCGCGATCGCAGCGGGAACCAGCGCAGAATCCTCGATGGTCGAGAAATCCACGAAGCAGACGCCGTCCGGGCAATGCTCCGCGAAGGCCTGCGCCGCCGCGACGGCCACGGTCGTCTTGCCGACTCCGCCGGTCCCCACCACCGTGACGTGGCGCCCGTCGTGCAAGGCCGCGAGGGTATCGGCGATGTCGCCCTCGCGGCCGACGATGTGAGGTTGCGGAGGAAGGCCGCGCATCCTTGCGGTCTCCGGCGGCGTGCTCTCGTCGGCGACACTCGCCGTGTCGGTCTGCACGGCCGACACGAACCGGTAGCCGCGACCCGCGACCGTTGCGATATAGGTCGGCTGCTTCTGCGTGTCACCCAGGGAGCGACGCAGGCTCCACATGTTGACCTTCAGGTTGCTGTCATGGACGAAGACGTTGGGCCACGCGGCGGAAACAAGTTCGTCCCTGCCGACAACTTCGCCACTGCGTTGCACCATCAGGTTCAGGAGCTCGAAGGCGCGAGCGCCCAACTGCACCCGGCGATCCCCCTGCATGAGCAACTGGCGGCTTGGGAACAGCCGGAACGGGCCAAACAGATAGACCCGCTCGCTTCCGGTGTTTGAAGGCTCTGCCATTTAACCGGTTTTAACCCGTCCACTTCGCCGCTGCCAAACGCCGGAGAGGACTTCGGGTAATCCGCTTCGCGATCCGGGTATTGTTTTCGAACTGTGACGCAGCACGCATTTTGCTTCATGCTCCCGCGTGGCGCGGGTCGCCGGAGGGATTGGGCATGCTGGCAAACGTCGGGCGCAGGGTTCTCGGTCATCTGGTCGGCGGAACGGCAGTGGCGCTGTTGGCCGCACTGCCCGGCACGGCTTCGGCGCAGAAGCCGCCCTCCACCCTGAAGGTGGTGATGCACTCCGACCTCAAGGTGATCGATCCGATCTGGGTCTCGGCGCAGATCGGGCGCACGCACGCCTATCTCGTCTATGACACGCTGTTCGCGCTCGACGCCGACCTGAAGCCGCAGCCGCAGATGGTCGACAGCTACACGGTCAGCCCGGACGGGCTGGTCTATACGTTCAAGCTGCGCGACGGCCTCACCTGGCACGACGGGGCGCCCGTGAAGTCCGAGGACTGCATCCAGTCGATCAAGCGCTGGGCCGAGCGCGACGGTGTCGGTCAGCGCCTGATGCTGCACACGCAGTCCTTCGACGTCGTCGACGACAAGACCTTCAAGCTCACGCTGAAGAATCCCTACGGCTTCGTCATCGCCTCGCTGGCCAAGCCCGGCAGCACCGTGCCCTTCATGATGCCCAAGCGCGTCTCCGATACGCCGGGCTCGCAGCAGATCAAGGAGGCCACCGGCTCGGGCCCGTGGATCTTCAAGACCGACGAGTGGAAGCCCGGCGAGAAGGTCGTCTACGTCAAGAACCCAAACTACAAGCCGCGCGCCGAGCCGCCCTCGGGCCTGGCCGGCGGCAAGGTCGCAAAGTTCGACCGCATCGAATGGCTGGCGATGCCCGATATCCAGACGGCGGCCAACGCGCTGATGACCGGCGAGATCGACGCCATCGAAGCGCTGCCCCTCGACCTGAAACCCATGGTCGAGAAGAACAAGTCGATCGCCTTCATGCGCGGCAAATATCCCGGCCAGTACACGTTCCGCCTGAACTGGCTGCATCCGCCGCTCAACAATCCGAAGATCCGCGAGGCGATCGGCTATGCGATCGACCAGCGCCCCTATCTCGAGGCCCAGATCGGCAACGAGCAGTTCTTCCAGCTCTGCAAGGCCTACTTCATCTGCAGCACGCCGCTGGCCAGCAACACGGCGATGGACGGCCGTCTCGAAGGCAACGTCGCCAAGGCGCGCGAGCTCCTGAAGGAGGCCGGCTATGACGGTACGCCACTCGTGGTGATGCACACGACCGACCTGCCGGCGCTCATGAACCTGGCACCGGTGGCGAAAGCCCAGCTCGAGCGCGCCGGCTTCAAGGTCGACATGCAGTCGATGGATTGGCAGACGACCGTGGCCCGCACCAACAAGAAGGATCCGCTGGCGCAAGGCGGCTGGAGCATCTTCCTCACCAGCTGGGGCGCGCTGGATTCGTCCGATCCGATCGTGTCGCAGAACCTCAACGCCTCCTGCGAGAAGGCGACGCCTGGCTGGCCGTGCGACAAGCGGATCGAGGAGTTGCGCGACCAGTTCGCTCTCGAAAGCGACGCGGCGAAGAAGAAGGCGATCGCCGACGAGATCCAAACCCGCGCCGTCACGCTGGGCACGCACTATCCGCTGGGCGAGTGGTACGGCCAGTTCGCCTACCGCACCAATACCTCGGGCTGGATGCCGCCGATGACGGCCATGCTGTTCTGGAACGCCGAGAAGACGCAGTAGCCGCGATTCACGGCAGGAAAGGGTCAGCCGGAATCGGCAGGCCCATGTTTTCCCGCAAGGTCGTCCCCCTGTAGTCCGGCGAGCGCAGGCCGCGGCGTCGGAGTTCCGGCACGACCAGCTCGACGAAGTCGCGCAGGCTGCGCGGCTGGACGGGCATCGACAGCATGAACCCGTCGCACGCCTTGCCGGTGTACCAATCCTCCATCATGTCGGCGACCTGGACCGGATCGCCCTTCACCATGTTGCCGCCCATCGACGGCAGGACGCGCTCATAGGTGCCGCGCACGCTCAAACCCTCGCGCATCGCCATCTCGAGCACCGAGCGGCCGATCGCGGTGCCGCCGACGCTTTCGCCCGGGCTCGCCGGCATCGGTCCGTCGAGATCGGCCTCGCTCAAGTCGAAACCCACCAGCTTCGACAGGTAGCTGACGGCAAGCGACGGCGCGATCAGCGACTGTAGTTCTGCGTAGAGGTCGTCGGCCTCGGCGCTGGTGCGGCCGACGAACACGCTGAGCGCGGGCAGGATCTTCAGCGCTTCGGGTGGGCGGTCGTATTTCGGCATGCGCCCCTTGATGTCGGCATATTCCCGCTGGGCCTGCACCTTGCTGCTGGCCGTGCCGAACAGGCCCTCGCCGCCATAGGCCGCCAGTTCCTTGCCGGCCTCCGACTGGCCGGCCATGAAGACCACGGGCTGGCCCTGCGGCGTGCGGGCGACATTGAGCGGTCCTTTGACCGCGAAATGTGCCCCGCGATGATTGGTCAAGCGCACACGCGCCGGGTCGAGATACCGTCCCGTCGCCTTGTCCTGCAGGAAGGCATCGGTTGCCCAGGAATCCCAAAGGGTGCGCACGACATCGAGGCTTTCCTGCGCCCGCGCGTAGCGCTCGAGGCGGCCCATATGCTCGTCGCGGCCGAAGTTCTTCGCATCCTCGACATATTGGGTCGTGACCAGGTTCCAGCCCGCCCGGCCGCCGCTCAGGTGATCGAGCGAAGCGAACTTGCGGGCGATGCTGAACGGTTCCTCGTAGGTGGTCGTCGCCGTGGCGACCAGGCCGATCCGGCTCGTATGCTGGGCCAGCGCCGCGAACAACGTCACCGGCTCGAACACCGCCGGACGATCGGACGGGCTGTTGGCGGCGAACAGGGCGGGCTTGTCCATCTGCCGAACGCCGTTGCCGTCGGCTAGGAACATCATGTCGAGCCCGCCGCGTTCGGCGATCTGCGCCATTTCGACCATGCATTGAAGCTGCATGGTGGTCGTCGGGAAGGAATCGCGATGACGCCAGCCGCCGAGATGGCCGCCCAGGGCGCCGCCGGTGAAGCCGAGAACCATCATGCCGCGCCGCGCTCCGCTTTTTGCGGCGCCGCATGCCACCGGCTCGGGGCATCGGGCAGGCCGAGATGGCCGCGCAGGGTGGTGGTCTCGTACTCCTTGCGGAAAATACCGCGGCGCTGCAGTTCGGGCACGACCAAGTCGACGAAATCCCTGAGGCCGGTCGGCTGGACCGGCGCCATGATGGTGAAGCCGTCGCCGGCCTTGCTCCGCCACCAATCCTCCATCTCGTCGGCGACCTGCGTCGGACTGCCCTTGAACACCGGCCCGCCCAGTGCCGGCAGCGTGCGCTGGTAGGTCTCGCGGATGGTGAGGTTGTCGCGCCTTGCCATGTCGATGATGTAGCGGCGCAGGCTGCTGCCACCCAACGTCTCTTCGGCGAGGTCGTCGAGAGGCAGCGGACCCTCGAGCGGCAGGTTCTCGAGATCGTGCACCAGCATCTTGGAGAGATAGTGCACGCCCAGCGCCGGCGAGATCAACGACTGCAGTTCCAGGTACAGCTCCTCCGCCTCGGTGGCGGTGCGGCCGGTGAAGACGCTGACGCCCGGCAGGATCTTCAGCGTGTCGGGCGAGCGGCCATAGCGCGCCATGCGGCCCTTGAGGTCGGCATAGGCGTCGATGCAATCCTGCTTGGTGGTGCCGGCGCCGAACAGCGCATCGGCATAGCGCGCCGCCAGTTCCACGCCAGGGGCGGACTGGCCGGCCATGAACACGATGGGCCGGCCCTGGGGCGTGCGCGAGATGTTCAAGGGGCCCTTCACCGTGAAATGCGGGCCGCTATGGTCGATGGGCTGCACGCGTGCCGGGTCGAGATACTGGCCGGTCGCCTTGTCCTGCGGGAAGGCGTCGTCGGCCCAGCTGTCCCACAGGGCCGCGACGACTTCGTAGAATTCCTGCGCGCGGGCATAGCGGTCCTCGCGGCCCATATGTTCGCTGCGGCCGAAGTTCAGCGCATCGCCGGCATTGGAAGCCGTGACGAGGTTCCAGCCGGCGCGGCCCTTGCTGATATGGTCCATCGAGGCGAAGCGGCGGGCGACCATCCAGGGCTCGTCATAGGTGCTGGTTGCCGTGGCGACGATGCCGACGTGCCGGGTCACCATCGAGACCGCCGAAAGCAGCGTCGTCGGCTCGAAGAAGGACGGCCGCGCCGAGGGGTGATTGGCCGCGAACAGCGCCGGGCGATCCATGTCGCGCACACCGTTGCCGTCGGCCAGGAACACGCAGTCGAACTTCCCCCGCTCGGCAATCTGGGACATCTCGATGAAGGCCTCGAGGTTCATCACCGGTCTGTCGAAGGCATCCTTGTGTCGCCAGCCGCCGAGATGGCCGCCGACGAGATTGGGAATGCAGGCGAGATGCATCATGACATCGGCTCCTGTTTCAAGGGGGTGATCCTCATCAGGCGGCGAAATCCGGGATGGGCGTCAGTACCCGCGCGTCCTTCAGGAACAGTTCTATATTCTCGCGCAGAAGGGCCGAAGCCGCACGCTGGACTTCGGGTGCGAAGCCGGCTGTGTGGGGGGTGAGGACGACATTGTCCAAGGCCCTGAGTTCGCTCGGCACTTCAGGCTCATTCTCGAAGACATCCAGGGCTGCGCCGGCAATGACACGCTCGCGCAGGGCCACGATGAGCGCTTGCGTATCGACGATGCTGCCCCTGCCGACATTCACAAGGTAACCCTGCGGCCCGAGCGCTTTCAGCACCTCGGCGTCCACCATATGGAAGGTCGATCGGCCGCCCGGCGCGGCGATGATCAACAGATCGACCGATTCCGCAAGCGCGCGCGCCGACGTGAAATACTCCCAATGGAATTCAGGACGGGCGCGGCGCGTGTGATAGGCGATCGTCATGTCGAAGGCTTCGGCTCGTCGCGCGATCTTCTCGCCGATGGCGCCGAGGCCGATCAATCCCAGGCGCTTGCCGGTCGGCAGGGGCCGCACAATCGGTCCGTTGCGCCATTCGCCGCGTTTGGTCAGGGCGTCGTACCAGGAAATGTCGCGCATGATGGCGAGAAGCAGCGCAAAGGCGTGATCCGCCACGGCGACGGCGTTCGTTCCCGCGCCGTAGGAAACCATGATCCCGCGTTCGCGGGCGGCGACGAGATCGATGTGCTCGAAGCCCGTGCCGACGCAGCAAATGAGCTCGAGCGCAGGCAGCAGGTCCATGTGCTCCCGACTGAGCCGTCCGCCTGTCACCATGATGCGCGCCTGCGCCAGCACGCCGGCATCGGGCAGCGCCCCCCGCGGCGGGAAATCGATCAGCGTGTAGTGCTCCGAGAGAGCGTGCCGGAAGGGCAGCCCCTCGAAGTTCATCAGGAGTTCGTGCTTCATGCCATCGGCCTCTGCGGTGAGCCGACCTGATTCCTGCAATCGGCCGGCCATTAGCGCCGGAGCAAAAAGTGGACCGCAAGAACCCTATGTCACTCAGACTGCATTCTGGCGGGAGGGGGTGCCTAACCCTTGGTCGCGACCGGCCAGTAGTGCCCGTCGGGCGTGGAGCGCTTGCCGAAGATCGCCTCGCCGACACGCACGACGTCGGCGCCCTGCACGATCGCGTCCTCGAAATCGTTCGACATGCCCATCGACAGTTCCCGGATCGCGCGATGGTGCCGGACGGCCGTGTCGCGCAGCTCGCGCAGGCGTTCGAAGCAGGGCCGCACCTTCTCGAGATCGGTGCTGAACACCGCCAGCGTCATCAATCCTCGGGGCTTCAGCCGAGGAAACTGGCCGAGCCCATCGAGGAAGGGCAGCAGCTCGCCGGGCTGCAGGCCGTACTTGCTTTCCTCGCCCGAGGTATTGACCTGCACGTAGACGTCGAGCGAGCGCTCCTCACGGTCGAGGCGGGCGTTGAGCGTCTCGGCGAGGCGCACGCTGTCGAGGGCATGGAACTCGCGGGCGAAGCGGGTCAGGTATTTGACCTTGTTGGTCTGCAGGTGGCCCACGATGCACCAGTCGATGGCAAGGTCCGCCAGCTCGGCCCGCTTGGCCACCGCTTCCTGGATCTTGTTCTCGCCGAAGTCGCGGATGCCCGTCTGATAGGCGAAGCGCAGGATATGCGCCGGCACCGTCTTGGTGATCGGCAACAGCCGCACCGACTCGCGCGCCCGCCCGGCGCGGGCACAGGCCTGCACGATCCGTGCCTCGACCGAAGCGAGGTTGCGGCTGAACATGCCGAGCGGATCGACGCCGAAACGCTGGATGTCCGCGTCTGTGAGGCCGGCAGGCTCCTGGAGTGAGTCAGCTACTGAGGTCATGTACGCAGACTAGAGCAGGATGAATTGAAGTTCGAGATGACGGATTGTTCTTAATGCTTGTGCGTCGCCGGCTTCGGCGTGCAGACGGCGCGGTCCATCGGCGTCATCGCCAGCCGGTTGGTCGAGGAGGGGGTGCCCGGCTCGCAGCGGCCGGCGTCGCGCGACATCTCGATGACCTGCATCATGCCGCCATCTTCGTGCTCGCCGATATGGCAGTGGAAGATCGACTTCCCCCGGATCAGCGGATTTACGTAGGAGATGCGCACGACGACCGAGCCCCAGGGATCCTCGGCCGTAGGGCAGGTGCAGCCGGTGCAGTTGCCCTGGGCGTCGCACTTGCAGCGGTTGGGGTTCGCGGCATCGGCGGCCCGGTAGTCGACGGTCACCGTGTCCTGCCAGCCGATGAAGGGCACGTCCTTGCCGTTCCGCTTGATCACCTGGAACTGCAGCTGGTGATGATGGAAGACGTGGTTCTCCGCGCTGCAGTTGTTGATCGTCCATTCCTCGACGCAGCCGATGCGCACCCGCACGTTGACGATGCTCATGTCGGTCTGGGCATTGTTGATACAGAACTGGCTGCCGTCTTCGGTCTCCGAGAAATCGATGGTCCGGCCGCAGCAGGTTTCGACCTGGCGCAGGTCGGGGACGGAGGGAAAACGCTCCGGCAGCTTGACCTCGGTCTGCGGCGGGCCGCTCGACACCAGGGTCGCGAGCGTCGTGCGCGGATGCGGATCGCCGCCCGGTCCCATGTCGATCTCGCGCGTGCGGAAGACATATTCGCCGGGCGGGCCGCCGACCACGAGGAACTCGCTGCGCGCGCTGGTCGGCAGCAGGAGATGGTCGTAGGGCACGAGCTGGTTGCGCCGCGAGCCGTCGCGCGCGACCTCGTAGAGCTTATGCCCGGCGATCTCGAGGTCGTAGAAGATGTCAGCGCCGATATTGCCGACCCGCCAGAGCTGGACCTCGCCGGGGCGGATGTCAATCGTCGGGTTCACCAGGCCGTTGACGAGGCGCAGGGTCGGATTGCCGGGATCGGGCGGGTTCGGGACCTTGCCGTCGACGATCTGGATGTCGCGCAGGATGATGTGGCGCCGTCGGATGTTCTTCAGCTCGGGCCACGGCTCCAGGACGTCGTCGACGCTCAGCAGGCCCGACAGGCCGCCGCCGATCTGGAACTCGGTCGTGCCGTGCCAGTGCGGGTGATACCAGAAGAGGCCCTGCGGATGGTCCTTCGGGAAATCGACCTCATATTTGTAGTCCTCGGCCGGCGCCACGCGCAGGAAGACATCGTCTCCCGGCGACCGCGGCGACACGTTGGTGCCGTGGTAATGCATGTTGGTGTTGCTGGCCGACCGGTTGCGCAAGGTCAGCGAGAGCTTGTCGCCCGGCTTCACGCGCAAGGTCGGTGGTGCGAACAGACCGTTGTAGAGCGTCGTCGTCACGGTCTTGCCGTCGATCTGGATCGTGTGCGGCGCCACCGTCAGTTCCGTCACCAGCCGTCCGTTCTCGCTGCTGATCTCCGGCGGCTCGACGAAGGCCGGTCGCTTGGGCGCCTCCTGGCTGGCGACGATGCCGGGTGTCAGGACCAGGAGAGAGATCGTCGCGAGTCGGCGAAGCATATCGGCGGCCTCTCTCTAGAAGAACTGCGTGGCGCGGAAACTGAAGACGGCCGCCACGTTGTTGTAGGGAGTCAAAGCGGGCTGGAAATAGAACTGGACGTTCGGCGTCAGCAGCCAGGTCCGGTACATCGAAAAGGCCCAGTAGGCTTCCACCATCGTCTCGCTCGGTCGCACATAGGTGCCCTGGTAGAAGTTCATGTTGGTGGCGTTCCACGCCATCGCGACGCCGATCTGGTCGTGCGCGCTGCGCTTCAGCGGGTCGTTGTAGACGAAGCCGCCGGCGATCGAGGACTGGATGGGGAAGCTCGAGTTCCACGCCGTGTTGGCGCGCACGAACAGGCCCCATTTGTCGCCGATCGGCTGGGCGGCGTTGAAGGAGAGGCCGTCGCTGGCCAGCGGCTGGATCGTGACGCTGGGCTGGTTGTAGTAGAGCAGCGAGTAGGTGCCCTGTCCCCACTTGGGAATGGTGGGCGACCAGGCGGCATAGCCGAACCAGGCATACTGGCCCTGGCCCAGGGTTGAGAATTGCAGGTAGCTGCCGCTCAGGTCATTGGCGTCCTGGAAGCCGCCGGCGAGGGTGATCTCCTTGGTCGGGTTGATCTGGACGTAGGCGCCCAGTCCCGCCTGCGTGTAGTTCTGGCTGCCGTTCTGCGTCATCGAATAGCCGATGAAATTCACCTGCTGGTCGTTGGCGTAGGCATTGCCGTCGAAATTGGAGAAGGCGTACTGGCCGACCGAGATCGACAGCCAGTTTCCGATGCTGTGCGTGTAGGTGAGCTGGACGAACTGGTTGTTGGCGGTGGGCTGGTTGTTGAGCGGGCTCACCAGGTCGAGATTGGCGCCGACCGCGGTACCGTCGTTGCCCGACCAGTATTGCGTCGCCAGGAAGTGGAACTGGAAGGAGCCGGCGCCGAACTTGTCGCTGTTGAAGGCGCTCCAGTTGACCGCCGGTGAGAACATGCCCTGCACGGCGCCATAGCCTCCGTTGGGCACACCCCACTGGCTCATGCCGGAGGCTTCCATCGAGAAGGTGATGCCCGTCTCGTCCTCGATCTCCTTTTTCATCCTGGCGTACTTCACGTGCGCCAGGTCGATATCCTCGCCGAGCGAGAGGTCCCGTCGCGCCTTGGCGGCGCGGGTTTTGTCATGGACCTTGCCGACCAGCTTCTGGTCGGTCGGGAGGGCGGCGATGTTCTGCGCTTGAGCCTCCTCGGCGGACATCGCCAATGCCGTGAAGACCAGCCCGCAGGCTGCCGCGCGCCTCATGTCTCTCCCCCTTCGTCTCCGCACCGATTCCCCTCGGCGATCCCCCGCGCCGACCCGCTCAGGCGGCTGTCGCCATCCCCTTCTGTGCGCCCAGCGCCGTCAGCTCGCGGTCGATCAGGTAGAGCGCGTCCGAACCGTTGCCCACCAGCTCGATGCGGTCCAGCACGAAGCGGCACTGGGTATTCTCCGCATGCTGCCCGTCGACGAACTGCTTGAGGAAGGATTCCGTCGCGTGGTCGTTCTCCGCGCGCGCCTGGTCGTAGGTGGCACCGACGCTCTTGGTCACCCGCAGTTCGAGATCGCGGACCGCCTCGAACACGCCCTTCACGGCATTGGCCGCGATGACGGGCTGCGGCACCGACGCGAAGGTCACCTTGGCGCCGATCTCCGTCAGGTATTTGAAGAGGAGATGCATGTGCACCAGCTCGTCGGCCGCCTGGGCCACGAGGAAGTCGTGCACGCCAGTGAGGCTGCGCTCCGCCGCCCATGCCGCGCCCTGGAGGTAGAAGAGGTGCGCCTCGAGCTGGCCGTTCATCAGCTCGTTCAGGGACGCCTTGAGTTTGTCGCTGGTCATCTGTCGCTCCGGTTCAGGTCTTGGAAGGCGCGCGCCCTTTGCCGTGGGTAGCGGCGTGGTTAGCCTCGACGCGTCTCATGGCGATGACGATCGCGACGATGGTCGCGACGTAGGCCACGATCTCGAGGCCGGTGGGCTTCTGCTGGTAGCCCACCAGGGTATGCAGGATTCGTCCCAGGATGCTGCTCTGACGCAGGATGTGCGAGGTGTTCCACACCTCCTCGGACCAGAAGGGCAGGTAGCCGGCCGACTGCAGCAGGCCCACCGCCTGTGCCGCAAGGCCCGCGGCCAACAGCGTGATCAGCACGGAGATCACCTTGAAGACGTGCTGCAGCGGGATGGCAGCCAAGCCGAGATAGAGCGCACCGGCGACCGCCGCGCCGCCCAGCACGCCCAGCCCGACGCCCGTCGCGACATCCATGGCGGTGATGCCGCCGCTCGCCGCCGCGCCGTAGACGAAGAGCACGACTTCGAAGCCTTCGCGCAGCACCGCGACGCAGACGACCACGGCCAGCGCCTTGAGCGGCTTGCGGCCCTCGGCGACGTCGCGGCCGACCTGCTTCAGCTCGGCGGCCATCTGGCGGCCGTGCACGGACATCCACACCACGGTCCAGCCGAGCATGGCGACCGCGATGGCGAGGATGACCGCATTCAGGATCTGCCGGCCGGCGCCGGCGAAGAGATGACCGATCTGGTCGGCGAGTCCCGCCATGACCAGCGCCCCCGCGACACCCGCCGCGATACCGGCGCCGATCCACCAGGTCCGGCCCGCCATGCCGCGCGTCGCAGCAAGCACCACACCCACGACGCGGCCAGCTTCCAGCACCTCGCGAAACACGATGACAAGGACCGCGAGCATGCCCCAACTCCCCCAAAGCGACGCGGATATGCAAGTCGTTCTTAATTGCAATAAGGGATCGCTTGTTTCTCTGTCAACTACACTTTCTATGAAGGTCTTGATGCGCTGCGGATCATTGGCGGACGGTTGGCGTTATAGGCGCGATGTCGCCCCTTTTTCAGCCCGGACGCACCGTATGGAAGGTCGAGCGTGCCCACAGGGCTGCCGTCCTGATCGATGGCGCGGCTTTCTTCGCGGCCGTGCGTGAGGCGTTCCTGCAGGCGCGGCGTACCATCTTCATCGTCGGTTGGGACATCGACAGCCGCACCGAGCTGGTCGGCGACAAGCCGCCGACCGACGGGCTGCCGACGAACCTGGCGGGCTTCCTCACCGAGCTGGTGGCCCGGCGGCCCGAGCTGCAGATCCATCTGCTGCTGTGGGACTATTCGCTGCTCTACGCGCACGAGCGCGAGCCGCTGCCGCGGCTATATCTCAACTGGCAGATGCCGCCGCAGGTGACCTTCTGCCTCGATTCGACGGTGCCCTTCGGCTCCTCGCAGCACCAGAAGCTGGTGGTGGTCGACGATGCGCTGGCCTTCTCCGGCGGCCTCGACCTCACCATCCGGCGCTGGGACACCAGCCGTCACGAGCCCCGAAACCGCAAGCGCGTCGATCCGGCGGGCGAGCCCTACCGGCCGTTCCACGATGTGCAGATGATGGTCGATGGCGAAGCGGCACGGGCGCTGGCGCTGCTGGCGCGGCGCCGCTGGTGTCATGCCAAGGGCGGCGAACCCGACGTTCGGCCGGAGGGCGATCCGTGGCCGCAGACCTGCGAGCCGCATTTTAAGGACGTCGAGATTGCCATCTCGCGCACCCAGCCGCGCTATCATCGCGAAGAGGAGGTTCGCGAGGTCGAGGCGCTGTTCGTCGAGAGCATCGCCCGCGCCGAGCGCACGATCTACATCGAGAACCAGTTCACGACCGCGGGCGTGGTGGCCGCCGCGCTGGCCCGGCGGCTGCGCGAGCGGCGGGAGCTGGAGGTCGTCATCGTGGCGCCGCGCAGCCACGATTCCTTCGTCGAGCGGCGCACCATGCGCAACGGCCGCCTCCGCTTCTGGCGGACCGTGAAGGCGGCCGGCGGCGATCGCGTGCGGCTGCTCTACCCGTCCATCGAAAAGGACGGCCAGTCCACGCACACCATGATCCATTCCAAGGTCATGGTGATCGACGATCTCTTCCTGCGGGTCGGCTCGGCCAACATCAACAACCGCTCGATGGGCGCCGACACCGAATGCGACCTCTCGATCGAGGCGGCCACGGAGGATCAGCGCGCCGGGATCGTGGCGATGCGCAACCGCCTGCTGGGCGAGCATTGCGGTGTGCCGGCGGAAGAGGTGGCGGACGCGATGGCGCAGCACGGCTCGATGGTGCGGGCAGCCGACACGCTCGCCGGCAACGGTCACTGCCTGCGCCCGATCGACGACGGCAAGCCCGACCGCAGCCTGTTCGCACGGCTGGCGGAGCGGGTTGCCGATCCGTCACGGCCGATCCGGCTGGGACGCTTGGCCGGCCGTCTGATGCCGCGCCTGCTGTTCCACGGCAGCCGCACCGTGACCGGCGGCGCGGGTACAGTGGTGGTCGCCGCGCTCGCGCTGATCGTCGCGCTGACGCTCGCCTGGCAATTCACCGGGCTCAGCGAGTTCGCGAATCCCGATCACATCCGTGAGCTGCTGCAGGAAAGCGCCGGCAAGCCGTGGGCGCTGGCTTTCGTCGTCGGCATCTTCCTTGTGGGCGGCATGGTGGCCTTTCCCGTCACCATCCTGATCCTGGCGACCGCGGCGGTGTTTGGCCCGTGGCTCGGCATGCTCTATGCCGCAATCGGCGTTGCGGCGAGTGCGCTCATGATGTTCGCGGCGGGCGCGCGCTTCGGGCAGGAGATGCCCAAGCGCCTGCTCGGCAGTCGCTGGGACAAGGTGCGCGACCAGTTGCAGCGGCGCGGACTGCTGGCCATGGTCGCGATCCGCGTCGTGCCGGTGGCGCCGTTCTCGCTCGTAAATCTCGCGGCGGGTGCGAGCTCGATACGGCTCGTCGACTTCCTGCTCGGCACGCTGATCGGCATGGGACCGGGTCTGGCGGCCATCGCGTTGATGGGCGACCGCATCGTGAAGGTCCTGGCCAATCCCAGCGCCGACGAGGTGGCCTTGCTGGCGCTCTGCGTCGCGGGCTGGATCGGTCTCTCCTTCGGTGCGCAGGCCGTGGTCTCCCGAATGGGCGGACGCGCGTCTTGAGTTCCGTGCGCGTGATGACCTGGAATATCCACGGCGCGCTGGGACGCAATCCGCGCTTCGATCTCAACCGTGTCATCGAATTCGTGAGGGGCCATGCGCCCGACATCGTGGCCCTGCAGGAAATCGATTCCCGGCGCGCGCGCGAGGCCCATGTCGGCAATCCCTTCGACGTGCTGCAGGAGGCGCTGGGCACGCACGGGATCGGCGCCAAGACAGTGGTGACGGCGGATGGCGAGTACGGCCAGGCGCTGATCAGCCGCTGGCCGCTGGAGAGCACGCAGATCCACGATCTTTCCTATCCAGAGCGCGAGCCGCGGCGTGCCATCTGCAGCGATGTGGCGACACCCTTCGGCCCGTTGCGCGTGATCGCCACGCATCTTGGCCTCAGCCTCCGCGAACGGCGCAGCCAGGCCATCACCCTGCTCAAGATGCTGGGCCGGCTGGACCGGCCGACTGTGGCGCTGGGCGACTTCAACGACTGGTTCTGGGCGGGCTCGGTGCGCCGCAGCCTGGCGCGCACCCTGCCGGGCTTTAGCCGGCATCGCACCTTTCCGTCGCGGCTGCCGCTCTTCCAGCTCGACCGCATCTATCTTTCGCCCGCCTCGGCGCTGATCAGCAGCCGCACCGACTACCAGGCCCGGGCGATCTCCGATCACCTGCCGGTGATCGCCGACATCGCGGTCTAGACCGTGCCCCGCACGGAAACCGTCGCGATGGAGGCACGGCAAGTCGACAGCCTGCCGGAGGATAAAGGCTGGCAGTACGAGCCCAAGTGGGATGGCTTCCGCTGCCTCGCGCGCCGCGACGGCGGCAAGGTCGAACTGATCGGGCGCTCCGGCAAGAGCTTGTCACGATACTTCCCCGAAATGGTCGGGGCGCTCGCTACCGTGAAGCACAAACACTTCGTGCTCGACGGTGAGCTCGTCATTCCCGTGGGGCCGAACCTATCGTTCGAAGCGCTGCAGATGCGCCTGCATCCGGCGGCCAGCCGGATCAAGCGGCTCGCCGCGGAGACGCCGTCGCTGCTAATCGCATTCGATCTTCTGGAAGACGAAAAGAGACGGGATCTGCACACGGAGCCGTTGTCGGTGCGGCGAGCCGCTCTGGAGTGGTTCTTCGCGACGCTCGGCGATGTCGAGGCTCTCCGCCTGTCGCCGAAAACGACCCGTCTTGCCGAGGCACGCAAGTGGCTGAGCCGTGCCGGTGGCGGCTCGCTGGATGGCGTCGTCGCCAAACGCCTCGACGAGCCGTACAGAGCGGGCGAGCGGGCCATGCTCAAGATCAAGAACCTGCGCAGCGCCGACTGTGTGGTCGGCGGGTTTCGCTACGCCACTGCCAAGAAGGGATCGAGGAGGGAAGTCGGTTCACTCCTGCTCGGCCTCTATAACGAGGCGGGACTGCTCGACCATGTCGGCTTCACCTCGGCGCTGGCCGGTCTCGACCGGGGCGCGCTGACCGCCAAACTCGAGAAGCTGAAGGGCGACGGCTTCACCGGCGATGCGCCGGGAGGTCCGAGCCGTTGGTCGACCGAGCGCACGGCGCAGTGGGAGCCAGTGAAGCCGAAGCTCGTAGTCGAAGTCCAATACGATCATGTGACCGGGCGGCGTTTCCGCCATGGTACCGGCTTCCTGCGCTGGCGCCCGGACAAGGCGCCGCGCGATTGTTCCTTCGATCAGCTGGTGAAGGAGGCGCGCCCGTCGCGGGTCATGCGGCTGCTGAAGACAAAGCGGTCTTGACCGCGAGATTAGGCCTTCTTCTTCCTCTTGGCCGCCGCCGTCTTTCGCTTTGCCGTGGTCTTCTTCTTCGCCGCGGTCTTCTTTTTTGCCGGCACCTTCTTGCCCTTTGCGCGCGCCTCGGAAAGGCCGATGGCAATGGCCTGCTTGCGGCTCTTCACCGTGCCGCCCTTGCCGCCCGGGCCGCTCTTCAGCGTGCCCTTCTTGCGGCGCTCCATCGCGCGCTCCACGTCCTTGCTGGCGCTTCGGGAATACTTCGCCATGTTTCCTCCGGGTCAGCTCATTCGCCTGTAACGGCGCCGTCGCGCTTTGGCTGCGCACGCTGGTGTCTTCGTTCCGTAACAGGGAGATGGATGGTGCACGTCAAGTGCACCGTTTCATTTTTATCGCTGTTTTTTTCCCAATCTGTAATGCCGATGCCGCGCCGAGGCGCAAGGGTCACTCCCTTCGACCCACTTTCAGGTTTTCGGGAGACGCAATGTCGGGCGCAGGCATCTATTGCATCGAGACCACTCATTGGGAGCGCGCCGGCACACCGCAGCCATCGGTCCGCCACATGCTGCGCCTGCTTGAAAGCATCGATGGTACGCCCTTCAAGCATCGTACCTTCACATCGTGGGAGGAGTTGAGCGGCCTGTTGGTCCAGGCGACGCGCGAGAGCAACGACGGCTTCCCGGTTCTCTATCTTGCGTCGCACGGCACCGATTACGGACTGACGGCGACGCAGAAGAGGGGTGGCCGGAACCGTAGCCGCTCGGTCGACTTGGCCGAGCTGGCCACACCGCTGCGCGGACGCGGCGCGGGGCGGGTTCTCTTCCTGTCGGCCTGCGAGATGATGCGGCGGCGCTCCTCCTCTGTGCTGCGCAGCTTCCTGGCCGAGACCGATCTGGAGGCCGTCATGGGCTATGGCCGCGAGGTGACGTGGCTCGAATCGACGCAGCTCGAGCTCGGCCTGCTGTCCTGGCTGTGCCACGGCTTCGACGGCAAGGCGGCTTCGCTCGACCGCACCGTCAAGCGCGCCACGGGCACGCAGGAACTCATGCGCCGACTCGACCTGCGATTGGCAAAGCGTAGTCGCAAGCGCTGAGCGCCGCTACGGCCGTCCGATCTCCGACAGCGCCCGCTGCAGCGGCTCGCCGGAGATCTGCAGCCAGCTGTGATGCATGGGATCGCCGAGCTGCAGGATCAGGAAGATCGCCCCGGTGACGGCGACAGAAGAGAGGAAGAGACTCGCGACCACGGTGAGGTTGGGCGGCGCGAATACGCCGAAGCTCAGAAACACCAGGAACAGCCAGAAGATCAGCACGAACAGGAACTGTGTCGGCACCGTCGTGCCGGGATTCTCCCACAGCAGCCAGCGCTCGGCGTAGATCTGGTGGGTGATGCCCAGCGCCTGCGCCGCCAGCGCCGTGTGCCGCCGGTCCGGCAGGTCGAGTGACAGGATGGAGCCCAGCAGCCTGTCGAGAAGATCGGCGGTGCCGCTCGAGTCCTTCGACGGCGGCGGCGCGACGGGAAACAGCTCCTCGTTCTTGCGGCTGGCATAGGCGCGCAGATGGATCCGCGCTGCGTTCGCCTCCGGCCCATAGGCGCGCAGCATGTGATCGAGCTGGACGATGTCCGAACCGAGCTTGGTCACGATGCCGGCGTTTACGGAATAGGCGCTGTTGGCCGATGACAGCATGAGAGCCAGCACCAGCGAGGTCAGCGACGCCACGATGGCCGCCGCCAGCTTGACCACCGCGCCCGACTCCTTGGTGAGATGGTGCTCGGGAAGCGCGCGCGCGAGGAAGAGGCCGATCAGTCCGCCACCGAACATGGCGACGAAGGAAAGTAAGCAGATGATCAGGTACGGATGATCGAGCATCGGCATTGATAGCAGGTATCGCAGCGCGGCTCGCGCGTTTGTTGCGTGCGGTAATGCACGAGACCTACTATCAGCGCGCCGGATTGCAGAAGGAACGACGATGGCCGCGCTGTTGAACGAAATCGACCTGATCGATCGCATCCTGGCGCACATCGACAACAAGACGACGGACAAGGGCACGACCGTGTGGCGCGAACCGGTCGAGAACTATCATTCGGCCGAGCGGTTCGCCGCCGAGATCGAGGTGCTGCGCCGCGTGCCGATGGCCTTCTGCCCCTCGGCGGCGCTGCCAGAGCCCGGTTCCTACATCGCGCGAACGACGGTCGGCACGCCGCTGCTGGTGGTGCGCGGCACCGACGGCATCGTGCGCGGCTTCCGCAACGCCTGCCGCCATCGCGGCATGAAGCTGGAGGAGGGCGAGGGCTGCAAGCGCGCCTTTGCCTGCCCCTATCACGCCTGGACCTACGGGCTCGACGGCGCGCTGCGCCACATCCCGGGCGAGGACGGCTTCCCCGGCCTCGACAAGGCGGCACACGGTCTGGTGCCGATGGCTTCAGTGCAGGAGCGGAACGGCATCGTCTTCGTGACGCAGGACGAACCACTGTCGGACGGGCCGCTCGGCGACCTGCCAGAGGTGCTGACCGATGACTATGTGCTGTTCAACAAGATCGAGTTCGACGACAGGGCGAACTGGAAGGTGCTGGGCGAGACCTCGATGGAGGGCTACCACATCAAGGCGCTGCACAATCAGTCGTTCTTCCCCTACGGCTACGACAATCTGAACGTCGTCGAGCTGCACGGCCGCAATTCGCGCATCGTCTTCCCGTTCCGCCGCATCGAGAAGCTGCGCAGCGTTCCGCGCGAGGAATGGAGCACGCAGGGCCGCATCACCGACGTGCACCAGCTCTTCCCCAACACCCATGTCAGCGTGCTGTCGAGCCACGCCATCCTGATCATCCTCGAGCCGGTGTCGCCGTCGGAAACGCACTGGGTCGTCTACCAGCTCGCGCCGCGCATCAAGAACGGCAAGCCGCTCGACATCGAGCAGGCGCGCAAGGACGCCAACTTCGTGCAGGAGAGCGGCATCCTGGAGGATCGCCACGCCGCCCGCGAGATCCAGGCCGGCCTCGCCTCCGGCGCCAATACCCATTTCACCTTCGGCCATTACGAACAGGCGATCGGGCATTTCCATCGCCACCTCACAGAGCATGTGGAGATGCTGAAGACTCCTCTTCCTCGTTAGGGGAGAGGAAGAAGTGCAGCTCTGGCGGTGGTCGATGGAATGGCGTAGGCCCTGCGCTCAAACCACCAACCCAACTCCGAGGTTCTCATGATCCATACGCTCGTCGTCGGCCAGTTCAGCAAGATGCTGGGCAATCTGCTCGCCATCCTCAACGAGGCCGAAAAGTATGCCGCCGAGAAGAAGTTCGATGTCGCGGTCCTGCTGCAGTCGCGCCTGTCGCCCGATCAGTTCAACCTGATCCAGCAGGTCCAGACCGCCTGCGACACCGCGAAGCTGGGCGCTGCGCGTCTGGCGGGCACGGAGAAGGACGCGCCCGTCAATGCCGACACCGAAGCGACGCTGGCCGAGATCAAGGCGCGCATTGAAAGCACCGTCGCCTATCTGCAGGGCTTCACGGCGCAATCCTTCGCCGAGGCGGCCGAACGGCGGATCACCCAGCCGCGCTGGAACGGCAAGTCGCTTTCGGGCGAGGAGTTCCTGGTCCAGCACGTCATTCCGAACTTCTATTTCCATGTCACAACGACCTACGCGATCCTGCGCCACAACGGCGTCCCGGTCGGCAAGCGAAACTATCTGGGCGTCATGCCCTATCGCGACCCGGCATAACCTCCGGAACTCATGCCCCTCTCCCTATCGAAGGAGAGGGGCATTCTCTCCAAAGGAAGCAAGACATGTCGAAGCGTGTTGAAGGAAAGGTCGCCGTCGTCGTCGGCGCCGGGCAGACCCCGGGCGAAACGATCGGCAATGGCGCGGCCATTGCCCAGCTGCTTGCGCGCGAGGGCGCGACGGTCCTCTGCGTCGACCGCAGCGCCGAGCGGGCGGAGAAGACGGCGAAGGATATTTCTTCCACGGGAGCTGTCGTTTCGGCGATGGAAGCGGACATCACGGTCGCCGCCGACTGCGCCCGCATCGTCAAGGAAGCGGTGACGCGCTACGGCCGCATCGACATCCTGATCAACAATGTCGGCATCGGCGGCGGCGGCGACGCACCGGCCCATCGCATCGAGGAGCAGGTGCTGGACCGCATCCTGGACGTGAACCTGAAGGGCATGTGGCAGACGATAAAGGCGGCCATCCCGGTGATGCGCACCCAGAAGGGCGGCTCGATCGTCAACATCTCCTCGCTTGCGGCGACCAGCGGTGCGACGCAGATGGCCTACGAGGTTTCGAAGGCGGCGGTGAACCGGCTGACGACGCATGTGGCCCAATCCAACGCCCGCTACGGCATCCGGGCCAACGCCATCATGATGGGCTTCATGGACACGCCGATGGCCATCACCGGCATCTCCCAGGCGACCGGCCGGTCGACCGCGGAGGTCCGCGCCGAACGCAATCGCATGGTGCCGCTGCGGGGCAAGATGGGCACCGGTTACGATACCGCCTATGCCGCGCTGTTCCTCGCTTCCGACGAGGCCCAGTTCATCACCGGCGAGATCCTGCGCGTCGACGGCGGCATGGGGCTGGGGCTCGCCTAGGCTTTCAGGGCGGCCTGGCGGGCGCGCAGCTCGTCGCTGGGCCGGATGTCCGTCGATCGGCTGTAGATCGTCATTGCCACCGCCAGCACCGCGACCATGAAGCCGAACAGCGTGCGATAGGCTTCTTCGGAGCGGGCGCCGTCGGGCAGGGGCGGGAAGGCGCCGATGATGATGCCCGACAGGGTCTGCATGCAGGCGACGCCCAGCATCACGCTGGTGTTCATGGTGGCGATGCCGCGGCCGATCAGCCGGTCGGGGAAGATCCCGCGGCCATGCGTCATCACCATGGTGCTGCAGGGGCTGAGGAAGCCGATCCCGACGATCGCGGCGACCGCGACCCACAGCGGCGCCCTGGCCCACAAAGCGAGCACGGCGAGGATGACGGCGACCGACAAGGTGCCGGCCATGGCGATGCGCTTGCGCGTGTCGAACACGCGGTCGAGCGGGCTGATGGTCAGCATGCCGATCTGGTAGGCGATCACCGCGACCAGCAGCACGTTGCCGGACTCGACCGGTGTCAGCCCGTGGACCTCGCGCAGGAAGGGACCGCCCCACAGGCCCTGGATGGTGAAGGTGCAGGCGTAGTTGCAGAAATTGAGCGCGATGATGAACTTGAGCTGCGGGTTCTTCAGGACCTCGCCCAGCCCGCGCATCATCTCGGCCGCCGATTCGGGCTTGCGCGCGAGGAAGGGATGGCCCGGCGGCGCGTCGCGCACGATCAGCCAGACACCGAGTGCCGCCAGCGCCGTGAAAGCCACCATGATCCCGAACACGCCGCGCCAGCCGATCTGCTCCGTACCCCAGGCGAGCGGCGTGGTGGCCAAGAGGTTGCCCAGCAGGCCGACGGACAGGACGATGCCGGCCAGCGTGGCGAACCGGTCGGGCGGGAACCAGCGCGAGATCACCACCATGCTGCCGATCAGCATGACGCCGAAACCCGCACCCATCAGCGCCCGGCCGGCGAGCAGTTGCGGCCAGCCCGGCGCCAAGGTGAACAGGGTCGCCCCGACTACGGCGACGACCAGCATGCCGGTCACGGTGCGGCGCGGCCCGTAGCGGTCGAACAGGAAGCCACAGGGGATCTGCATCGCCGAGAAGCCGAAGAAGAAAGCCCCCGTCAGTGCGCCCAGCGCGCCCGCCCCGATGCCCAGGTCGCGCATCAGGTCGAGCCCGATCGTGACATTGGCCGCACGGAAGAAGTGGCTGGCGACATAGGCGGTCGCCAGGGTCGCCACGATGATTCCGGCCTGTCGCCGAATACCCGGCGACATCAGGTAGCGTTTCCTCTTTCCATTCCCGCTTTCTCGACCGGCATGTGCCGGTGGCGCGTTGCTTGCCTGTAGTGCTATCGGCAGGGCAGGACCATCGCAATCGATCCATTCCGCCCGCCGGATGCGGTCGGGGCTCCCAGATTGCAACTATAACGAGCAACAAAATATAGACATACAATCCGGATAGATCTTCTTCCAAGTCAACATCCCGGGAGGGAACAATTGAAATACACAGGTCTTTTGCGGGCTGCTGCGCCCCTGCCTCTGCTGATGGCCGCGCTCGTCCTGGGCGGTTGCACCTCGTTCAGCGTGCTGGAGAAAGAGATGCCGAAGCTGGTCGGGCAGCCGGTCGACGTCGCGGTTGGCAAGCTCGGTTTTCCGAACGCCGAGCAGACCATCATGGGCCAGAAGGTCTATACCTGGTCCACGACACACCAGGGCACCTCGATCGTGCCCACGACGAGCTACTCCACCGCCTATGTGGGCACCAAGCCTGTGTCGGCGCAGACGACGACCTATTCGACGCAAGACTATACATTGTCCTGCACGCTGCGCCTGATCGTCGACGATAAGGGCATCGTGCGAAAATACAGTTACGACGGCAACAACGGCGCCTGCTTCACCTACTCGGATCGATTGACCCGGAACTAGGCCCGGCGCGGCGCCTTCACAACCCTTCACAACACTTAACTCGCCCGGCGACCTCCCAGCCGCGATCTTCCGCCCCGTCAGGACGACGGGAGCGGAGAGAACGCCATGCAGATCACGTCCCACCAGGCACAGGCCGTCATCGACGGCGCCGCCGCCAAGGCGCTCGAGCTCGGGCTGCCGGTGATTGTCGCCGTGCTCGACGCCGGCACGCATCTCAAGGCCTTCCGGCGCATGGACGGCGCGGTGCTGGGCTCGATCGACGTCGCCATCCGCAAGGCGCGCACGTCCGTGCTGTTCCAGGCCAACAGCGAGGCCGTCTGGGATTACTGCAAGCCCGGCGCGCCGGCGCCCGGTCTGGAACTCAGCAATGGCGGCCTTGCGCCGTTTGCCGGCGGCATCCCGCTCAAGTCACGCGACGGCGCCCTCATCGGTGCGGTCGGCATATCCGGCGGCACGGTCGCGCAGGATTTCGAGGTCGCCCAGGCGGCCCTCGCGGCCTTCGAACATCTTACCCACTGAAGGAGAATCCCATGTCCAAGACCATCCTCGTCACCGGCGCCGGCTCGGGCTTCGGCAAGGCCGCCGCCATCGGCATGGCGAAGAACGGCCACAGCCTGATCGCCTGCGCGCAGGTCTCGTCGCAGGTCACGCCGCTGCGCGAGGAAGCCGCGGAGCTCGGCCTCAAGAACTTCCGTGTCGAGCGCCTCGATCTCACGGACCCCTACGACATCAAGCAGGCCCAGTCGTGGGACTTCGACGTGCTGTGGAACAATGCCGGCATGGGCGAGGCGGGACCGGTCTGGGAGATCCCGGTCGATCTCGTGCGCAAGAACTACGAGGTCAACGTCTTCCTGCCGCTCACCCTGACGCAGGACGTCGTGCAGAAGTGGGTGCGGGAGAAGAAGAAGGGCAAGGTCGTCTTCACCTCGTCGATGGGCGGCCTGTTCACGCCGGCCAACTGGGGCACGTACGTCTCGACCAAGCATGCGCTCGAGGCGATCGCCGAGGCGCTGCAGCAGGAGCTGGCCGCCTACGGCATCAAGGTCCAGACCATCAATCCGGGCGCCTATTACACCGGCTATAACGAGACGATGGCGGACAATCCCTTCCGCTGGCTCGACGACACGAAGAACTTCACCAAGCGTGCCGATCTGCGCAAGGGCTTCGACGATTTCTTCGCCACGCCCGAGGGCAAGATGGATCCGAAGGAGATGATCGACCGCATGATCGAGATCGTGCCGGCCGACACGGGCAAGTTCCGCAACGTCGTGCCCAAGGTCATCGAGGACATGTTGAAGAAGCACCAGACCGACGCCTGGGAAAACACGATCTAGCGGGGAGGGAGCGATGCCCGGTTTTCGCATTTCGCTTGTGGTGGCGGCGGTCGCCCTCGGAATGGCCGCCTTTCACGCATCCGCCGGCGCCAATCAGGGAGAGACGATGATGGCCAATGCTCCAACCAAGCAGGAGCGCAACAAGGCGCTCGTGCAGGATCGTTTTACCGCCTGGGCCAACGGCACGGGCAACCCGTTCGAGCTGCTGGACGACAATGCGACCTGGACGATCACCGGCCGCTCGGCTGCATCGAAGACCTACCCCAACAAGGAAGCCTTCCTGGTCGAGGTCATCCGGCCGTTCAACGCCCGCATGCAGGCGCCGCTGAAGCCCACCGTGCACGGCATCTATGCCGACGGCGACATGGTGGTGATCTTCTTCGATGCCAAGACGATCGCCAAGGACGGCAAGCCCTACGTCAACACCTACACCTGGTACTTCGACATGCGCGATGGCAAGGTCGTCAAGGCGACCGCCATGTTCGACAGCATCGAGTTCAACGAACTGTGGAGCCGCGTCCAGCCGACCCCTTAGTCGGATCGGTGCAGGGCACGCCGCTCGACCTCTGCATCGATCTCTACGGGCTGTGGCTCCGCTACGAGTCGCATTCCACCTTCCACAGCGGCCAGAAGGCGCGCGCAGAATATGCTGTCGAGTGCGATTGCCGGAACGGCCATCACGAGCGGGGACTGGCGGAGTTGCGGAAGCTGCTACGCCGGGGGCGGGTGCCGTTGCCGGATGGCGGGTGAGGATGATGAAAGGTCCCTCGCTGCGCTCGGGATGACAAGAGAAGGCGCAGCGACACCCATTGTCATCCCGAGCGCAGCGAGGGACCTTTGGTGTCGAGTACGCGCTTCGCCGCCCTGAGGTCCGCTGTCTCGAACCCTTCGCTGAAGCGGGCGTAGGTGTCGGACAGGATCGCGTGGGCATCGGGAGGTCTCTCCAGGCGTGCAAGGCTGGTCGCGGTGCGCAGGCGCCAGGAGAGGGCGCCTTGTCGGTCGGCCAGCTCCAGCGACTCGCGGAAAGCCTGTTCGGCGGCGCGCTCGTTGCCGGCCTGCAGGAGCACCTCGCCATGCACGCGCAGCAGCTCGGGGCCGTTATGGACGTCGCCCGGTGCGATCGACGCGAAGGTCTCGTCCAATTGCGCCAGTGCGAGATCGAGCTGGCCGAGCGACGCCAGGCCCTCGGCCATCGCACAACTCAATGCCGGCACGAAGAGTTCGTAGCGTTGGCTGCGCAGGCCGGTCAGCGATTCGCGCAGCAGGCGCAGGCCCTCTCGCACCTCGCCGCGGCGCACCAGCAGCTCGCCCTTGAGGCCGAGACCGAGCGTTCTGTACGGCGCGAGGGAATTCTCGGCCGCCACCTGGATCAGGTCCTCGATATAGGCCTCGGCCTTCTTCCAGTCGCCGGTCCACAACAGGATCGTCGTCGCCCAGATCAGGGTCAGGCAGGCGGTGACGGGATCGCGCCGTTCCGCCGCTTCCTCTTCCTGCAGGAGGGCCAGCGCCTGCGTGGGGAAACCCTGCAGCCACAGAGTCCGCGCCAGCACGATCCGGCGATCCTGATGGAAGCCGAGATAATTGGTCGCGAAACGGTAGGGCTCGGGCCGCAGGTCCTGCGAGGCTTCCAGCGCCGCCCGTGCCGCCTCGAGGTTGCCGCTGAGATGGTGTGAGATGCCCAGCATAACGTGAGCCGCCACGGTCCCCGTCGGCTCCTGCAGCACCGGCGCCAGCGCCTCGGCCTCGTGCGCGATGGCGAGCAGCGGGTCGAGCTCGCCCTTGCGGCGGTGATACATGTGGTAGTTGGCCAGCAGCCGGAACTGGAAGAACGGATCGCGGATCGTCGCCGAAAGTTTCAGCCCGGCCTCGAACGCCGCGCGCGAGCGCTCGTCGTTGCCCGCGGTGAACATGATGCAATAGGCCAGCGACGAATGGAGGTTCATCTCCCAGAAGGTGCCGCTGAGCGGCGCGTCGAGCACCGCAAGGGCGCGCTCGCACCAGAGCCGGCATTCGCCGAGCAGCGAGAACTCGCGGAACAATCGCGTCGCGGCGTTGGTCAGCTTGACGGCCAGTTCGGCATCGCCGGCCGGGCCGAAGCACCATTCCAGTCCGGCGCGAATGTTGGCCAGATGCTCGGGCCCGTATTCGCCGATCTGGTGATTGTGCACGACGAAGTGCCGGAGCAGCTCGGCGTAGTAGCGTGCATGGCGGCGGGCGACGATATCGGCCTCGCCCGACAGAGCGAGCTTCGACTGCGCATAGGCACGCGTGATGTCGAGCAGGCGGTAGCGCGTCTTGCCGTCGCTCGTGTCGACGACGACCAGAGACTTGGCGGCGAGCTGCGCCAGATCGGCGGCCACCTCGGTCGGATCGAGCGCGTCGTCGGCCGCAACCGCCTGCGCGGCCTCGATGATGAAGGGTCCCACGAACACCGAGAGCCGGCGCAGCACCATCCGTTCGCGCTCGGCGATCAGCCCGTAGCTCCAGTCGAGCGTCGCATGCAGTGTCTGGTGGCGCGGCAGGGCGGTGCGGCGTCCCTGCCATAGCAGCTTCAGCCGGCTGTCGAGGAGCGTGGCCGTCTCCTGGAAACCGTGCGTGCCGATGCGGCCCGCGATCAGCTCCAGCGCGAGCGCGATGCCGTCGACCTTGCGGCAGATGTCGGCGACGGTCTCGGCCTCGCTGTCGGTCATGCGGCGGCGATGCCCGCCCGCGACCGCGCGCTCGACGAAGAGCTGGCTGGCCGGATAGTCGAGGAGCTGCGCGCTGCTGGTGCGCGCGCCTTGCGGCGGCGCGGCCAGCGACGGCAGCGGATAGACGTGCTCGCCCTCGGCGCGGAGGATTTCGCGACTGGTCGCGAGGAGGCTCACCTGCGACGTCTCGTGGACGATGGTCTCGGCCAGTTTCGCCGCCGCGTCGATCAGATGCTCGCAGCAATCGAAGACCAGAAGGGCTTCGCGATGGCGAAGATGGTCCACGATGCTGCCGGTCGGATCGCTCGAATCCGCCATCACACCCAGCGAGCAGGCGACGATCTGGGCGAGATTGTCGTGCGGGCTGCGCAGGCCGAGATCGAGGAAGAAGACGCCGTCGGCGAAGGCGCCGAGATGATTGTGCGCGACCGCCAGCGCCGCCGTCGTCTTGCCGATGCCTCCGGCGCCGTGGATCGTCACGAAGCGGTGCCGGGCCAGCAATCGCGAGATCTCGATGATGTCGGCGTCGCGACCGAGGATGCGCGGCGGTCGCCGCGGCAGGCTCGTGATGCGCTGCGCCGAGACGGGTCGGGCGGGGACGGCCTCCTCGCGCGGTTCATGCCAGGTCACGCGGCCGGCGAAGCTGTAGCCGCGGCCCGCGCTGGTCACGATGTAGGGCAAGGCGCGACCCTCGGCCTTGAGGGCCTTGCGCAGGCCCGCGATGTGGACGCGCAGGCTGCTTTCCTCGACGGTGATGTCGGGCCAGACCCTGGCGAACAACTCCTGCTTCGGCACGATGCGGCCGGCCTGTTCCAGCAGCACGACGAGGATATCGAGGGCGCGGCTGCCCAGTCCAACCTCCTCATCCTGCAGCACGAGACGCCGCTCGGCGGGGAAGAGCCGGAAGGGACCAAACTCAGCAAATCGTACCGAGGAAGACATTCGGTCTCCTGATGCACGCGGACACGAGGAGCTTCTAACAATTCCTCCGTGGAGGAGCGGTCAAGTTTGCTTGAGCAGGCGCGCCGTCGCCACCGCGACGGGCGTGCGGCGTGCATTGTATATAGCGAGATCCAGGGCATCGTCGGCGCCGTCCTGCGGGCGACCTTCGACGCTCAGCACGTCGTCGCGCTGGAGCATGCGGGTGAAGGTTGCGTCGAGTTTTCCGCGCGAGATCCAGGCTTCGTCGCCGAACACATCCTGCGCGAAGCGGGAGAGGTAGGCGAAGGACATCATCGCGGCCGGGATGGCGACGCGCGCGCCGATCGCCTGCGCGAGATGATCGTGCGTATGATAGTTCTCTGCGGGCAGGCTGAAGAGCCGCGATTTCTCCAAAGACATTTCGATGCGGCGTGGCGGAAGCTCACTCACGGGCGTTGCAGCCGGTGATGGAGGAGGCGCCGCCGCGCGCTGCACGCTGTCGCTGCGGATGGCGCAACTATGGTCGAAGATGGCGAGCGTCTTGTCGTCGGCGTCGAAGAACGAGGCGCGCATGACGATGAAGTCGCGACCGCGCTTGCGGGATTTCTCGACCACCGCCACGTCGGCGCGGATCGGCCTCCCGAGTCGAAAGGGGCGCAGGAACTGCGCCGACGATTTGCCGTGCAGGAACGGCGTGCCGACCAGGTGATCGTAGCGTTGCCGGAACAGGCCGAAATGCCCGATCTCGCCCGGCGCGCGCAGATAGAAGCCCGACGGAAACCACATGTAGGTCGACAGGAATTGCGGATGGACGAGGCCGTCGGCGGGATCGCCCACGAGCCAGCCGCTCTCATCCTCGACGGCATAGGCAAACTTGCGCACCTGCTCGATCGCCGGGCTGAAGAAGGTTGAGCCCAGCGACAAAGGCACGGGGAGGTCGTCGAAGGCCGGTGTCATTTCCAATTGAGAATCAATCTCATCTCTGTATTGTCGGCCAAGGTTAGGGAGTTGGTTGGGCGAGAAGTATGCCTGAATCGTCGATGTTGCAGGCCTATCGGGAGCATGAGTGGGAGCTGCTGCGCTATCTCGCGCGGCGGCTCGGCTCGATGCACCTGGCCTCCGACATCGCCCATGACCTTTACCTGAAGCTGCTGGGCGGCGCCGATCATCCCGATATCCGCGACCGCAAGGCCTATCTGTTCGGCATGGCGGCCAATCTCGCGACCGATCATCTGCGGGTCGAGCGTCGGCGCAGCGAAATCCTCGACGAGGCAGGGGAAGTGGCGTGGCGGCGCACCGATGCGCTGACGCCGGAACGCCATGCCGCGGCGCGCGACGAGCTGCGCTATTTCGAGGAAGTGGTGCGCGCGCTGCCGGAGCGCGCCCGCCAGGTCTTTCACCTCATTCGCTACGAAGGCAAATCGCAGGCCGAGGTCGCGGCGATCCTCGGACTGGGCGCCACCACGGTCTACAAGGACCTCAAGCTGGTGATGGATACGCTCCTGCGAGCCCGGCGTTCGGTTCGGGACGGGGAGCACGGGAAATAGCCCGGCCAATCGGTCTATTCCATGAGCGCCTGACAACGTGATCGAACCATCGTGACAGAACCCGGCAAATCGCAGAACCCAGAGAGCGACCAAGCGTCCATCGCGGACGCGGCGCTGGGCTGGCTGCTGCGTCGCCAGGAGGGCACGCCCTCCTTGGCCGAGCAGGCGCGCTTCCAGGCCTGGCACGATGCCGATCCGCGCCATCGCGCGGCCTATGACGAGGTTGCCGCGATGTGGCGCGACGCCGGCGCCCTGGAGCAGGCCTTTGCGCCGCAAGGGCAGGAGCCGGCCGATCGACAGACGCCCGTTCCGTTGCCGCGCAAGCGCCGCTGGCCGGTTTTTGCCGCGGCCTCCTCGCTGCTCGCGGTTGCCTGCCTGATTTTCTTCCTGGCGATGCCGTCGCTGTCCAATCTGCCCGGCCGACTGTTGGCGGATCACGGCACGCAGGCAGGCGAACAGCGGCGTGTCGTCCTGCCGGACGGATCGGTCGCACTCCTGAATACCGACAGTGCGATCGATGTCGCCTATTCGGACCGGCGGCGCGTGGTGACGCTGCTGCACGGGGAAGCCTGGTTCCAGGTCAGCAAGGACGCCCAGCGGCCCTTCGATGTCGTGGCGGCCGGAGGTCGAGCGACCGCGGTCGGCACGGCCTTCGCGGTCCGCCACGAGGAGGGCGGCGCCACGGTGACGGTGACCGAGGGCGTCGTGCGGGTCACGTCGCCCGACACAGCGCTCGCATCGGCGCAGGCGCCCAGCCTCGTCGAGGCAGGACAGCAGGTGAGCTACCGGAAGGGCGCGGCGCCGGGACCGGTCCGCTCGATCGATGCCGCGACCGTCACAGCCTGGCGTCACGGCAGCATCGTGATACGCGGCCGGCCGCTGGGCGAGGCGCTTGCCGAGATCGGCCGCTACCGTCCCGGCCGGTTGATCCTGCTGGGTGAGGCAGCACGTCAGAGCCCCGTCACTGCGCGCCTTGCGCTGACCGACATCGATGGTGGCGTCGACGCGCTGGCCGCCACACATGGTCTCTCGGTGACACGCGTGACGAACTGGCTCGTCATCGTGCGCTAAGCGCCTTCGCCATAATTTTTTCAGAATTCGGCACCGATCACCCACTGTTCAATCGGTCCTTGAATGACAGGAGCGGAAGCCGCCGCCCGCTCGCTGCCGATAGCAACTGCGTGAAAGAGTGATGATGCGGGAAAATGGTGCGGGCAGGCCGGTTGGCCCGGGCGGGCGTATTCGGAAGATCGTCTTCGGTGCGGCGGGCGTGGCGGGCTTAACGGTCGCCCTTCAGTCCCCGGCGAGGGCTGACGATCCGCTGGCGATTGCGCCGGCGTCGCAGGTGGCGCAGGCCGACGTGGCGCGCAGCTTCTCCATCACGCCACAGCCGCTCAGCTCGGCACTGGACCGTTTCGCCGAACAGGCCGGCGTCTCCTTCGCCTATCGCTCGAGCGATCTCGCACCCCTTCAGTCGCCGGGCGTGTCCGGCTCGATGACCCCGCGCGAGGCCCTGCAGCAATTGCTGGTCGGGACCGGCGTGTCGTTCAGCTTCACCGGGCCGACCACCGTCACGCTGGCCCGCGCGCCCGATTCGAGCGGCGCGATGCAGCTCGATCCAGTGCAGGTGCAGGGCAACCTGGTGCCGCCGCAGGCCATGATCGACAACCTGCCGGCGCCCTATGCGGGCGGGCAGGTGGCGACCGGCGCGCAGGTCGGCGTCCTCGGCGAGCGCACCTTCATGAACACGCCGTTCAACCAGACGAGCTACACCTCCGAGCTCATGCGCAACCAGAATGCGCGCACTCTTGCCGACGTCGTCGCCAACGACCCGTCGGTGCGCAATTCCTGGTCGGCGGTCAGTTACACGACACCGTTGATGATCCGAGGATTCAACTTCAACAATAACGATTGGGCCTTCAACGGCCTCTACGGCGTCGCGCCCCCTGTTCAAGTGACGCCTGACTATCTCGAGAGGGTCGAGATCCTGAAGGGCCCGAACGCCATGCTGAACGGCATGCCGCCGTTCGGCAGCGTCAGCGGCAGCATCAACCTGGTGCCGAAGCGCGCCGCCAACGACCCGCTCAACCGGGTCACCGCCACCTACGCCTCGGGGGCGCAGTTCGGTGGAGCCGTCGATTTCGGCCGCCGGTTTGGCGACGATAAGGAATATGGCGTGCGTTTCAACGGCACTTATCGCAACGGTCCGACGGCTGTCGACCGCCAGACACAGGAGCTGGGTGCCGCCGTCTTCGGCATGGATTTCAAGGGCGATCGCGTCCGGCTCTCGTTCGACTATGGCTACCAGACGCAGACCGTGAACTCGCCGCTGCGTCCCACCTATGTTGCCGCGGGAGTCGCGGTGCCGGCGGCGCCGGGCGGCCGCGCCAACTGGTTCCAGCCCTGGACCTACATGCAGACGGACGATCTGTTCGGCGCCGTCCAGGGCGAGTTCGACATCACGCCCGACTGGACGGCCTTTGCCGCGATCGGCGGCCGCCAGCAGAAATATTCCAGCCTGTCCGGTTTCGCCACGATCACCAATGCCAACGGCAATCTGACCGATGCGCCGTTCAATTTCCCGGGCTGGTCGAACGCGGATACCCAGACGGCGGGCGTGCGCGGCCGCGCCACGACCGGTCCGGTGAGCCACTCTCTGTCGGTCACCGGCACGCGCGTCTACCTGGAGAACGGCTCGCTCTCGCCGGTCCTCGTCTCCATTCCGTCGAACCTCTACAATCCCACCTTCATTGCGAAGCCCTTCGTACCGACCCTCAATCCGCCGAAGATCGCCGGCACGCAGCTCACGAGCCTTGCCGTGGCCGACGTGGCGTCGGTGTTCGACGAGCGCATCCAGTTCATCTTCGGCGGCCGCCTGCAGCGCGTCCAGGTCACCAACTTCAGCAACGTGACTGGGGCGATCACGGCGTCCTACGACCAGAGCGCCTTCTCGCCGGCGCTCGGCTTCATCGTGAAGCCGTGGGACAATGTGTCGATCTACGGCAACTGGATCGAAGGGCTGCAGCAGGGACCGACGGCGCCGGCCGGCACCATCAATGCCGGCCAGATGTTCGCGCCCATGAAGACCAAGCAATACGAGGTTGGCGCCAAGGTCGACTTCGGCAAATTCGCGTCGACGCTCAGCCTGTTCCAGATCGAACAGCCCTCGGGCTTCACCAACCCGTCCACGGCCGTCTTCGCGGTCGACGGCATCCAGCGTAACCAGGGTATCGAGCTGATGGTCTTCGGCGAGCCGTGGGAGGGCTTCCGGCCGCTGGGCGGCATTACGCTGATGGAAGGCAAGCTGCTCAGCACCGCGACACCCCTCACGCAGGGCAAGACCGCGCCGGGCGTGCCCAACGTCCAGCTCAATCTCGGCGCGGAATGGGACGCGAGCTTCCTGAAGGGCCTGACCTTCTCGGGGCGCCTCATCTACACCAGCGCGCAGTATCTCGATCCGACCAACTATCAGAGCATCCCGGGCTGGACGCGCTTCGATGCGGGCGTGCGCTATGCCTTCGAGCGGCCGGGTGGCAAGCCGGTGGCGCTGCGCCTGAACGTCGAGAACCTGTTCGACACCAACTACTGGGCTTCGGCGACCAGCACCTTCGGTTTGGCGATGGGCGCGCCGCGCACCTTCCTGCTGTCGCTGACGACCGATTTTTGACGGGAGAGCATGGCCCGCGACGATATCACGAGGCTGCGGCGTTGGGCGCTGGTCCATAAATGGACCAGCCTGGTGTGCACGGCGTTCCTGCTGCTTTTCTGCCTCACCGGCCTGCCGCTGATCTTCGGCGACGAGCTGCGCGACCTGCTGAGCGACGAGCCGCCGTACGCGGACCTGCCCGCGGACACGCCGCTTGCCAACCTCGATCGCATCGTCGCGACGGCGAAGGAGAAGCGGCCCGACCACGTCGTCTGGTTCGTCTTCGTCGACGACGACGAGCCCAAGGTTCTGGTCGGCATGCTGCCGTCGCCGACGGCCGATCCGAAGACCTCGCGCCGGCTGCGGTTCGATGCCCGGACCGGCGAACTGCTGAACGAGATCGAGCCCTACGATGTGCGGCCGGTCACCTTCCTCGACCTGATGCTGCGGCTGCATCGCGATCTCTTTGCCGAGCTTCCCGGCGAGCTGTTCCTGGGCTTCATGGGGCTGGTGTTCGTGGTGGCCGTCGTCTCCGGCGGCGTCCTCTACGCCCCTTTTGCGCGGCGGCAGCGGTTCGGCGAGATCCGGGGCGCGTCGCGTCGCCTATGGTGGCTCGACCTGCACAACATGCTGGGCGTGGTGACCATCGCCTGGGCCATCGTGGTCGGTGCGACCGGCGTGATGAACGAGCTGTCGCAGCCGCTCTTCGCCGTCTGGCAGCGCACCGACGTGGCCGAGATGCTGAAACCCTATCGAGGACAATCGGTGCCCGAAGCCGCGTCCTTCTCCTCGGTGCAGGCTGCGTTCGACCTGGCGGCCAGAACCCTGCCGGGGCGCCGGCCCACAAGTGTGGTGTTTCCCAACGTGCGGGTCGGAAGTCCGCATCACTATCTCGTCTGGACCAAGGGCAATGCCGCGCTCACCGGACGGCTCTTCACACCGGTTCTGGTCGATGTGGTGAGCGGCAAGCTCGCCAGCGTTGTCGAGATGCCCTGGTACCTGCGCACGCTGCAGGTCTCGCGGCCGCTGCATTTCGGCGACTATGGCGGCATGCCGCTCAAGATCATCTGGGCGCTGCTCGACCTCGTGACCATCGTCGTGCTGGGCAGCGGCCTCTATCTCTGGCTGTCGCGCCGCCGCTCGCCCATCGAGGGGCGCCTGCGCGAAGAAGCGGCGGTGCAGGAGCCGGCGCGATGAAATGCTGGCGCTGGCCCACGCTGCTGGCGCTGCTGACCGTCATCGGCCTCCTGTCGGCGCTGCTGGGCGAGGGCGGAGCGTTCTGGTTCGTGTCGTGGATCGCGCTCTCGATCCCGCTGCTGGCCATTGCGCTCGCCGTGTTGCGGTCGCTCGCCAATCTTCCGGTGCGGCGCAGGCCGTAAGCCTCTACGCTCTCCCGACGTCTGACTTCCGAGCGCTGGACTCCGACACAGGGGGAAACGATGCGGGTGAAGTGGGGAGAGCGGCCGCGCTGGTATCGCTGGGCCGTGCCGGGTGCCTTCGTCGGCATGGCGATCGGCGCATTCGCGGTCTTCGAATATGCCTATAACGGCACGACGCTCGATCGTTACCTGATCATGGTTGCGGGTTTGCTGGGTGGCGGTGCCGTCGGCGCGCTGCTGGCGCGGATCACGCGGTAGCGGGGGAGGGGACGCGTGTCGGCGAGAACCATCCTCATCACGATCGGGCTTTCGGCCTGGTTGCTGGCCTCCGTCGTGGCGTTCCTCATCGTCGCCTACACGACCTTCTTCGGCATCGCCGTGATCGGCCTCGCCATCGCCTATGTCAGCACGCAGTTCGAGCTCGATGCCGACACGCCCGTCGCCAGCAGCCTCAACACCAGCTTCCTTGCCGCGCAGCTTCAGGCGAAGCGGGATCTGTCGGCGGAGCAGCGCCAGGCCGCCCATCACGAGCAGTCGCTGGCCAGCCAGTCGGCGCGCTTCTTCAAGCTCTTTGGCCTGGGCCTCGCGGTCATCGGCCTGTGCGGCGGGCTCTACTACCAGCTCTGATGTCCCGGCCCGCGGCCGCGCAACGGGCATCGTCGGCCTAGCCGCCATGCAGCCGCCGCCGTAGCTATTTCCCACCGTCCCGGGGACAATTCGGGCCGCGCCGCCGGATTTCGGTCGCGCCAATGAGAAGGCTCGAGAGGAAACGACATGGACGGAGGGGATGGCTCGCCGCAGGGCCGCGCGCCGCATGGCGCCGTGCCGCAAACGGGGAGCATCGAGGGCCCGCGCTCGTGGCGGGCGGCGTGGCTGACGCTGGCGATCCTCTCCGTGTCGTTCGGCTCGCCCTTGCTGATCGTCGTCGGCCTGAAGCCGATGCAGGAGGCGCTGGGCCTCGAACGCTCGGTGCTGGTGCTGGCGGGCTCGCTCGCCTGGGTGGGCACGGGTGCGGGTGGCATCCTGATGGGCTGGCTGGCCGACCGGATCGGCGTGCGAGCGACCGTCGCCATCGGCGCCTGCATGATCGCGGGCGGGCTGGCGCTCTCCTCGCACGGCTCGCTGTGGGCGCTCTACCTCGGCCACGGGCTGATGCTGGGCCTGCTGGGCAATGGCGGCGTCTACCCGCCGCTGCTGATCTATGTCAGCCGCTGGTTCGACCGCCGCCGCGGCACCGCCATCGCGCTCATTTCATCCGGGCAATACGTGGCCGGCGTCCTGTGGCCGACCATCTTCGAGGCCGGCATCAGCTCGTGGGGCTGGCAGGCGGTGATGCTGGCCTATGCCGGCGTGGTGCTGGCGCTGATCCTGCCGGCGACGTTCTTCCTGAAACCCGCGCCGCTGCCGCCGGTCGAAGCGCCGGCCGCGGCAACGGCACACACCGCTGCCACGCCGCCGCAGGGCAGGCGCCTCGTCGCCGGCCTGCATCCCAACCTGGCGCAGTTGTTGATCTGCATCGCGGGCTTCTGCTGCTGCATGCCGATGGCGATCCCGCAGGCGCATCTCGTCGCCTTCTGCAGCGACATGGGCATCACGCCGACGCGCAGCGCCACCATGCTGTCGATCATGCTGGCCGCCGCCTTCCTGGCGCGCCAGGCCTGGGGCGCGCTGGCCGACCGGATCGGCGGCCTGCGCACGATCATGGCCGGCTCGGCCTTCCAGGCGGTCACCATCGCGGCCTTCTCGTTCACGCAAGGAGAAGCCGGCCTGTTCGCCATCTCGGCGGCGTTTGGCCTGGGTTTCGCGGGCATCATCCCGTCCTATGCCGTGACGATCCGCGACCTCTATCCGTCGTCGGAAGCCTCCTGGCGCATCCCGCTGACGCTCTTCACCGCCATGAGCGGCATGGCCGTGGGAAGCTGGTGGGCCGGGCTCCTCTACGACCATTTCGGCTACTACGCGCCCGCGTTCGCCTCGGGCGTGGTCTTCAATGTCGTCAATCTGCTGATCGTGGGCTTCCTGATCTTCCGGCTAAGCGGACCGCGGCGGATGACGGCGTGGCCGAAGGCGCTGGCTCGCGGCTAGTTCGACGTCATCTTGCACGCCGCCAGCTCCTTGCGGCGTGCGGCGTCTTCCAGTTGGTGCCGGTCCGCGTGCGTCCGGTTGCACCAGTTCATGTGTTGAACCAGGTTCGAACTCCACCGCATCCCTTCGAAGACGCAAACCGACCCCAGCGACTGGGCAAGCTCCACCTGAGTCCGCGATCTGGCCGCATACTCGTTGCAGTTCTTGATAGGAACCGCCCCGAAATCGCCGCGGCACGTGCCGAGGGCCTTTCGGCGTTCGTCGTCTTCACGGCCACGGTCCCGGGCGGATACACCCTTGCACCACGCCAGGTGGTCTGCCGGTTCCAAGCTCCAGCGCGGCCCGGGGAAGCCACAGCCGGTGGCCATCTGAACCTGGCTGGTCGCCCGGGCGACGTAATCCAGGCAGCTCTCGATGGGGAGAGGGCCGAAGGAGCCTTGGCCAAAAACGGGCGTGACCACCAGCATCGCGAGCGATGCGAAGCAACCCGGCAGCATCTTGGCATTCATGTCGTTCTCCAGGCGGGAATTCTCGCGGCTCGCCGTGATGACGAAATTCCAGCCGATGATCCAAAGGGAACGGCGCTCCGCCGGTGGAGTTCCGTCAGGTTGAACACCAGGGGCTCATCGTCCCCGGCGCTTGTCGATGAATCGCATGATGGGGGTGACGGTCGTTCCATGCAGCGCGATCGAGATGACGATCACGAGGGACACCGCGTTCCAAAGCAGGTCCGGCTGTTCGAAGGGCGCGCGCCCGAGGGCGAAGGCGACATAATAGACTGAACCGATGCCGCGAATGCCGAAGAAGGCGATGATCGCCCTCTCCGGCAGGGGCTCCTTGCGGCCGATCAGGCTGATCCACACAACGAGCGGCCTGACGACCAGAAGCGTAAGCACCGCGAAGCCGACAACGGCCCAGTTCGTATCCCTGAGCAGGCCGCCTTCCGCCAGAGCGCCGCCGAACAGCACGAGAAGCATCATCATGAGCATACGTTCGATCTGTTCGGCGAAATCGTGCAGCTTCTCGTGGTAGCGATGCCGTCGCTCGAAGCTCCGGAAGGCGACCGCGGAGACGAAGACCGCCAGGAATCCATATCCGTGCGCCATCTCGGCGAGGCTGTAGGCGATCGCGGTAATTCCCAGCGCCACGAACCCGTCGCCCGTCCTCGAAAGGTTGGAGCGGTTGGGGAGGCGGAACGTCAGCCAGCCCAGGCCGCGGCCAACGGCGACCCCGACGGCGATCCCCGCCGCCAATCGCCAGCCGAGATCCATCGTCAGCCAGTTCAGCCACCACGCCTCGCTACTCGTGTCCGCCGCCGCGAGGAGGATGGCGAGATAAACGAACGGGAAGGCAAGCCCGTCGTTCAAGCCGGCCTCGGCGGTCAAGGTGAAGCGAACCTCGTCTTCACCACCTTGCCCCGGCGGGCCGACCTGCACGTCGCTCGCGAGCACGGGATCTGTGGGAGAGAGCGCCGCTCCAAGCAGCAGCGCCGCGGCCAGCCCGACGCCCAACAGCCCGTGGGCCAGCAGGGCGATGGCGAGGATGGTCAGGGGCATGGCAAGGCCCAGCAGCCGCCAGGTGAGGCCGGCGGTCGCCCAGGCAAGCGGCCGGTCGAGCTTCAGCCCGGCGCCCATCAGCGCCACGATGACCACCGCCTCGGTCAGTCGCTCCGTCAGCTTGAGGTGGGCCTGCGGCGCCGGCGCCTGGGCATAGTCGAAGGCACCGGCCAGCAAGGCGCCGGCAGCGACGCAGAAGATGGGGAGCGAAAGCGGCAGCTCCTTCAACAGCATGGGAAGCCACGCCGTCAGGAGCACGATGGCGCCGAAGCCGGCGAGCATCACGATATAGGGGTCCATGATCCTCGCTTGGGGCCGGAATCCGGCCGACCTCAACGTGCGGGCGTGAACGGTGTTCCTTGTCGAACGACCAATCAGTGCCCGACCGTCGAGGCCATGGTATCTGGACGCATGGCAATGGCCGGACTGCGGGAAAAGATCCAGGGGCTCTACTTCGGCGACGACAGGCGGGCCCGCACATTTCGTTATGGGCTCATCTGCTTCGATGTCGCCACCATCGTCTTGTTCCTCGTCTCGCCCCTTGGCGGCCATCAGCCGTGGATGATCGGCCTGGACCTCGTCATCGGCATCCTCCTGTCGATCGAGTTCCTGGCGCGCCTTTGGGCGCAACGCCGGCCGCTCCGCCATCTGTTCAGCCTCACCTCGGCGGCCGACCTGATCGTGATCCTGTCCCTGTTGCTACCGGTCTTCCTCGAGAACCTCGGGTTCCTGCGCATCGCCCGGGCCTTGCGCCTGTTGCGCTCCTACCACCTCCTGCGCGATCTGCGGCGGGACTCGGAATGGTTCCGGCAGCACGAGGACATCATCCAGCGGACGGTGAACCTCGGCGTCTTCATCTTCATCGTGACGTCGGTCGTCTACGTCACCCAGCACAACATCAACCCGCAGATCGCGAACTATGTCGACGCGCTCTACTTCACCATCACGACGCTCACGACGACCGGCTTCGGTGACATCACCCTGAAGAGCCCCGGCGGCCGCCTGCTTGCGGTGATCATCATGGTCGTCGGCGTGGGACTGTTCCTCCGCCTGCTGCAGGCCATCTTCCGTCCCAACAAGGTGCGCTTCGAATGCCCATCCTGCGCGCTCCTCGTGCACGACATCGATGCCGTGCATTGCAAACACTGCGGGATCGTCCTGCAGATCCGGAACGAGGGAATTTGAGGGGAGCGGCTATTCCGCCTTCCTTCCGAGCCTCGGCGATACGGCAAGTCCGAGAAAGACCATCATCGCCTGATTTAGCCGAACGACATCCTCGTCATCGAGTCGCCCGATCCTGTCGCCGACTTTCGATCTCGGAACCGTGGTAACCTTGTCGACCATCAGCCGGGACGGGGAGCGCAGCCCGTTGCGCTCGTTCGGTTCGACAAGCAGCCGGAACAGCGGCGCGTCGGCCGGATCGGTCGTGAAGGCGCAGATCGTTATGGAGTCGGTGGCGTCGAAATTGTCGTCCTGCACGATAACGACCAGGCGCGGCTTGCACGCATGGTTCTTGCCGCCCGAGACGGTCCAGACCTCGCCGCGCTTCACTCGTCGCGGCAGTCCGAAACCGCGTCGATAAACGCCTGATCCTCGTGTGCTCGAGCACTCTTGGCGACCGCGAGCGACTGACGGTGTGCCTCCGTCTTGAACGACGACGCCCGTACGTCCGGTACCCAGATCTGGATCGGCCGCAATCCTAGCGCCCGCAGCCGGTCGCGATGTTCCTGCACCTTGATCCGCGTTGGCTTGGCCCCTCTTGTTGTCGGCATCTCTCATCTTCTGTTGGGTTACATGTAATCTGACTTGCGGGGATGAAGATCGCAAAGCTCGCTCGCCGTCTCGGCATCGTTCGACTGCTTTGTCGGCATCCCTCCGCGGTCGTCGCGACGCATCAGTAATTCACTTTTATAATGTGTAATTTGAAAATATCCTGCCAAGCGCCCGCTGATCGCCCGCGTTCCTCAAGTCTATAATAGACGTTTGAAGTCAAATATCTCATCCTACCCATATTATGGAATTTTATTGCGCCTTAGTTCTTCATCGCAGCGCCGCTTGCCGAACCTTCGGTTTGGCAAAGCGTTGCTAGGCATACGCGATACGCGTACATGTGGACGCTAAGAGATTTATCTCTCTCATTTGCTTTCGAGCTGTGCGACGGGCCCGTAGTTACTGTTCGTGTTGTTACTCCAGCCGGTACGCTTGAGCTGATGGGAGAGGTAATTCATTTGGACGACGAGCGCTTAGAGATCACTCGAGCGCACATTCAGGGGTTACAGCCGAACGCGTGTGGTCATGCCAACATGCGAGTGATTGGGCAAAAGCTTCTAGAGGAAACCAATGTCCAAGAAATCATCATTCAGGGAAGCACTCGAACAACTGGTGCAAACCCCAACCGCAAGCCGCGTCCGTACTGTATACGATCACGTTAGCCTCCTGCTGCAGAATAAAGATGGAATAAGTAAGCCTATCGATCTGGCACGTGTGCTTGTTCAATTTGGATTGTCTCCGCGGAAAGCTCACGATGTTATTGATCGGCTTGTTCGACGGAAGGATGTGGCAATCGAAGCAAATTCCGCCGCCGTGGCTCGGTTTGGGTTGAATTCCCTAACTGATCTCGGCGTCACTGCTTCGAATATCTCTGTTCCTTCGATTATAAATGTGCGCTCCGTTCGACAGCGCCTTGGTCTATCGCAGAGTGAATTTGCGGTTCGTTTCGGCTTGGAAGCAGACACAATCAAGAACTGGGAGCAGGGTCGCTACAAGCCAGATAGAGCTGCCTTGCTTCTACTTCGTGTTATCGAAAGTGATCCAGCTGCAGTTGATCGCGCTTTAGGACGGGCGGAGATACATCCGTCTGCAATGCGTTCGATGGTGGAGAGTCAAAATGATGACGCCCGCCGTTTGATGAGAAGTCCGCACTTGAGAGCATTGGCAGATTTGGCTCCGACTAACGTCGACCGTTCACATCGACGGGATGTGATAGGTGCAATTTACCAGTCGAACGAGGCTGTCGATGCCGGCATGGGAAAGATTCTCGAAGTAAGGGGAAATGCACATGAAGGTGCAGGAAGTGGTTACTGGACGAGCATCTCGACTGGTGCGGTTGATGCATCCTCAGGGGGCTTTGCCTATTCCAAACCTGATTCAATCCCTTCAAGAAAGGTACAAGTTCGAGAAGCGCCCGGAGGACCTGGTGCAGGTGCACTCGGACAAGATCGCGATCTTCGAGCACGGGCATTACAGCAATCGCTACATTAAGCGACTGCTGATAGGTGATGGATTCTTTGCTTGTGATGTACATGGCACCACCGACGCAGCGGACGAGTTAGCTGATGATTTGGAGCACTGGGCAATCAACGAGCTCGGATATCGGCGCAAAGATGATGGCGTTTTGGGCGTAGCGTATGCCAGTGAGCTTGAAGTGTCGTTTGCGCCATCAGAAGCGGCGATCTTGCATGCGTTGACGTCAATGGGCCGCGTTATCGGTGATCTTGTAGTCTCGTATGGGAATAAGTCACCTGCCTATAGTCTTGAACGCATTAGCTTTGTTCCTGATCCTACGGTTAATCAGGCGCTTCGTGCGATTCCATTCGTTTTGGAACGTCGGGTCGGGTTGCAATTTTCACACGAGATTTGGTACTCAGCAGCTCCTTTGCGCACTAATGATCATATTGCCATGCTGACAGATTATGCCGATCTCTATGAAACGGAGAAGCGCGACATTCGCTAAGCGTGTTCGCGATAGGATAAAAATGGCTATTCAAATGTTTCAGCCATGGCGGTAGCAACAGCCGCGCAAATCTCTGCGTCGTCTAACCTTTGCCCGTCACCGCCAACGCCTGCGTAAGATCCGCGATCAGATCATCCGGATGCTCGATGCCCACCGACAGCCGGATCGTGGTGTCCAGAACACCGATGCGGTCGCGGACTTCCAGTGGCACACCCGAGTGCGTCATGGCGGCGGGGTGGCTGGCCAATGACTCGGTGCCGCCGAGGCTGACGGCGAGCTTGAAGATCTGCAGCGCGTTCAGGAAGGCGAAGGCTTCCTTTTCGCCGCCCTTGATATCGAAGGAGAAGGTCGAGCCGGCGCCGGTGCATTGCCGGTCGTAGACCGCCTTCTCGGGCGAGCCCTCTTCGAGCAGGCCGAGATAGTGGACCTTCGCCACGCGCGGATGGGCGGCGAGCCATTCGGCGACGAGCTTGGCGTTGGAGTTGGCGCGCTCCATCCGGAGGCCCAGCGTCTCCAGCGAGCGTCCCAGCATCCAGCAGGAATGCGGGTCGAGCTGCGTGCCGAGGCTGCCGCGCAGGGCGCGGATCGGGCCGACGATTTCCTTTCGGCCGAGCGTCGCGCCGGCGATCAGGTCGGAATGGCCGCCGACATACTTGGTGAGCGAATAGACCGAGACGTCGGCGCCGTGGTCGAGCGGCCGCTGGAAGACCGGGCCGAGCAGGGTGTTGTCGCAGACCAGCATGGGCTGGACGCCGTTCTGCCAGCGGGCGATCTCCTCAGCCAGGCGGCGCAGCAGGGCAATGTCGACCAGCGTGTTGGTCGGGTTGGCCGGCGTCTCGATCATGATGACGGAGATGCGGCCCTTGCCCATCGTCTTCTTGCGCGCCTCGGCGATGGCGTCGCGGATCGTCTCCTTGTTCACGCCGTCGACGAAGCCGACGGCCGAGATGCCGAAGCCCGACAGCGTCTTGGCCAGCAGGGTCTCGGTGCCGCCGTAGAGCGGCTGCGAGTGCAGCACCACGTCGCCCGGCCGTGCGAAGGCGAGCAGGGTCGTCGAGATCGCCGACATGCCGGAGGAGAAGAGGGCACAGGTCTCGGCGCCCTCGTAGACCGCGAGCCGGTCCTCGACGATCTCGCTGTTGGGATGGTTGAAGCGCGAATAGACCAGGCCGGCGGCGCTGCCGGCGGGCGGCGTCTTGCGGCCCGACACATAATCGAAGAAATCGCGGCCTTCCTCGGCCGAGCCGAAGACGAAGGTCGAGGTCAGGAACACCGGCGGCTTCACCGCGCCTTCCGACAGCGCCGGGTCGTAGCCGTAGGACAGCATCAGCGTCTCGGGCCGGAGCTTGTGGTTGCCGATATGGGTCCTGGACGGGCGGGGCGCGGTCATGGCGTGTCTCCTGTCGGAAGGGGTGACCTCTTCCCCCATGATGACGACAAAGATGACAGCAAGTGTGTCGAAAAGGTGGGGACGGTTCCCTACGGCGCCATCAACGCCGCGATTTCCGACCGCACGCCGGCCGATCGCCGGTAATACTGGTGCGATCCCGCGAAACCGTCGTCGTAGTCGGCGAAGCCGCTGCAATCGACCATGCGGTAGACCGCGGGCGGGAACAGGCCTGCGTCGCTGCCGCCGCGCGGACCGTCCTGCCCCAGGCGATGGCAGTTGTTGAGCGTCTCGCTCAGCACATCCAGCACCTTGTCTCCGCGATTGTGGAGGATCGTGATGCGCTTCGCGAGCCGGCTGAGTGGGGCCAGGCTGTTGGTGACCGCCGCGTCGAAAGCATCGTCGACGATGTCGGGCGCGGCCATGAAGATCTGGTCGAACATCTCAGCATCGCCGTTGCCGTTCGCGAACCAGGCCTGGACCGCTGCCTGCAGCGCGAGATTGCCCATGCTGTGCGTCAGGAGGAAGGTCCGCCGGCCGTTGGCCCGCGCCTTCTGCAGGATGGGCAGGAGGTTCGCGAGGAACCTCATCAAGGGGAGCCCCGAACCGCCCGCCGCCTTCTGGTCCGCGGTGTAGGGCAGGGTGGGGAACGGGATGGTCAGCAACTGGCCGCGCGAGGGCCAGCTGAAGGTCACGACGGCGGTATCCGCGTCGCCGACATTGGAGGCGAAGAACCATTCGCGATTGAAGGCGGCGCGCGTCAGGGCATTCTCGAAGCTATTGGCGAAGCCGTGGATAAAGACGAGGATGTTGCGCCCGCCATCGGCCAGGTCGTCGAAGACCGCCTGGCTGAAATTGCCCTTCTGCAGGTCGTGGATCGAGCGGATGGCGCCCACCGTGTCCGCGGTCAGGCCGGCGCTGTCGACGAAGGCGGTCCCGTAGGTGACCTGCAGCGGATTGTCGGGCGCGACCATGCTGAACGTGTAATTTTCCGGCCGGTCCGCCGGATGGTTGGCGATGCGGTTCGTCGCGAAATAGACGGTGGTCGTCATGCTTTCCTCCCCGTATCGCGTTCGAGCGTGATCGCCTGCCGGGCTTTGTCAATGTGCATCGTTGCACATCAAAAAATGCTCCCATTGCGTGCGGCGCTTGACGCAACTAATGCACTCTCAGATTGCATGAATTCTACCCGCGCAGTATGTGTGATGTGTCGGCACGCTGCGGGGAGCAGCTCGTTGCCGGCGCAATGCCGGAAGCGAGGGCCCAAGCGGGCCCTCGTCCGGTCTTGGGGGCGGTGTGGCGTTTCTGGCGGGCATCGATCAGGCGACTTTTAGCAGCACGAGCGGCCTTCAGCCGCTTCGCGCGGCCGCCATGACGTGCGTCTTCGCTCACGCTCCAGGCCTCACAGAATCCCGCACCTCTTTCATCGCGTAGGACATTCCCGTGCCCGGTACAGCGACGACCATCATCATCGACGGTACACCCACCAATGGGGCCGACCCCTGGACCGATAGCCTGGTCGGCGGCGGTGCCTGGAAAGATGGGAACGGCGGCACCGTCACCATCCAGTGGACGGCCTTCCAGGGCACGATGGACGGCCAGAACTCCTATGGCTGGACACCGGTAGCCCTTGCCGGGCTGCGGGAGGCGCTGTCGCTGTGGGAGAGCGTGGCGAACATCGATTTCGTCGAGGTGTCGGGCGCCGCCAACGCCGACGTGAAGTTCTGGTGGGGCACGGAGACCCAGGCGGGCGGACCCGGTGTCCTGGGCTGGAGCGATCTCCCGGGCTTCGAGGATTACTACGAAGACCCGACCTCGGAGACGCGCGACGTCCTGTTCAACGCGCAGGATTCGTCCTTCTCAGGTGCCCTGGGCAAGGGGAGCCTGGGCCTCGTCACGATGGTCCACGAGATCGGCCATCTGCTCGGGCTCGCCCATCCCCACGATGGCGGAGCTGGAGACGATGCGACGACGTTCGATCTCGTGGAGTACGGGAATCCCTATGACTTGGGCAATGGCTGGCTGAACCAGGGCCTCTACACGACGATGAGCTACAATTTCGGCTGGTCGTCGGAATTTCCCGACCACACGGACGAATCGTGGGGGCTGAGCTACGGCCCGATGATGCTCGACATCGCCGCCATCCAGGAGATCTACGGCGCCAACACGACCTACGCGTCAGGCGACACTGTCTATCTGCTTCCCAAGATGAGGGGGGCCGGCACCTCCTGGTCCAGCATCTGGGACACCGGCGGCATCGACACGATCTCGGCAGTCGGTGTGGAGGGCGCGACGATCGACCTGCGCACCCCGATTGATCCTCTTTACGATTCCACTCTCGTCTCAGCCTCCTACTACCAAGGCAGCATGATCGGCGGTTACACGATCGCCTACGGCGTCGTGATCGAGAATGCGATCGGCAGCGACTACAACGACTGGCTGTACGGCAACGAGGGCAGCAACCGTCTCGAAGGAGGGCTCGGCAACGATCGGCTGGACGGCCGGGAGGGCGCCGACACGATGATCGGCGGCGCCGGTGCCGACAGCTATCAAGTCGACGACGTCGGCGACGTGATCGTGGAGCTCGATGCCGGCCCCGACATCGATTGGGTCATTTCGATGATCGACAACTTTACGCTTGGTGCGAATGTCGAGAATGTAGGCTTGGCGGGATCCTGGGGCTCGATCAACGCCAAGGGCAACAGCTTGGCCAACGTCATGACCGGCAATGAAGGCGACAACGTCCTCGACGGCGCCGGCGGCGCCGACACGCTCAATGGCCGCGACGGCAACGACCGGCTGGTCGTCAACGATCTTTCGTTCGCGAAAATCGAAGGCGGCGCGGGGACCGACACGCTGGCGCTGGGCGGGGCCGGTCTTGTCCTCGACCTTACCAATGCGTCCACGGCGGCGAAAATCCAGACCATCGAGCGCATCGACCTTGCCGGCACCGGCAGCAATACGCTCATCGTCAACCAGAGCAGCGTCTTCAACATCGGCGCGGTTGTCGGCAGCAAGCGCATCCTCGTCGTCGAAGGCAATTTTGGCGACAAGGTGCAGTTCGTCGAGTCCAGCTGGACGAACACCGGATCGTTCACCGACGCCGACAAAACGTTCGACCGCTGGGTACTCGGCAATGCCGAAGTTCATGTCGAGATGTTCGCGTCCCCGTCGGGTGTCGCCATCATCGGGACGGCCGGCAACGACATCATCTCGACGACCGTGAGCGTGCCTGGTCAGCCTTTTGCGACCAACTATGCTGACGTCATCGATGGCGGCGCCGGCGACGACACGATGGCGGGCGGGGCCGGCAACGACGTCTACTACGTAGACACTTCCCTGGACGTTGTGATCGAACAATTGAACGCCGGCCGGGACAAGGTCTATGCCAGCGCGAGCTACGTCCTGGGCGCGAACGTCGAGGACCTCACCATGGCCGGCGCCGCGAATATCAACGCCATCGGCAACAGCCTCGCCAACATCCTTGCAGGCAACGCCGGCAACAACGTGCTGGACGGCGGCGCCGGCGCCGACACGATGATTGGCGGACTGGGCGACGACACCTATTCCGTGGATTCGCTTCTGGACCTCGTGATCGAGGACGGGAATGCCGGCCGGGACAAGGTTTTTTCCAGCCTGAGCTACGTCCTGCGCCGGGACGTCGAAGATCTCACCCTGACCGGTACCGCGCATATCGACGCCCTCGGTAATGCCCAGAACAACGCACTAGCAGGCAACGCCGGCAACAACGTGCTGGACGGCAGCGCCGGCGACGACACGATGGCAGGCGGGTTGGGCGACGACACCTATTACGTGGATTCGCTTCTGGATGTCGTGATCGAGGAGGCGAATGCCGGCCGGGACGCGGTCGTTAGCAGCGTGAGCTACGTCCTGGGCACGAACGTCGAAGATCTCACCTTGGCCGCGTGGATGGATGTCAACGCTACCGGCAATGCCCTGAACAACGCCCTTGTCGGCAACACCGGCAACAATGTGCTGGACGGCAGCGCCGGCGACGACACGATGGCGGGCGGACTGGGCGACGACTCCTATTACGTGGACACCCTTCTGGACGTCGTGGCCGAGGCGGCGAATGCCGGCCGGGACAAGGTCTTTGCCGGCTTGAGCTACGTCCTGGGCGCGAACGTCGAAGATCTCACCCTGACCGGTACCGCTTCGATTGACGGCACCGGCAATGCCCTGGCCAACGGGCTGATCGGCAATACCGGAAACAACGTGCTCGACGGTCGTGGCGGCGCCGACACGATGGCCGGGGGCCTGGGCGACGATACCTATGTCGTCGATGCCGCCGGCGACGTCGTCGCGGAGAGCGCAAGCGAGGGAACGGATACCGTCCAGGCGTGGCTCGGTTGGACGCTCGGCGCCGATCTCGAAAATCTGAAGCTGATGGGCTCGGCCCACATCGACGGCGTCGGCAACGGTCAGAACAATGTGCTGACCGGCAATTCCGGCAACAACATCCTGTCCGGTGCCGGTGGCGATGACACGCTCGACGGTGGTACAGGCGCTGACGCGATGGCAGGTGGCCTGGGCGATGACACCTATGTCGTCGACTCCGTCGGCGATCTCGTCACGGAGGGCGCAGGCGCGGGAACCGACACGGTCAACGCGTGGCTCGGCTGGACGCTCGGCGCCAACCTCGAGCAGCTCCGGCTGCTGGGCACGGCCGACCTCAACGGCACCGGCAACGGCCTGAACAACGCGCTGTTCGGCAATGCCGGGAAGAATATCCTGAGTGGCGGTGCCGGTGCCGACACGATGACGGGTGGGCTGGGCGACGATACCTATGTCGTGGATCAGTCGGACGACGTCGTCGTCGAGGCCGCCGGCGGCGGATCGGACTTGGTTCAATCGACCGTGTCCTATCAGCTGGGTGCCAATGTCGAGAACCTGGTCCTGACCGGCAAGGCTTCGATCGCCGGGACGGGCAACGAGCTGGCCAACATCCTGACCGGCAATGCCGGCAAGAATGTCCTGGATGGTGGTGCGAGTGCCGACACGATGGCGGGCGGCGCCGGCAACGACACCTACATCGTCGATAATTCCGGCGATGTGGTGACTGAGCTGGTGGACGGCGGCATCGATACCGTGTCCTCGTCGGTCAACTGGACGCTGGGCGCCAATATCGAGAGGCTGACGCTGACCGGGGCGGCCGCCCTCAAAGGCAATGGCAACGAGCTGAACAACATCCTGACCGGCAACGCCGATAACAACGTTCTGGATGGCAAGGCCGGTGCAGATTTGATGGTCGGCGGCCTGGGTAACGATACCTACGTCGTTGACGTCGCCGGCGATGTCGTCACGGAAGGTGTAGGCGAGGGTACGGACACGGTCGAGGCGTGGCTCGGCTGGACGCTCGGCGCCAACCTCGAACAGCTCCGACTGATGGGCACGGCCGACCTCAGCGGCACTGGCAACGGCCTGAGCAACGCGTTGTTCGGCAATGCCGGGAAGAACGTGCTGAACGGCGGCGCGGGTGCCGACACGATGGCGGGCGGCGCCGGCAACGACACCTACCTTGTCGACAATGCTGGCGATGTGGTGACCGAGCTTGCGGCGGGCGGCATCGATACCGTGTCCTCGTCGGTCAACTGGACGCTGAGCGTCAATGTCGAGAGGCTGACGCTTACCGGAACGGCAAACCTCAGCGGCAGCGGCAACGAGCTGAACAACATCCTGACCGGTAACGCTGGCAACAACGTTCTGGACGGTAAGGCCGGTGCGGATGCGATGACCGGCGGCCTCGGTAACGATACCTACGTCGTCGACGCCGCCGGAGACGTCGTCACGGAGGGCGTGGACCAGGGAACGGACACGGTCAACGCGTGGCTTGACTGGACGCTCGGCGCCAACCTCGAGCAGCTCCGGTTGATGGGCACGGCCGACCTCAACGGCACCGGCAACAGCCTGAACAACAGCCTGTTCGGCAATGCCGGGAAGAATCTCCTGAACGGCGGCGCCGGCGCGGACACGATGACCGGTGGACTGGGCGACGACACCTATGTCGTGGACCAGTCGGACGACGTCGTCGTCGAGGCTGGCAGCGGTGGCGGTGTGGACCTGGTGCGGTCGTCGGCTGACGCTTACCAGCTCGGCGCTTATGTCGAGAACCTCATCCTGACAGGCACGCGCTCGATCAAAGGCACCGGCAATGGGCAGCGGAACGTGATGACCGGCAATACGGGCAACAACGTATTGGATGGCGGCGCCAAAGGCGACACGATGATGGGCGGCGCTGGCAACGACACCTACATCGTCGACGATCGCGACGACATCGTGGTCGAACTGGACGGCGGCGGCGTCGACGCGGTGCTTGCGTCCGTGACCTGGACCCTCGGTGCCGCGCTCGAGAAGCTGACGCTGACCGGAGTGGCCAACCTCGGAGGCACCGGCAACGAACTGAACAACATCCTGACCGGCAACGTCGGTGCCAACGTGCTGGATGGCGATGCCGGTGCCGACACGATGGCGGGCGGGGGCGGCAGCGATACCTATGTCGTCGACCAGATCGGCGACATCGTCATCGAAGCCGAGAACGCAGGCGTGGATCTGGTGCGCGCAAGCGTGAGCTACAAGCTGTCGGCCAATGTCGAGAATCTGACACTGGGCGGAAGCGCCCATCTGAGCGGAACGGGCAACGCGCTGGCCAATACGCTGCTAGGCAACGACGGTGACAACGTCCTCGACGGCGGCGCCGGCCTGGACAGGATGGAGGGCGGCCTGGGCGACGATACCTATATCGTCGACAACGGCGGCGATATCGTGAAGGAGGCTGCGGCGGCAGGCACCGATACGGTGCAGTCGTCCGTCACCTGGGCGCTGGGCGCAAACTTCGAGAACCTCATCCTCGCGGGTTCAGCCCGTATCGACGGTACCGGCAACGAACTTGCCAATGTCCTGACCGGCAACGGCGCCAGCAACGTCCTCGACGGGCGCGCCGGCGCCGACACGCTGACCGGCGGCAGCGGCGACGACACCTATGTCGTCGAGAATGCAGGCGATGCCGTGGTCGAGCTGGCGGGCGGTGGCACGGACATGGTCCAGGCCTGGATCAGCTACGCGCTCACCGCCAACGTGGAGAAGTTGAAGCTCTCCGGCACTGCCGATATCGACGGGATGGGCAACGAGCTCGGCAATGTCGTGACGGGCAACGCCGGCCGCAATATCCTCGATGGGGGCCTCGGCGCCGACATGCTTACAGGCGGCGGCGGTGGCGACACGTTCCGCTTCAGCACCGCGCTGGGGCCCGGCAATGTCGACCGCATCGTGACATTCGAGCACGCCATCGACACGATCCAGCTCGACCACTCGATCTTTGCGGCGCTCGGAACGGGCGCACTGGCGGCCGGAGCATTCAACAGGGGCGCCGTGGCAACCCAGGCCGACGACCGCATCTTGTTCGATGCGGCATCGAAGACCCTCTACTTCGATGCCGACGGCGTGGGCGGAGTGGATGCGGTGCAGTTCGCCACCATCGACAAGCTGAAGGGCGGGCTCGACCACACCGACTTCCTGATCGTCTAGCAATCGCCGGCTGCCGGCGGCTCATTCGAAACCGGTAGTCCGGGACCTCATTATTCCTGTAACGAGAGGCGCTTGCTCGTTGCCGGAGGAGGAGCTTTCGTGAAATTGCCGATAAGTGCGCTGGCGCTGGGCTTACTGGTGGCCGCGTCGGGCGCGAACGCCCAGGGCCTCCCCGAGCAGTCGCTGTGGAAGAACACCAAGGGATCGCTCCTGCTGATCACCAAGGTCGATGCGGCCGGCAAGACTTTCCGCGGCACCTTCGTCAACTACGCCAGGGGATATTCCTGCGAAGGCGTGCCCATCGCGGTCTCGGGAAGCCTCGACGGCGACAAGGTCTCGATGGTCGGCAGCTTCGCGCCCTGCGCCCAGACCATGACGATCTGGCAGGGCACGGTGAGCGGCCCGACGCTGAACATCACCTTCGACCTGCGCTATGTCGACAAGGAGTACAGGTTCCAGGAGACCAAGGGCTCCGACGCCTTCACGCGGCAGAACTGAAGGCGCCCTTGACACCGCGACGGGTCATCGCGTTAGCTGTGGCCGATGGGGATTGCGATCTCCCCATGAGGCGTCAGCCGAAGCATCGCGTCCTGGCCACCATTTAAGGACGCACTGCCATGCCTTCGCCAAATTCCATCTCCGTCGACAAACTCGTGCGGCTTCTCGGCCGTCCCGATTCACCCGTGCTCTTCGACGTGCGCACGGACGAGGATTTCAACAACAACCCGTTGCTGATTCCCGGCTCGCAGCGCCGCGACTGGAACGACGTCGCGACCTGGGGAACGTCCTTCGTCGCCCGGCAGAAGCCCGCCATCGTGATCTGCCAGAAAGGCCTCAAGCTCAGCGAGGGCGTGGCGGCCTGGCTGCGCCACGAGGGGGCGTCGGCGCTCAACCTCGAAGAGGGATTCCTCGGCTGGCAGAAGCGGGAGCTGCCGCTGGTGCCGATGGCGAAGCTCCCGAAGCCGGACTCCCGCGGGCGCACGGTCTGGGTCACGCGGGCGCGGCCCAAGGTCGACCGTATCGCCTGTCCGTGGCTGATCCGGCGCTTCGTCGATCCCGAGGCGGTCTTCCTGTTCGTCACGCCGGCCGAGGTCCTCGACGTGGCGGATCGCTTCGGCGCCACGCCGTTCGACGTCGATCACGAGAGCGTCCATTGGAGCCACCGCGGCGCGCGCTGCACCTTCGACCTCATGGTCGAGGAATTCGGCCTCGCGACCGAGGCGCTGAAGCGGCTGGCGCTGATCGTGCGCGGCGCCGATACCGGCCATCCCGAGATCGCGCCGGAATCGGCCGGCCTGCTGGCGGCCTCGCTCGGCCTGTCGCGCATGTATTCCGACGACCTGCAGCAGCTCGAAGCGGGTATGCTGCTCTACGACGCCTTCTATCGTTGGTGTCGCGACGCCGTGAACGAGGGGCACGACTGGCCGCCGATGGCAAAGAAGCAATGAGCGATCCGCATGGCGTTCCGTTCGCGGAGGCGATGAAGGTCTGGGCGCGCGTTGCCGCCCTTTCCTTCGGTGGGCCGGCCGGCCAGATCGCGGTGATGCATCGCATCATCGTCGAGGAGAAGAAGTGGATCGGCGAGAACCGGTTCCTCCACGCGCTGAACTATTGCACCCTGCTGCCTGGTCCCGAGGCGCAGCAGCTCGCCATCTATATCGGCTGGCTGATGCACCGGACGAAGGGCGGCCTGGTCGCGGGCACCCTGTTCGTGCTGCCCGGCCTGCTGTCCATCATGGCGCTGAGCTGGATCTACGTCCTGCTCGGGCAGGTCCCCATCGTGCAAGGGCTCTTCTTCGGCCTCAAGGCGGCCGTCCTGGTGATCGTGGTCGAGGCCGTGCTGCGGGTCGGCAAGCGGGCGCTCAAGAACAATACGCTGCGGGCGCTGGCGGGCGCGGCGTTCATCGCGCTGTTCTTCTACGGCGTGCCGTTTCCGCTGATCATCCTGGCGGCCGGCGCGATCGGCTACTTCGCCGGCCGTGCGGGCATTGCCGCCTTCCTGGCCGGCGGCGGACACGGCAAGCCGGGCGCCAATCAAGTTGCCGATGCCGACTCCCTGCTGGGCGAGGAGACGCCGGCGCATGCCCGGCCCAACCTGCGCTGGTCGCTGACCGTCACGGCGGTCCTGCTGGCGCTGTGGCTCGTTCCGGTGGCCGCGCTCTACCTGGGTCTCGGCGGCTGCAACGTCTTCGCCCAGATCGCGGTCTTCTTCAGCAAGATGGCCGTCGTCACTTTCGGCGGCGCCTACGCCGTGCTGGCCTATGTCGCGCAGCAGGCCGTCGACACCTATCACTGGGTGACGCCCGGCGAGATGCTCGACGGGCTCGGCATGGCGGAAACGACGCCCGGCCCGCTCATCATGGTGACGCAGTTCGTGGGCTTCCTGGGCGCCTGGCGTCAGCCCGGCTCCCTGTCGCCATTGCTGGCCGCGACGCTGGGCGGGCTGCTGACGACCTGGGTGACGTTCGTCCCGTGCTTTCTCTGGATCTTCTTCGGCGCCCCCTTTGTCGAGGCCCTGCGCACGAACAAGGCGCTCGGCGCCGCCATGGGGGCGATCACCGCCGCCGTGGTCGGCGTGATCCTGAACCTCGCGGTCTGGTTCGCGCTGCACGTCCTGTTCGCGAAGCAGGTGTCGGTCCACTTCCTGGGCGCGACCCTGGAGATGCCGGTGCTGGCCTCGGTCGACCTGCCGTCTCTGGCGCTCTCCCTGGCGGCGGCGGTCGCGATCTTCCGGTTCAGGATGGGCATGATCCCGGTCCTGCTCGCCAGCGCAATGGCGGGCGTCGTCTTCCATCTCGCCCTGGGTGCCGCCTAGCACCCGCTTCGGCATTTTGGTGCTACGCTGAAAGAATGACGACATCCCTTCGCGAGGCTTGGGCCGAGCTGCCGCATAGGCTGAAACTGCTGGAGCCGCTGCAGTTCTCTGACGCGGACTGGTCCCTGCTCGAACGTCTGCAGGCGAACTTCAACGATCGCGACGTGCATACGCGACTGCCAATGCCGATTGCCCGCTTCCGCGAGGACGCGACGCAGGAGATCTTCGAGCACGCGCAACGGTTTGACGATGTCGTGACGGTGAACGTCGATGAGCGCTGGGCCGAGAAAGTGGCCGACGGCGAGGCCGATCTCATGGCGGAGTATGTCCGGCTCTACAATGAAGACGTCGACGAGATGATGAAGCTGCTCGTTCCCTCGGCGCAGTACCGCAAGGAGCATTACGCCTACGGCCGGTTCGTCTTTCCCGAGCCTCACGGCCTACACACCGACCATAGTCTCGAAGATCCGTCGGCGGGCGGCGAGCCGATCTGCATCGCCCGCATCGAGACCCTGGGCACGCACTATGTCGACGGCGACTACCGGACACAGACGCCCGAGACGCAGAGCATGCTCAAGGCGATCCGTTACTGGACGCCGGTTCCCGAGGGCCAGCCGGAAGAGGTCTTCGAGGAGTTGCTGAAGAGCGGCACGCTCAAGACCATCCCGGTGAACCACGTCATGCTGATGGTCGCCGGCAACGCCTCGGAAAACGCCCAGGTCACCCAGCACATCTCTGCCCGCCCGCCGGAAGGCGGGATGCATTCGGCGTTCTTCCAGCGGCAGTACCGATTGCCGAGGTAGCTCAGCTGTCGACCGTGTCCGGTCTGGACTTTATATGGTACATAATCTATATATGAGCCAGCAGGATGCCGGGCTTTGGGAGGTTCGCAGTGATCTTCCGAGCAAGCGGATTGCCCGGATGCTGTTCTGTATTGCAGGGGATCGGATCGTGGTGCTTCACGGCTTCATCAAGAAGACCCAGAAGGCACCGGAGTCGGACCTGGCGCTGGCCCGCAAGCGCAAGCGCAGGCGCGAATTCGGAATTTGAGAGGGAGTGGACATGAAAAAGAAAAAGGCGGTCCGGTCCGCGGCCAAGCTTCCGACCCTCGACGATTTCCTCAAGGAGGAAGGCAAGCTCGAGGAATTCGAGGCCATTGCCATCAAGGAAGTCCTTGCCTGGCAGATTGCCGAGGCGATGCAGGCCGGCAAGATTTCTCGCAGCGCCATGGCCCAGCGAATGAAGACAAGCCGCAGCCAGGTCGGGCGCCTGCTTGATCCCAAGGACGGCAATGTGACGCTCGCAACCTTGCAGCGCGCCGCAACCATTGTAGGGCGAAAGCTACGGCTTGAACTTGTCTGACTCCCACATGGTGTGCCGTCTCCTCGGCTGCATTGTCATTGCCGGCATGGCGTTTTACCTTGCGCCGGTCGCCCATGCCGAGGCCCCGGCGCGGGAGATGCTGGCGGCGGCGCGCAAGGGCGACGCGGCGATGGTGGCGGCGATCGGCGGGATGGGGTTGGGCCTCGGCTGGGCCAATGCGGAGCTGATCACCCGCAAGCAGCCGCCGCTCTATTGCCTGCCGCCCGATCTCATCCTGACAGCGTTCCAGACGGTCGCCATCCTGGAGAACTTCCTGAAGCGCGAGCCGTACTATGCCGACCTGCCGGCCGGTGCCGCCGTCCTGCATGCGATGATCGCCACCTATCCCTGCGGCCGTTAGCGGAGCCTTCGGTTCCGCGTGGCGCGGGCCCTCTTGTTGACCCTCTCGGACCCACTCCCTAATCTCCGCCTCCAGAGCGACACCAGTGGAACGCCGTGCTCCGGGGGAGCCAGTCGTCCTTCGGGACGGGGCGTTGTTCGTGTCCGCCAGATCATTCCTTCGACGTAGCCGACGCATCCGATGCCCCGCTGTCCTGGCCGGGCCGTCGGCGCGGGCGCGTCTTTCGTGAATTGGTGGGATCCGGTGGAACAGGGGGCTTTTCCCAGGGCGGATGACGAATGGAACGCGGGCCATCTGGGCTGCGGCCCGCTCGTGCTCGACCTGCGCAAGAAGCTGAAGGCGATGCCCGGCGGTGTGCTGCACGTCATCGCGCTCGACATCGCGGCGCCCATCGACATTCCGGCCTGGTGCCGGCTCACCAAGAACGAACTGCTCGCGCACGATCCGGCGACCCAGAGCTTCTGGATCCGGTCGCGCGCGGACTGGACCTGAGAGATCAACAAGGAGGAGAGAGAAATGCCCGGTTCATTCGTCGTCAGCCTGACTCACGCCAAGAACGACACCGACAAGGCCACGGTGGCCTTCGTCGTCGCCAATGCCGCCGTCGCGTCGGACAAGAAGACCATGGTCTTCCTGTCGATCGAGGGCACGCGGCTCTCGCAGAAGGGCTATGCCGACGACATCCACGAGGAAGGCTTTGCGGCGCTCAAGGACCTGATGAAGAGCTTCGTCGAGGCCGGCGGCCAGATCTTCGTCTGCTCGCCCTGCTTCAAGAAGCGCAAGCTCGACGAGAACAACCTGGTCGATGGCGCGCTGATTGTGGGTGGCGCCAAGCTGGTCGAGTTCATGGGCGAAGCCTGCCCCAGCGTCAGCTACTGAGCCGGAGGAGACGATGGCTGCCAATCGCCGTTCGTTCATCGCCGCGTCGCTGGCGTTGCCGCTGCTCGGCAGCCCCGCGATCGCGCAGGGGAAGAAGAAGCTGCGCTTCGGCGTTGGCCCGCTGATGCCTACGCCCGACGATACGAAGAAAGCGTACCTGCCGGTCTTCGCCCATCTTGCCAAGGAACTGGGCAACCCCGACTTCGACCTGGTCGCCACGACCGACTGGGCCGGCATGGCGGTGGCCATGGGCTCGGGCCAGCTCGACGTCGCCTGGATGGGCCCGTGGGGCTACATCATCGCCAACAACGCCACAGGCTGTCAGGCTGTGGCGACGGTGAAGTATGACGACAAGCCGACCTACCTGGGGATCATCGTCGCCAAGCCCGACCTGCAGGTGACGAAGTTCCCGGACGACACCAGGGGCAAGTCGATGTCCTTCGCCGATGTCGGCTCGACCTCGGGCTGGTTGATCCCGACCTATTACGCCAAGGAAGTCTGGAAGATCGATCCCAAGACCTTCTGGAAGTACAGCGAGGGCGCCACGCATCCGGCCAACGAGATGGCGGTGAGCTCGGGCCAGGTCGATATGGCCACCGACTTCGACCGCCAGCGTAACGCCATGATAGCGGCCGGCCGTATCAAGGAAGACAGCAACAAGATCATCTGGACGTCCGATCCACTGCCCAACGACGCGATCGCCCTGCCGGCCAGCGCGCCCAAGGAGCTGGGTGCCCAGGTACAGAAGATCCTGACCGCTATCACGGTGGAGCAGGCCAAGACCTTGCTGCCGCCGCGCTACACCGGTTTCGTGCCGGCGACGCACAAGAGCTACGACATGATCGAGAAGGCGGGCATCGCCGTCGGCAAGATCAAGCCGAAGGCGTGAGGATGCGCGTCTGATGGCGAGCGCGGCCGAAAAGGCGCTCGCGGATCTCGAGGCGCAGGGTCGGGGTTTCAGTGCCCGCCGCCTGCGCCTGTGGCTCATCGCGGCCCTGGTGCTCGCCTTCTATGCCGTGTCGTGGGACCTCGCGGGCATCGATCTCGAGCGGCTGGCGACCGGCCTGCCCAAGCTCGGACACTGGATCGCCTCGGCCTGGCCGCCGGACACCAAAGAGGTGCCGCTCTTCGCCTATCGCATCGCCGAGACGGTGGCGATGGCGGCGCTGGGCACGACACTCGCCACCTTACTGGCGATTCCGATGGCGATCCTCGCCAGCTGCAACATCACGCCGTGGCTCGCGCTCTATTACCCGGTGCGCTGGTTCCTGAACGCGCTGCGCGGCATCGACTCCTTCGTCTTCGCCCTGCTGTTCGTCGCGGCGGTCGGGCTCGGGCCCTTCGCCGGCGTGATCGGCATCGCGCTCCATACCTGGGGAAGTGCGGCCAAGTTCTTCGCCGACCATATCGAGAATGCCAATCTCGGCCCGCTGGAAGCCGTGCGCACGACCGGCGCCGGTCGCTTCACCGCGATCTGCTATGCGCTGGTGCCGGACATATTGCCGGTGATGCTCTCGACCACGCTCTTCTGGTGGGAGTTCAACATCCGCGCCTCGACCGTGCTGGGCGTGGTCGGCGCGGGCGGCATCGGGCTCGAGCTGAAGAACAGCATGGACCTGCTCGACTTCCCGCGGCTGTTCACCATCATCGCCATGATCCTGGTGGTCGTGACCGTGCTCGACCAGGTTTCGGCCTGGCTGCGCAAGCGGCTGATACGGTCATGAATGTGACCGACCCGAACACGGCGCGCATGAACACCGCACCGCGCCTGACCGCCATCGGCCTCGCCAAGGACTTCAAGGGCCACGCGGCGATCCAGGACATCAGCTTCACCGTGCGCGAGGGCGAGTTCGTCGCCGTGCTGGGGCCCAGCGGCGCCGGCAAGACGACGCTCTTTCGCTGCCTGACCGGCCTGCTGTCGCCGGACAAAGGCGAGGTCAGGGTCGACAACGACGATATCGTGAGACTGCATGGTCGCGCGCGGCGGCGCATCGCCGTGGTGTTCCAGCAGTTCAACCTGGTGAGTCGTTTGAGCGCGCTCGACAATGTGCTGGCGGGCCGCCTCGGCCATGTACCGGCCTGGCGCGGCGTGCTGCGCCGCTTCGACCGCGCCGACCGGCTGCTGGCGCTGGAATGCCTTGATCGCGTGGGCCTGTTGCGCCAGGCGATGCAGCGCGCGGATACCTTGTCGGGCGGCCAGCAGCAGCGGGTGGCGATCGCGCGTGCCATGGCGCAGCGGCCGAGCCTGATCGTGGCCGACGAGCCGGTCGCCAGCCTCGATCCCGCCGCCGGGGCGGGCGTCCTGGAGCTACTGCAGCGCATTGCGCGCACCGACGGCGTCGGCGTCGTCTGCTCCCTGCACCAGGTCCACCTGGCGCGCACCTATGCCGACCGGGTCGTCGGCCTGTCGCAGGGGCGGAAGGTGATCGACAGTCCCGTCGGGCGCTTCGACGAGCAGGCGTTCGAGAAGCTCTACGGCAACACCGAGGGGACGCCATGAAGCCGACCGAGACCCACGTCTTTCCCGACGGCATCGCCGGCCCCGACGTCAGCTTCGACGGCGGCGACCTCGATTGCGGCAACGGCCTCCTGCTGCTGATCCGCAAGCATATCGACCCGATGTCGCGCGGCCAGTTGCTGGAGATTCTCTCGACCGAGATTTCCGTCGACGAGGACCTGCCCGCCTGGTGCCGGCTGACCTCCAATGAGCTGGTCTCGTTCCGCAAGGTCGGCAAGCAGCGCAGCTTCGTGATTGCCAAGGGCAAGCTCGCGGAGCGTGGCGCCAACGACGTGCGACCTTCATCGCTGGGAGCGCGCCACTCCAGTGGCGCTCATACTCATGCCCCGGAAGCACCGCGCGCACCCATCTCCGCACCCTCGGTGCCGGCCATGTCCGTGATGGGCATCGGCTCCTGGCCGCGACCCCGCTGGATGGTCGAAGCGATGCATTCCTATGTCGAGGGCAAGCTCGACGAGGTAGCGTTCCACGAGACCGCCAACGACGCCGTGCGCCTCGTGGTCGCCGCGCAGGAGAGGGCGGGCGCGGGCGTGATCACCGACGGCGAGCAGCGCCGCGATTCCTATGCGAGCTTCGTGGCGACGCGGCTCGACAATTGCCAGCTCATCCCGCTCACCGACCTGCTGCCGCTGGTCGACGATCCCGAGAAGTTCGAGCGCGAGCTGCGGGCGCTCGACGTGCCGGCCGCCGACGTGCGCCATCCGGCGGTGCTGGGTCGTATTTCCCGCAGTCGCCCGCTGGTGCGGCACGAGGCCGATTTCCTGCGCACGCTGACGAAGAAGCCGATCAAGGTCGCACTGCCCGGACCGTACCTGCTGACGCGCACCATGTGGATGGAGTGCCTGAACGAGCGCGCCTACGACAATCGCGAGGAGCTGAGCGCCGATATCGTGACGGCGCTGCGCGCCGAGCTGCAGGACCTGCTGGATGCCGGCGTTTCGCTGGTCCAGTTCGACGAGCCCGTCCTGTCCGAGGTCGTGTTCAGCGGCGCCAAGAGCGGTCCTTCCTTCATGTGCGGCGCGCTCTCGGAGTCCCGCGAGCCGGCGCACGAGCTCGCCTTCGCGCGCGACCTGGTCAATGCCGTGGTCTACGGCATGCCGCGCGAGCGCATCGCGCTGCATGTCTGTCGCGGCAACTGGACGCCCGACGAATCGGTGGCGCTGAGCGGCGACTATCGCCCGCTGGTCGATACGCTCGCCGGCATGCGCGTCGGCGCCTATCTCCTGGAGATGTGCACCCCACGTGCCGGCGAGCTGGAGATACTGAAGTCGCTCCCCGACGACGCCCTCATCGGTGTCGGCGTCGTGAACCAGAAATGTGCCCATGCCGAGCCGGTCGAGGAAGTCGGGGCCAGGATCGCCCGCGCCATCGACCTGTTCGGCCGGGACCGCCTCCTGTTCCATCCCGACTGCGGCTTCGCCACCTTCGCCGACAACCCGATCTGCAGCACCAGCTCAGCCGAGGAGAAACTCAAGGTCATCGCGCAGGCGGTGGAGCGGATGGGTTAGAGCGTAGGATCGCCTTCACACGCCTACTGGCAGTATGTCGCGCGACAACAAGACAACCGCTCAAAATGGGCGACGTCTCGGTAACAGCCATTGTGAAAACGGGCAGGATGCCGGGGCGCAATCAGGAAGGCATGACATCATGCATCGCCGGATCTTCATGGTGATTGGTGCAGCGAGTGCGGCAGGCCCGACAGCGGTCGGGCTGGCCATGGATTCCGCGGCGTCACGGGCACAGGCGCAGCCCGTCATGTGGGAAGACATCTACGGTTCCGAAGGCCGCTATCGCGTGAAGATGCCCAAGGGCTATCGTTACCTGCGCGTGCCGAACCACGGCACGACGGTCCACTCCTATGTTTTCATGCTGCCCGACAGGGTGACGCTCGAGCTGCTCGACGTCACCCTCGCCACCCCGTATGACCTCCCGACCGGCCCGGCCTTCGCCACTGCACTCGAACAATCACAGGCAGGAATGATGACGACTTGGCCGGGTGCCAGGATTGTCGAACAGGGCCAGGTCACGACGGGGCCGTTCACCGGCCGCGACTTCACCCTCGCCGCTGCCGACGACAGGTTCGTGAGGGTGCGCCTCTACCTGACGCGCACCGCGATCTATACCCAAGTAGCCCAGGGGCCGGCGTCGGAACGCGGCGACCGGATGGTCGCCGAATTCTTCGATTCGCTCCAGTTCGCCTAGCTCAGCGTGCCTTCCGGGGCGCCGGGACCCACTGGATCAGCCCTGTTCGAGACAGTCGTTCATGAACTGCACCGTCTGCTGGATGCCCCAGGCGAAGGACGCCTGCCGTTCCGGCGCGTGCAGCATGCCGGGATGGAGAACATGGCGGGCGCGACCCTTCTCGACGACCAAGCCGTGTTTCAGCAGGACCTTCAGCTCGCGCCGCACCGTTTCGCGCGGAATGCCCGTCGCCCGGCGCCGTATCGGCGCCGCAGCGGACAGCTTGGCCATTGTCTAAGTACGATTCTGCCCGTTTTGGGCACGGAGCCTTTGCCCATTACAGAGGTCACCGAAACGGCGCAGGATACAGGACCTCAACCAGGGAAGGCATCATGCATCGTCGAATCTTCATGGTGACAGGCGCCGCAGCCGGTCTGGCCGGCACGTCCACTCCGGCATGGGCACAGCAGCTCGCGTGGGAGGACATCACCGGTCCCGGCAGTCGCTATCGCCTGAAGATGCCCCTGGGCTACCGCTACCTGCACGTGCCCACGCATAGCGGCACGCTGAATTCTTACGTCTACATGCTGCCCGACAAGGTGACCCTGGAGCTGCTGGACGTCGTGCCGGCGAGCCCGCACCCGGTCCCGACCGGGGCCGCCCTCACGACCGCGCTCGAACAGGCGCAGGGCGGCATGATGAAGAGCTGGCCAGGCAGCACCGTGCAGGAGCAGCGCCAGATCATGACCGGCCCGCTCACCGGCCGCGAGTTCGTCCTGGCGGCGGCGGGCAACCGCTTCGTGCGCGTGCGCTTCTATCTCACGCCGGCGGCGATCTACTCGCAGATCGCGCAGGGCCCGATGGCTGGATTCGGCAGCCCGATGGTCGCGGAATTCTTCGGCTCGCTGCGTTTCGACTAGCCGGAACGCTTTCGGCTGGCGGGGACCCACTGGATCAGGCCCTGTTCGAGGCAGTCGTTCATGAACTGCACCGTCTGCTGGATGCCCCAGGCGAAGGCGGCCTGACGTTTCGGCGTCTGCAGCATGCCGGGAGTCAGCACGTAGCCGGCGCGGCCCTTTTCGACGACGAGGCCGAACTTCTGCAGGGTCTTCAGCTTGCGGCGCACCGTCTCGCGCGACATCCCGGTAGCCTGCGCGATCGAGCTCGCGTTCACCGCACGCTGGGCCTCCACACCGACGACGCTGTTGAGACTGCGATGCCTGTCGCGGAACCCCTCGTCGCGCATGCCGGGCTCGACGCCCGCCATGCCGACGATCTCGGCGATCCGCGCCAGGTCGAGATCGCCGGAATAGACCTCCTGCCGCCGGAGCTCGAGCCGGTGCAGGTAGGTGCCGATCAGGTAGATGAAGAGGCGGGAATTCTCGGGAGGGCCCTTCAGGGCCAAGCGGCCCTCCGGTACCGTTTTCGTCGCCCGCCGTCGTGCCGGCGCCGCTGCCGTCTGCCTGACCATCGATCCCCCAAGTCCAAAGTCGCGATCTGCCCGTTCGGATGTGCAGCCTAGCATCCGTGCTACAAGCGCAGCATGACGGTTCGTGCTTCAGATCCTCTTGAGTTTTCCAGCGAACGGACCGACGAGAATTCCTTCCGGATGCTCGTCGAGGGCGTGCTGGACTACGCGATCTACATGCTCGATCCCGCGGGCAACGTGGTGAGCTGGAACAGCGGCGCGCAACGCTTCAAGGGCTATGCCGCCGAGGAGATCATCGGCAGCCATTTCTCGCGCTTCTATAGCGAGGAGGACCGGCAGAGCGGCCTGCCGGCGCGGGCGCTCGCCACGGCGCTCGCCGAGGGCAAGTTCGAGAGCGAGGGCTGGCGCATCCGCAAGGACGGCTCGCGCTTCTGGGCACATGTCGTCATCGATCCGATCCGCGATCCCGACGGCAACTTGCGCGGCTTCGCCAAGATCACACGCGACCTCACCGAGCGGCGGGCGGCCGAGGAGGAGCTGCGCCGCAGCCAGGAGGAGTTCCGCCTGCTGGTGCAGAGCGTCACCGACTACGGCATCTACATGCTCGACCCGGAGGGCAACGTGGCGACATGGAACGCAGGCGCCCAGCGCATCAAGGGCTATACGCCCGAGGAGATCGTCGGCCAGCATTTCTCGCGCTTCTATACCGAGGAGGACCGCGCTGCCGACGCGCCGCAGCTTGCGCTGGCGACGGCGGCGCAGGAGGGCCGCTTCGAGAAGGAAGCGTGGCGGGTGCGCAAGGACGGCACGCGCTTCTGGGCCAGCATCGTCATCGATCCGGTGCGCGGACCGGACGGCACGCTGCTGGGGTTCGCCAAGGTCACGCGCGACATCACCGAGCGCCGCGAGGCGCAGATCGAGCTGGAGCGGGCGCGCGAGGCGCTCTTCCAGTCGCAGAAGATGGAGGCGATCGGCCAGCTCACCGGCGGCGTCGCACACGATTTCAACAACCTGCTGACCGCCGTGATCGGCAGCCTCGAACTGGTGCGCAAGCGCCTGCCGCCGGACGACAAGAACCTGTTGCTGATCGATAATGCCATGCAGGCGGCGCGCCGCGGCGCCACGCTGACCCAGCGCATGCTGGCGTTTGCGCGACGCCAGAAGCTCGACCCGGAACTGGCCTCGGTGTGCGATTTGGTGAGCGGCATGACGGCGCTGTTCGACCATACGCTCGGCCCCTCGATCGTGCTCGACATCGATTGCCCCGCGACGCTGGGTCTGGTGAGGGTCGATACCAACCAGCTCGAGATGGCGCTGCTCAACCTCGTGGTGAATGCGCGCGATGCCATGCCGCGCGGCGGCGTCATCACCATCGCTGCGCGGGATATCGTGACGCGGCCGTCAGCCTCCTTCCCGCTGCCCGCCGGCCGCTATGTGCGCCTCTCGGTCAAGGACCAGGGGCATGGCATGGACGCGATCACGATGGCCCGCGCGACCGAGCCCTTCTTCACGACCAAGGGCGTGGGCAAGGGAACCGGTCTTGGCCTGTCGATGGTGCATGGCCTGGCCGAGCAGCTCGGCGGCCGCCTGCAGCTCGAGAGTGAGCCCGGCGCCGGCACGACCGCGTCGCTGTGGATCCCGGTCGCCGGCGGCGAGGATGTCCCGGCGAACCGGGCCGAGCCCGCGCCGGCGCCCGCAGCGACGTCGCTCCATATCCTCGCGGTCGACGACGATGCGTTGATCCTCGTGAACACGGCCGCGATGCTCGAAGACCTCGGCCATGAGGTCACGACGGCCTATTCGGGCCGCGAGGCGCTGGCTGCCTTGTCGCGCATGAAACAGGTCGATCTCGTGATCACGGACCAGGCGATGCCCGGCATGACCGGCACCGAACTGGTCGCCGAAATCCGGCGCGAACGGCCCGACCTTCCGATCCTGCTGGCGACCGGCTACGCCGAGCTGCCCAACGGCGAAAGCACCATCGTGCCGCGCCTCAACAAGCCGTTCCTGCAGGCGCATCTCCAACAGGCCATCGCCGAGGTGATGCGGGGGCGGCGGTAGCGCGTCAGGCGCTGCTGCGCCCCACGCGCGGCTCGGTGCCAGCGAGCAGGCGGCCGATGTTGGCGCGATGGAGCGCGATGACGTAAAGGCCGCCGGCGACGACCAGCAGGCGATAGGCCAGCGGCTCGGGCAGGGCGCAGACGAGAGCGGCAGCGGTCACGGCGGCCAGCATCGATGCGAGCGAGACGATCCGCACGACGGCCAGTACGGCGAGGAACACCGCCGCCGCGCCCACGCCGACCGGCCACGACATCGCGAGCAGCACGCCGAGCCCCGTCGCGGCGGACTTGCCGCCGGTGAAGCCCAGCCAGATCGACCGGCTATGGCCCAGCAGCACGGCGATGCCGCACAGGCAGACGGCCCACGGCAGCCCGTCAGGCGGAGCCTGCAGCCAGGAATAGAACCAGCGGGCCAGCACGATCGCCGCGACGCCTTTCAGCACGTCGACGACAAGCACCGCCAGTGCGGCCGCCTTGCCGAGCGTACGCAGCACGTTCGTGGCTCCGGTCGAGCCGGAACCATGCTGGCGAATGTCGATGCCCTTGAGCAGCTTCCCGGCGAGATAACCCGTGGGTGTCGAGCCCAGGAGATAGGCGACAACCACGCTTGCTGCACACGCGATCCAGAACATCGTCACGCTGCCTTGGCGCAGTTCCAAACGAGCGACGTTGCGGCGAGCGGCGTGCCGCGTTCCGACAGCTCACGCGGCGGGAGCACGTCGCAGCTCGGCCACAGGCCGGTCTCCAGCGCATCGGCATAACCCGCCGGTAGCCCGCGCTCGCGCATCTTTCGTCGGGCCGTAGCAGAGTCGTATTCGAGCGAGCGCAGCGAGATTTCGACGCCGTCTCGCGTCGGGACGAACAGGCTGTACCAGACGCGCTGCGTGCCGTCGTTCGCCGGCATGCCAAGCGCGCCGCTGTTATGCCAGATCCGGCCGTCGCGTTCCTCGGTGAAGGGAATGCCGCTATGGCCGCCGATCACGCCGTCGCATCCGGCGAGGCCGATCTGCCGCGCCTTCTCGGGCCACGGCGTCGAGGCGAAGACGAAGCCGTTCACGAGATCGACCGCGCCGTGGATCACCGCGAGCCGTCGCGACCCGATCTGCACGTCGAGCCGCCGCGGCAGCCCGCGCATCCAGGCGCGCGCGTCGTCGCCGAGATGGCGGTTGGAATAGCCGTACCAGTCGACCGACAGCGCCTCGCACGCGGTTCCTTCCTCGAAACCGCAGCCGCAATCGTCCTTTCTCCAGCCCAGCGACTCCTCGCAGTTGCCCATCACGACATGAACGCCCCAGTCGCGCACGAGGTCGACCGTCGCGACCGGGTCGGCGCAGTAGGCCACGACATCGCCGGTGCAGATTGTGTTGTGCGGCGAGATGCCGAGCCGCGCCGCCTCGCGCCGCAGTGCCACGGTGGCTTCGAGATTGCTATAGCAGCCGCCGAACACGAGGACGGGGCCGTCGAGGGAGAGGAGAGGGGCTGCAGATTCAGCCATGGAGACTCCGGAAACCGACCGTCCTTACTTGCCTAAAACCGCCAGCCAGCGAAACAACGAAGATGTTTGCGCTTCGCGTAGGTATGACCTATTGGTTTGCGAACTATTCGCAACTGGGAATCTCCGAGGGTGAGCAGCGCCAACGAGCGAGCGGAAATCTTCATCCAGCACCGGGCGGCGCTGGTGCGGTTTGCCCTGCCGATCGTCGGCGATCGCGCCCGCGCCGAGGACGTCGTGCAGGAGGCATTCCTGCGGTTCGCGCCGTCCAGTGGCGGTGCGGCGCATCCGATCAAGGAGCCGTTGTTCTACCTCTACCGGATCGTCCGCAATCTCGCCTACGACGTCATGCGCAAGCGGGTGGTCGAAACGAAGCATGGCGAGGATTATTCACGGTCGGCCTTCTGGGTGGTGCCGCAGGAGCCGCGCACGCCGGAAGACGACTTCTTCCTGCGCGAGGATATCGAGCGGATCGACGCCATCCTCGAAACCGTGCCGGCGCGGGCGCGCGAAGCCGTGAAGATGCACCGGATCGCAGGCTACACGCTGGAAGAGGTCGCAGAGCAGCTCGACGTCTCGATCAATACGGCCCACCGGCTGGTGCGCGAGGCACTGGTCGAGATCGCCGTCGCGCTGGCCTCGACCGACGCCTGATCCGGGCCGACAAAAATACGCATCGAAAAAATTCGCGGGCTGATCGTCTATGGTCAAGGGATGGTTCGGCCTTGGGCCGGTTTGGATGATCGGACGATGACGGCAAGCAGGCCGGACAGAGAGCTTCTTCGGCAGGCCACCGACTGGCTGATGCGCCTGTCGGCCGCGCCGGCCGACCGCACGCTCCACGAGGCGGCCGAAGCCTGGCGCGCCGGCGACCCTGCGCATGCAGTGGCCTGGCAGCAGGCCGAGCGGGCGTGGCGCGCGGTGGCCTTCGCGACGCCGACGGAAGCCAGGGCGGATCAGGCGGGGGCGGACGAGGCCGCCCTGCCGCACGTCCCGCCGGCCGCCCGAGTGCCCCGGGCTCGCCCCTCGCGCTGGATGATGACCGCCGTGTCGCTGCTCGCGGTGTTGGTGCTGTCCTTCTACGCACCGTCGCTGGTCATGAATTTGGGCGCCGATCATTCGACCGCGACGGCCGAGCATCGCAGTGTCGGCCTGCAGGACGGTTCGACCGTCGAGCTGGGCGCCGCGACCGCCATTGACGTCGAGTTCAACGGCACGACGCGCGCCGTCAGGCTCCTCAAGGGCGAGGCGTTCTTTTCGGTGAAGCCGGGCGACGCGCGTGCCTTCACGGTGCGCGCGGGCGAGGTCTCGGTCGTTGTGACGGGTACGGCCTTCAATGTCCGCTTCGACGACGGGGCCGTGACGGTGCTCGTCGAGCATGGTTCGGTCGAGGTCATGATGCCGGGACGCGGGGCGAAAACACCGCTCCTGCGAAGCCTGAAGGCCGGCGATCAGCTCGTCTCGCGGCCCGACGGCTCGATCGAGCAGGGCATCGTCCCCATCGCCGAAGCGGGATCGTGGCGCCGGCACCGGCTGTTCGTGGACGGCGCCACCGTCGGCGAAGTCATCAACGATCTGCGCCGCTACGATCGCGGCTGGATCGTCGTCACCAACGAGGCCCTTCTGCGGAGGCGCGTGACCGGCCTCTACGATCTGCGCGATCCGGCCGAGGCGCTGCGTGTGCTGGTCGGTCCGTTCGGCGCGCAGGTGCGCGCGGCCCCGCCGGTCCTGACCGTCGTGTCGGGCTCCTGATCGTCGCTTTCCCGCAGCCGTCGAAAAAAAAACGCAGGTCCCCGTCTCTGATGTGACACGCAGCCATCGCCAGCCGTGTCGGACGAGTTTGCTTCGGGGGCGATATGCGTAAGAGCGTGGCAGTGATGTCGACGGTCGTGGCTTTGGCGGCCTCGTCGAGCGCATGGGCACAGGTCAGGCAAAGCGATTCGACCGGGCCCGATCTCGCGCAGGCTTCGGGCCAGCAGCGCACCTTCGACATTCCCGCCCAGCCGCTGGCTTCGGCGCTCAATGCCTTCGGCACGCAGGCGGGCATCCAGGTCTCGGTCGAGGCGTCCGTTGCGCGCGGGCTCCAGTCGCAGGCGGTCGCCGGCACGATGACCGTCGACGCCGCGCTGCGCCAGTTGCTCGCTGGCACCGGCATCGTCGCGCGCTTCACGCCCAGCGGCGGCGTGATGCTGAGCCGCGCGCCGGATACGAGTGGCGCTCTGCAGCTCGATCCCGTGCAGGTTCAGGGGGCGCTGGTTCCGTCGCAGGCGATGATCGACAACCTGCCGGCGCCCTATGCCGGCGGCCAGGTCGCGACCGGCGGCCAGGTGGGTTTGCTGGGCAATCGCGAGGTGATGAACACGCCGTTCAACCAGACGAGCTATACGGCCAAGAAGGCGAAGGACCAGCAAGCCAAGACCATTCAGGAGGTGCTGGCCGACGATCCGTCGGTGCGCCCCATGCGCCCGGCGACCAGCCCCGGCGCCGACGGCGTCAACATCCGCGGGTTTCCCGTCAATTCGACGTCGTGGGCCTTCGGCGGCCTCTTCAACATCATGCCGTCACTCTCGCCGATGGCGGAACTCATGGAGAGGGTCGACATCCTCAAGGGGCCCGCCGCCATGCTGAGCGGCATGGCGCCGATCGGCGCCATCGGTGGCGTCGTGAATGTCCAGCCCAAGCGCGCACCCAGCGAACCGCTCACACAGTTCGCCGGGAACTACATCTCCGGCAGTCAGTTCGGCGCGCACGCCGATATCGGCCGGCGATTCGGCGAGGACAAGGAATTCGGCGTCCGCTTCAACGGCGTCTTCCGCTCCGGCCAGACGGAACTGCAATACAACAACGACCAGCGCGCGCTGGCGGCGCTCGGCCTCGACTATCGCGGCGACGGGTTCCGGCTGTCGGCCGACTTTGGCTACCAGTCGCAGTATCTCACGGGCATCGCGCCCTACCTGTCGCTGGCCGCGGGCGTGCAACTGCCCTGGGCGCCCAGCGCCCGCAGCAATCCTACCGCGCAGCCCTGGGGCTTCCAGAACCGCACCGACATCTTCACCATGCTGAAGGCGGAGGTCGATCTTGCGCCGAACGTGACGGCCTTCGCGTCGTTCGGCGCGCACGACAACCGCATCACCGGCGTCTACACGCCCTTCACGACGATCACCAACTTCGACGGCACGGCCTCGAGCGGCGCGCCCTTCAACTACAGCTCGTGGACCAACTACCTCACGGCCGAGGGCGGCGTGCGCGCCAACTTCGACACCGGCATCATCGGCCACGAAGCAGCGGTGATCGGCACGATCTACTCGCAAACCGACGGCGTCAACACGGCCACCGGCTCGCAGCCCATCTTCGCGACCAACATCTACAATCCGACCCTGGTCGGCATCCCGAACATCGCAACGCCGAACGCGACCAAGACCTCGTTCTCGGGCCTCAACAGCCTGGCGATCGCCGATACGCTGTCGGCGGCGGACAAGCGCGTGCAACTCACGGTCGGCGCGCGCCTGCAACAGGTGGTGGGCGTCAACTACAACGTGGTGAGCGGCGCCACGACCTCGTCGTACAACGAGACCGCGCTCAGCCCGTCGGTCGCGCTGGTGCTGAAGCCGTTCTGGGAGAACGTCTCCTTCTACGCCAACTGGATCCAGGGGCTGCAGCAGGGCTCGATCGTGCAGGCGCCCTTCGCCAACGCAGGCACCATCTTCCCGCCCTACAAGTCGACGCAGTACGAAGCCGGCGTGAAGATCGACTGGGGCACGCTCACCACGACGGCCAGCATCTTCCAGATCGCCCAGCCCAGCATCCTCACGAATACGACCAACAACACGCAGTTCCTGGGCGGCGAGCAGGTCAACCAGGGCCTCGAGCTCAACGTGTTCGGCGAAGTCTCGCCGGGCTTCCGGGTCCTCGGCGGTGCCATGTTCATCAATCCGGTGCTGGCGAAGACGCAAGGCGGCGTGACCGACGGCTGGATCGCGCCCTTCACGCCGCAGGTGACTCTGAACCTCGGCGGCGAGGTCGACGTGGCCCAGGTGCCGGGCCTGACCCTGACCGGCCGCGCGGTCTACACCGGCACGCAGTACATAGACGCGACGACCTTCCCGCGTCGCGTGATGCCCGACTGGACGCGCTTCGACGTGGGCGCGCGCTATGCCTTCGACAATCCGGGCGCGCCCGGCAAGCTGCTGGTGGCGCGCCTCAACGTCGACAATGTCCTCGATTCAAATTACTGGGCGGGCAGCAACACCAGCGCGCTCTTCATGTTCCTTGGTGCGCCTCGGACATTTCGCCTGTCGCTGACTGCGGACTTCTGACATCGCCACTCGCTTGCTGCCCTCACACCTCCTGAACTAGTGTGCCGCCCGCAAGATCAAGGGGCGGGAAGGCCCTATGGATCAGGGAGGAATTGTTATGCGTACACCGACCAGGCGCGGGCTCATTGTTGCGGGTGTGGGCGCTTTTGCGGCGCCGTCTCTTTTCACCGCGTCGTCGCGGGCGCAGGGGACATTCCCGAACAAGCCGATCCGCATCCTCGTGCCCTATCCGGCGGGCGGGCAGACCGACGGCATCGCGCGCGTCTATGGCGAGTATCTCGGGCGCAAGCTCGGCCAGTCGGTCGTGGTCGAGAACAAGGGTGGCGCCGGCGGTACGATCGGCGTGGCCGAGGTCAAGCGCGCGGCGCCGGACGGCTACACGATCCTCTGCACCATCTCTTCGTCGCTGATCCAGAACAGGGTCACGGTGAAGGACCTGCCCTACGACCCGGAGAAGGACTTCATCTACCTCACCATGACGACCAGCCTCGGCGGTCCCGTCGTGGCGGCCGAGAAGACCGGCGCGACCGACCTCAAGCAGTTCGTCGAATACGCCAAAAAGGTCGACAAGGTGAACTTCGGCGCCTACGGACCCGGCTCGACGCCGCAGATGCTGATCGAGACCATGGCCAAGCAGTACGGCTTCAAGGTCGAGGTCGTGCAGTATCGCGGCGAGGCCGCGATGTTCGCCGACGTGACCTCGCAGCAGCTCGACGGCGCGGCGGGCAGCCCCGCGGCTGCGGCGCCGGTGATCGCTTCCGGCAAGGGCAAGGCCATCGCCATGATGGGCGAGCGCCTGTCGGCCTGGCCCAACGTGGCGACGATGACGGAACAGGGCGCCGTCGGCGGCTTCTACGAGACGCGCGCCTTCGCCACCTTTGCCGTCCCGACGGGGACGCCGCAGGACATCGTGAAGAAGCTGTCGGACACGCTGATCGAGGCCGGCGGCGACGAGAAGGTGAAGGCATTGATGGCCAACTACCTGATCGTCGGGCCGCTCAGCTTCGAGGCGACCAACGCGCGTTTCAAGCGCGACACCGAAATCATGCTCAAGGTCATGCACGAGATCGGTATCAAGCCGGAATAAGGAGTCACGACCATGTCATTCACCGTATCCAGCGACAGCTTCAAGGAAGGCGCTTCCCTCGGCATGGAGCATATCCTGTCGGCCGACTACGGCTTCGGCTGCGGCGGCGGCAACAAGTCGCCGCACCTGCGCTGGTCCGGTGCGCCCGAGGGCACGAAGAGTTTCGCCGTGCACTGCTACGACCCCGACGCGCCGACCGGCTCGGGCTTCTGGCACTGGGTGGTGGTCAACATCCCCGCCGACACGACCGAACTGGCGCTCGATGCTGGCAGCCCGAAGGCCGGCCTTCTCCCGAAGGGCGCGCTGCAGACGCGGACCGACTTCGGCGCGCCGGGCTATGGCGGTCCGTGCCCGCCGCAGGGCCATGGGCCGCATCGCTATGTGTTCACGGTGTTTGCGGTGAAGGAAGAGGCGCTTCCGGTCGCTGCCGATACGTCGGCGGCGATCGTTGGGTTCCAACTCCACTTCAACACGTTGGAAAAGGCCGCGATCACCGGCACTTTTGAAAGAAAGTAAGCAGCGCAAAGCTCGGTGTGTTGCAGCACCGAGCGGCGCTCCCGGACATTGCTATGCAATGTCCTGACGCTTAACCCACCATTGAACGAGCGCTCTTAGCGCTCGTTCAATGGTGGGAAGACCCACTTCCCATCCCGGATCGGCAGGAACGACCCATCGTCGACACCGACCTCGTCGGCGATACGCTCGTTCATCACCTGGTTGAGCGCCAGGATCAGCTCGCCGTTCTTCCTCGGATCGAGCGCGAGGTTGTTCATCTCGTCGTGATCGGCGTCGAGGTCGTAGAGTTCGAGGTCGTTCTTCGCCAGCAGCTCTTCCAGTGTCTTGGGCGTGTTGAACTGCGTCGGTGAGAAGTAGCGCGAGAAGCGGTAGCGGCCGTCCCAGATGCTGCGCAGGCCTGTGCGGTTCGGGAAGTCCGGGAAGTGGCCCGCGAGATGCTTCTCCTGCTCCTGCGGCGACTTCGTGCGGAAGATGCGCGTGTCGATCGTCATCGCGGCCCATTTCGGGTCGGCGTAGGACAGCATGTTGAAGTTGAACAGCGACGCCGGCCGCACCGTCTTCTGGCCGGCCGCGTCCGGGTTGCGCAGCAGCGCGGAGAAGTCCTTGCCGCGCAGGCCTTCGCCCGCGCGCGCGACCGAGGCGGCGTCCTTGCCCGTGAGCGCAAGGATGGTGGGCGTGAGGTCGAGCTGCGAGGTGATGGCCTTGCATTCCTTGCCGCCCGCGAGGCCGGGATGGATGATCATCAGCGGCAGGTGGTTCTGCTCACGGTAGGCGTTGGTGCCCTTGCCGCGCATCTGGTGGCTGCCGCCCAGCTCGCCATGGTCGGCGGTGAAGATGACGATCGTCTTCTCCGCCATGCCGTTAAACTCGAGCGCCTGCATCAGGCGGCTCAGCTGCTGGTCGCAGTCGCGCATGGCGTTGAAGTAGTAGTTGCGCAGGTCGCGCCAGCGCCGGTCCTCGTCGGGCCACTGACCGACCAGCAGGTCGATCGAGCGCTGGTAGTAGAGATGCGCCAGCGGCCGTCCCACCGCGTCGAACGGCTGGTGCCGGTTGGGCGGCAGTGGGACCTTGTCCCAGGTCGCACGATAGAGTTGGTCGGCGGGCGCGCGGGCGATGCCCAGTGCGTGCTTCTTGCCCTGGATGTCCTCGTTGCCGATATCGGAATCGAAATACATCGTGTCGTGCGGGTTCACGAAGTTGACCGCGAGATACCAGGGCTGTCCCTTGGTGCGCAGCGCCTGACCTTCCGTGCGCAGCCACGAGATCGCCGTCGCCAAGGTGCCGTCATCGTACTTGTAGCCGCCCTGGGTGCCGTCGATCAGGTCGCCGACGCCGAAGAAATCCTGGAAGCCGTAGGACTCCATGGTCTTGCGATAGTCCAGCAGCGGCGCGTCGATCGGCTTGTCGTTGAGATCCATCGTCGCCGAGAGATGCCACTTGCCCTGGTAGGCCGCGTGATAGCCAAGCTCCGCGAGTCGATGGCCGACCGTCTTGACGCTGGTCGAGAGGTCGCGTTGCCAGATGTAGTTGAGGTTGTCGGCGATGCCGGTGTGCTGGATGTGCTGGCCGGTATAGACGACGGACCGCGCCGAGGAGCAGACGCAGGAGGCCGCCTGGTGATTGAGGAAGGTGATGGCCTTCTTCTTGATCGCTTCGCGCGCCGGCACCGGGAACGGCCATTGCGGAAAGAAATGCTCCTGGTCGACCAGCACGAAGAGGATGTTGTAGCCCTGCGGCATCGCCGTGTTCGTCGGAACCGGTGCCTGGGTCTGCGCATTTGTGAGCCCGCCGGCCAGCAACGTCGTTCCGAGCAAGGCCGCGCCGGAGGCCATCGCCGTGCGGCGTGACGGGTGAGACGAGTCGTCTTCGGGCGTCGTCATCCTGTTGCTCCTGTGCAAACCTTGCTCATGCTACGCGGATCGCGTCATCGATTGCATGTGAATTGAACTCGGTGTTTCGCGCGTGCCGACATAGGCTGCGGGCAACGGAGTAGGGAGCGTGAATATGACTTTTCGGCGTATCGCGGTCGAAGAAGCCTTCGTAACGCCCGAGATCATGGAGGAGTGGCGCAAGGTGCTGGCAGGCAGCAACGTCGAGCCCGGCTTTGCGAAGATGGGCGAGTCGATCCTGGCGCAGACGCCGGCCAACAAGCCGCTGGACGACCGGCTCCTCGACATCGGCGCCGCCCGCATCGCGCACATGGACGCGATCGGCGTGGACATGCAGGTCCTCTCGCTCACCTCCCCGGGCGTGCAGGTGTTCGAGACGTCGCTGGCCACGCGGCTCGCTGCCGAGTCGAACGACGCGCTCTCGGACGCGGTGAAGGCCCATCCCACGCGCTTCGCCGGCCTCGCCGCCATCGCGCCGCAGGATCCGGTGGCGGCGGCGAAGGAGATCGAGCGCGCCGCCAACAGGCTGAAGCTCAACGGCCTGATCGTGAACTCCCATACGAAAGGCGAGTATCTCGATGCGCCCAAGTTCCGGCCGATCTTCGAGGCGGCCGAGGCGCTCGACATGCCGATCTACCTCCATCCGCGCGAGCCGGCGGCTTCGTGGGTCGGACCCTATCTCGACTATGCGCTGTGGTTCGCCGGCTGGGGCTTCGCCGCCGAGACCGGCCTGCATGCCATGCGCCTCATCATGTCGGGCCTGTTCGCACGTTACCCGAAACTCAGAATCGTGCTCGGCCACATGGGCGAGGGCATTCCCTTCTGGCTGCAGCGCATCGACAATCGCTTCCGGCTCGAGACGAAGATTGGCGCCTGCGAGAAGCTTCCGCGGCTGCCCAGCGAGTATTTCCTCGAAAACTTCGTCATCACCACCTCGGGCGTGACCTCCATGCCGGCGCTTCGCCTCTGCCTCGACGAGCTGGGCGTGGACCGCATCCTCTTCGCCGCCGACTTCCCCTACGAGGAGGACGCCGAAGCCGTACGCTTCATGGACGGGGCGCACGTCACCGAGGAGGAGCGGAAAAAGATCTACGAAGGGAACGCGTGCCGGGTGTTCAATCTCTCTTAATAGAGCTTGAGGTCATAGTTAAGCACCACGCGCAGCTCCTCGCTGTTGGTGACCGTGCCGCCCTGCCACACCGTGGACCTTCCGTACTGCGTGCGGAACCAGAGGCCCTGCAAGGGCTTGTGCCTGGGGCGCCAGTCGATGTGGAAGTCCCATTCGCTCTCGACCAGCGGCGCGCCTGCGGCGGTGGCGCTGGTCCAGCCGTTGAAGAAGTGGGCCGCCACCGCGATGTCCGGCAGACCGACCGGCTTCAGTGTCTGGGACAGGCCGACCATCACCGCCTGCTCGCCGGCGCGCAGGAAGCCCTGGATCAGGGCGTAGGTGTAGAAGGGGCTGGCGCTCCAGGGGATCTGGATGCCGAAACCCGGATGCACCACCGAATAGCCCAGGGTCAGGATGCCGGTGTTGTGGCCGACTTCGACCTTCGTGCCGAACTGGTTGGTGGCGAAGTGCGTGCCGCCATTCATCAGCGCCTGGCCGGTGCTGTTCTGGGCGACGAACTGCGCGGCTCCCATGACGCTGAAGCCGTCGCCCAGGCTCTTCCCGTACTTGCCCTCGGTATAGAAGATGTTGAGCAGGTCCTGGGCGTAGTAGTTGATCGCGCCGATCGAGGCCCCGCCCCAGGTCAGCAGGCCGCCGGCGAAGCCCACGCCCGCGTTCGAGGTGGGAACGCCGGCCATGCTCGCCATCGACTGGAAGGAATAGAAGTCGCGCTGCTTGATGGCGTCGATGTACCCGGTGCCGTAGAGGAGTTTCGGTCCGTCCTTGTCGCCGCCGCCGAACGTGCCGATCAGCGTGTAGCCGGAGAAGGTTTGCGGCGACATGCGATTGTCGTGCGGCCCCATGAACGGCGTGTTGTAGGAATGCCGGCCGACCGTGATCTTGTGGTCCTCGAACACCTCGGCCTGGGCGTAAAGCTGGCCGAACACGGCGTAGCCGGCCTGATCGGGCAGCAGCAGCCCGGTATTGCCGTACTGCGGCGGCGCCACGACGGGGAAGGACGTGTAGAGCACTGCGCCAAACCTGAGGACATCGAACAGCTTGCCGGTCTCGGCCGAGATCGAGCCGCCACTCGCCCAGGCCTGCTCGATGTTGGTGCTGCCCGGCACGTTCACGGCATCGCGGAAGTAGCTGCGGGCCTCGACGTTGAACTTGGAATCGCGCAGGAAGGCCGGCGTGTCCTTCCACTTTTCCCGCAACTCGGGGAACGCGGTGAGCGGCGGCGGTTTCGCCGGCGTGAAGATCCGCTCGATCGAGGTCAGATCCTCCGCCGGATCGGTCGGGATCGGATATTCCTGCTTGCTGGCCTGTGCGAGCGCGCTGCCGGGACCGGCGAGTATCGACGCAATGAAGACTGCTGCCGTGAGTCCAGTCGCCGCGAGTGATTTCACGGCGGCGTCGACCTGAAGAGCGGCACGGACGTCTCCTTTTCTTTGTCGTTGCGGGTATTCAAGCACGGATACCGGTCGAGGAATCTCAGAATAATCGACTTGTTTCGTCCTCTGTCGGACTTCAGGCGATGTAGACCTGCGCGCGATGATAGTTGAGGTAGGATCGTTGACCGTCGGAGAAGCCCTGCGCCAGCCAGGGCATCGGCGCTTCCGAGAAGCCGAGCTGCTTCCAGGCATGTTCGCCGAGGCCGAGGCGGCGAAGGTCGTTCTGGTCGAAGCGAGGCGAGACACGAACTTCGCCACTGTCTTCAAAAGAAATGAAGCCGCGATCGAAGAGCAGATCGGCATCCGGCGTCAGCAGGAGGCCATTGGCGCCGTCGAGTCGCTGGGTTGGCGTTTCGCACGACCGCCACGGCATGATGTGGCTGGCGATCAGAAGGGCTGGGTTGGTGATGCCCGTGAGCCGGCACGATTTCTCGATCTTTTCGACGTTCGACCGGAATGTACCCTGTCCTCGGCGTGCCTGAATGGTGGCAGTGCGCACGGTGTCGCTCAGGCTTGGATCGTTGCGGATGCCGTCTTCGACCCGGTCGTCGAGCTCGTCCTTGACGTTGTGGAACGTCAATCGATTGGCGCCGCCGGTGTGGAGCTGGGCGTTGTCGACATGAGCATGCGTGGTGACGATGTCGTAGATTTCCCGCGGGATGGCGGCGAGATAGACGCCTTGGTTGCCGTCGCCGGATGATGCCCGGATGGGCGAATATTTCTCCGGGAGCATAGGCCCGATCAGCTGCAGGAGATCCTTGGGGCGCACTGGCGGATCGAGGCGGGTCCAGAAGACCGGCAGCAGCCAACCTTCATCGGCCCAGTACGAGCCCGTCGTCCCGAATTCCGAAGGTTTGGGGGCTGTGAAGGCGAAATCCGCGACGCGTCCGACGTAGCGGATGAGTTGGTTCGCGTAGGAGAGAACGAGGTCTCCGGGATTTGCCGCGCGCATATTGTCGTAGAAACGATTGCGAACGCCGTTCTTCGAGGTCTTTGGCGACCACAGGTACTGGTGCTCAATCTCCTGATTGAACGTCTGCTTGTGATTTACCCACCAGAACTGGCGCATGCAGATACCAATCTAGCCGGTGTAAAGGGCGTATGTCATGGGATCTAAGCTGCCCACTTGAGGCGTGGATCGGCACCGGGCGGCGCTCCCGGACATTGCTCCGCAATGTCCTGACGCTCAGGGGGCCGAGCTTCGCTCGGCCCTAAATCCCCCTTTCGCTCCGGCTATGCGCCCGTCATAAGTCGGGGTGGGGGAGGGCCGATCGACGGCCTTCGCGTTCGACAGGGTACTGAGATGGCAAGGCTGTTGGGGGATCGCGGGATTCACGTCCTCAGGCAGGCAGGGGCGGTCGTTGTCTGCGCCCTCACCGTGACGGCCTGCGGCAGCGACCCCTCCTACCAGGAGCAGGCGCTGCGGGCGTCGGAGGGGGGCGACCTCAAGTCGGCAACCAGCCTGGCGCAGAAGGAGGTCGAGAAGTATTCGGCCTCGGACCAGTGCTCTTCCACCACCAACTATAATTGCGGCACGCTGGCGCTCGCGCTGAGCAGCCTCGCCGAGTACCAGATCCTGAGCGGCAATGTGGCGGCCGGCGAGCGCAGCTTCGACCGGGCCAAGGGCGCGCTCCAGCGCGTGCCGAAGGACAACAAGCCCAGCGCCACCGGCATGGTCTATCGCGACGTGTCCGAGGCCTTCTGGAAGGCGGGCGACAAGCGGCGCGCCATCGCCATCTTCCGCGAGGGCACGACCCGCGGCGCCGACGAGTGGCTCTACACCTCCTCCGCCGCCAAGGCGGTCGCCCAGCAGGAAGGCCGGCCGGCGCCGGCTTCGGCTGGCGCTCCTGGCGCGCCAGGCGCTCGCCCTGCACCGGGCGCGCCGGTCCCCTTGGGCATGCCCGGCTCGGCCACCCCGGCCGGGGAGTCCGACACGATGGTCAAGCCGACCATGGTCAACGATTCCGCGATCGGCGATCCGATGCGCGGGCTGCCCCCGAGCTCGGCCGACCCGACCGCCGCGCCGGCCTCGCAACCTTCAACGCCGCCGGCCCCGAGCCCGCTCGGGCCGACGCCGACGCCGCTGCAGAGGTCGCGCTACTAGGGCGCAGCGGCGCTGCACATGCTAGGGTAGCGCATGCCGGCATTTCAGCATCATGTGCGGTTCTGCCGTTCCCGCGACGGGGCGCGGATCGCGCTGGCGGCGGCCGGGAAGGGACCCGCGGTCGTGCGGGCCGCGCACTGGCTCAGCCATGTCGAGCACGACGCCACGAGCCCGGTCTGGGCACAGTGGATCCGCGAACTCTCCCGCGATCACACGTTCGTGCGCTACGACCAGCGCGGCTGCGGCCTGTCCGATGCGGCGCCGCCGTCAATGTCCTTCGAGTCCTGGGTCGACGATCTCGAAGCGGTCGTCGAGGCGCAGGGGCTGAAGCGTTTCGCGCTGTTCGGCATGTCGCAGGGCGGCGCCATCGCGATCGCCTATGCAGCGCGCCATCCCGAACGGGTGTCCCGCCTCGTGCTGCTGGGCGCCTATGCGCGCGGCCTGCTGCGGCGGCCGCTCACCGAGCAGCAGCGCGAGGAGGCGCTGATCCTGGTCAAGCTCATCCGGCTGGGCTGGGGACGGGACAATCCGGCCTTCCGCCAGGTCTTCACGTCGCAGTTCATTCCCGACGGCACGCGCGAGCAGCATCAATGGTTCAACGATCTCGAGCGCAGCACCGCGTCGGCGGACAATGCCGTGCAGATCCTCGAGACCATGTACGGCATCGACGTCACCAGGGAAGCGAAGCGCCTGCGGGTGCCGACCTTGGTGATGCATTCGCGGCGCGACGCCCGCGTCTCGCCCGAGGAGGGGCAGCTTCTGGCGGAGATGATCCCCGGCGCGCGCTTCGTCGGCCTGGAAAGCCGCAATCATGTCCTGCTCGAGAACGAGCCGGCATGGACGCAATTCCTTTCCGAGTACCGCGCGTTCATGAATGAGGGTGTGGAGGGCGCGGCCGCCCTCGGCGACGCCGGCCTGACCGCCAGCGAACGCGAAGTCCTCGCGCTGTTGGCGAAGGGCCTGGACAATGGCGAGATCGCCCGCGCCCTCGACAAGAGCGAGAAGACGGTGCGCAACCAGGTCTCGAGCATCTTCGGCAAGCTCGGCACGGCCACACGGGCACAGACGGTAGCGCTGGCCCGTGATGCGGGGCTGGGGACGTAAAGGTCCCTCGCTACGCTCGGGATGACATCGTTTTCTGCATCGGCGCACTGCGCAAATCCCGGCAACATTGTCATCCCGAACGCAGTGAGGGACCTTTCGCTTTCCCATAGGACAGCAGTCCCATAGCGCCGCTCCTTTACGGCCATAAACAGCTCGCCGGGCGGGACACCCGCCTCATGACGCCCTTCCTGGCCCGCGCGAAAATCCCCGCCGCTTTGCATCTTCCGGGGAGGCCCCTCATGGCCAGGTTTCTGATCCTGCTCTATGGCGCCGCTGCCTACGCCATCTTCTTCGTCACCTTCCTCTACGCGATCGGCTTCGTCAGCGGATTGGTCGTGCCGAAGACGATCGACAGCGGGGCGACCGCACCGCTGTTCGAATCGCTCACCGTCAACTTGGGCCTGCTCTCGCTGTTCGCCATCCAGCACAGCGTGATGGCGCGCCCCGCCTTCAAGGCCTGGTGGACGCAGTACGTCCCGAAGCCGATCGAGCGCAGCACCTACGTGTTGCTGGCGAGCCTCGTCCTCGACCTGCTGTTCTGGCAGTGGCGGCCGATGCCTGCCGTCGTGTGGGAGGTCGCCTCGCCCCAACTCGCCATGGCCATCACGGCGCTGTCGTTCCTGGGCTGGCTGCTCGTGCTGCTCTCGACCTTCCTGATCAATCATTTCGAGCTGTTCGGGCTGCAGCAGGTCTTCAACGCGCTGTTTCATCGCCCGGACGTGGCGCCGCGCTTCAGGACGCCGCTCCTGTACAAGATCGTCCGCCATCCGCTCTATCTCGGCTTCATCATCGCCTTCTGGGTGACGCCGACCATGACGGTCGGGCACCTGCTCTTTGCCGCGGTCACCACGGCCTACATCCTCGTCGCCGTCGTGTTCGAGGAGCACGACCTGATCGACCTGTTCGGCGACGAGTACCGCGATTACCGCCGGCGCGTGTCGATGCTGATCCCCTGGCGCAAGTCGGCTTGAGCGTCGGGCGGGAGAGACTCCATGGCCTGGTTTGCGGTCGGGACGGCGGCCACGATGCTCGCCGTCATCATGGGCACGCTGGTCAACGGCCTGACGGCGTTCTTCGTCCCCATGGAGCAGGCCGAGGGCTGGGCGCGCGCGGACGTGGCCGGCATCAACTCCTTCGGCCTGCTGGGTCTCGCCATCGGCAGCGTGGCCATGGGCTTCGTCACCAACAGGCTCAGCATGCGCACGATCTGCCTGATCGCGGCGTCGGTGACGGGAATCGGCCTGGTCGTCGCCTCGCAGGCGGGCTCGCTCTGGCTGATCTACGCGGTGTTCTTCGCCGCGGGCCTGCTGGGCGGCGGTACCCTGTTCGCGCCGATCTTCGTCTATGTCGGCAACTGGTTCCCCAGGGGAGCCGGCCTCGCCATCGGCATCGCGGCGGCGGGACAGGCCGTGGGGCAGGGCGGCGTGCCCTTCCTGGCGGCCTGGCTGATCGATGCCGCCGGCTGGCGCACCGCCATGCTGGTGCTGGGCGTCGGCACCCTGGCGCTGCTCGTGCCCCTGGCGCTCTTCATGCGGCAGCCGTCGGCGGCGGGCGCGGCCGCACTGCCCGAACCGCCGCTGAAGGCGTCCCTGTCGGTGCCGATCCTGTCGGTCGCGGTGTTCCTCTGCTGCACCTGCATGGCGGTGCCGCTGATGCACCTGATGCCGCTCATCCAGAGCTTCTGCATCCCCTCGACCGACGCCGGCAGCGTCATGTTGGTCATGCTGCTCGCCGCCATCGCGGGCCGCATCGCCTACGGCAAGCTCTGCGACCTGATCGGATCGACGCCGTCGTGGCTGGTGGCCTCGTCGCTGCAGACGGTGGGCGTGCTGGCCTTCTCGCTGTTCACGACCCTGCCGGAATTCGCAGTCTTCGCCACCGTCTACGGCTTCGCCTATGCCGGCGTCATGACCTCGCTGCTGGTCACGACACGCGCCCTGACGCCGTCGACCAACAAGGCGGCGTGGATGGGTATCGTCTTCTCCTTCGCCTGGCTCGGCCACGCGTTCGGCGGCTTCCAGGGCGCCTTCGCCTACGATTTGACGGCAGGCTATCGCGCCGGCTTCGCCATTGGCGCGCTCGCGGGTGGGGGCAATCTCGTCCTGGTCGGGCTGCTTCTGTGGTTCACGCGTCCCCGGTTTCATCGCGCGGTGCCTGCGACCTGACATGACACTCGATCCTCCGCTCCATCTGTGACAATTGGGAAAGCGGTTGAGCGCCCGAAGGTCGTGGAAATGTCGAGGAAAGCGGGATGAAAAGTTGGCTGTTGGCCGGCGCGATCAGTCTTATTGCCGCTGTTGTGGCTGCTCTTGCCTTCGGGGCGTGGAAGAACAGCGATCTCGTGGATGGATCGAGCGACCGACTGGGCATGGAAGGGACGTTCGTCAACGGCTTCTACGATCAGGGCCGGGATCAGGACGGGCGTGACAAAGGCATCAAGGATGTCGGTTTCATTGCGCTGCCCAACAAACATGTCACGGCCCGCAGGACGCTCGATGGACGGGCCATCTTCGATGCGTCCTACACGACGGGGCCCGATCGCTTCCGCGTCGTTCCCAAGGTCGAGAACGCCCAGCGCTGCGTTCTCTTCTTCGGCGACTCCTTCACGTTCGGCGAGGGCGTGAATGACGACCAGACCTCGTCGGCCCAGCTTGTCGCCAAGGGTAAGGGCCAGATCGAGGTCAAGAATCTGGGGATCGGCGGCTGGGGCCCGCACCAGTTCCTGGCGGGACTCCAATCCGGCCGCTTCCAGCGCGCGATCACGTGCAAGCCGACCGATGCCGTCTATCTGTTGATCGCGGCCCATCCGGCGCGCGCGGCCGGGCGGGGAAAGTGGGACTGGTTCGGTCCGCGCTTCGTCGTCGACGACAAGGGACGGCCGGTGCGGGAGGGGAACTTCAATACCGCCGGGAAAAGCTGGCGCCAGCTGATCGGCTTCAATCGCCTGACCGAAGGCGAGGAACAGGAGCTGGCGGCGGCGATCATCACCGAGGCCTCGCGCGAACTCGAGCGCCTCTATCCCGGCATCCGCTTCCATGTCTTCGCCTGGGACGGCGTCACCGACGATTTGATCCGGCGCCTGACCGCGAACGGCGTGCGCGTGCATACGATCCGCCAGATCATTCCTGACTACACCGACGAGGCGTACCTGATCGCCCCGCCGTTCGAGTATCACCCTACGCCGCGCGCCTACGAACGCGTGGCGGACTATCTATTGACGCTCCTGAAGTAGAGTGGAGTTGAGGAAGGTCATGCGCCGGGTAAAGCTCGACGAAGACATCGTGAAGATCGCGCTGCAGCGGCGCGGGCGGCTCAGGCTGTTCGTGTCGGATGGCACGGCGACCCACACCGACTACGAGCACAACAGCACCCTGAACGCCATGATGCTCACCTTCGCCGATGTCGTTTCGACGGAGGATGTGGTGAAGCTGCTGAGAGCGTAGAGCGGATGGGGGCCAAGCCATGCCTGGCCCCCGGTTCGCTCATACCTGGGCAAACCCGCCGTCGACGAAGACCTCGCCGCCGGTCATGAAGCTCGAATCGGAGGAGGCGAGGAACGCCGCCACCGCGCCGGTCTCCGACGGATCGCCGATGCGGCCGAGCGGCGTCGTGGCGCCGAGTGCCTTGAACGCTTCCTCGCCCACCACTTCGAGCGCAAGTTCCGTCAAGGTCGGGCCCGGCGACAGCACGTTCACGCGGATGCCGGTGCCCTTCAGGTCGAGCGCCCAGCTGCGCGCCAGGTTGCGCACCGCCGCCTTGGTGGCGCTGTAGATGCTGAACTGCGGCGTGCCCATCTCGCCGGTGGTCGAGCCGGTGAGGATGATCGAGCCGCCGGCCTTCATCAACGGCAGCGCCTTCTGTACCGTGAAGATCAGGCCTTTCACGTTCACGTCGAAGATCTGGTCGTAGTGGTCGGGCGTGATCCCGCCGAGCGGCGCGAAGGCGCCGGTGCCGGCATTGGCGAACACGATGTCGAGCCCGCCGCGCTCTTTCTTCACCGTCTCATAGAGACGGTCGAGATCGGCGGGATCGGTCACCGAACCGCGCACGGCGCGTGCCGAATTGCCGAGCTTCGCCACGGCGGCGTCGAGCGGTTCCTGGCGGCGCCCGAACAGATAGACGAACGCGCCTTCGTCGATGAAACGCCGGGCGGCGCCGAGGCCGATGCCCGTGCCGCCGCCGGTGATCACTGCTGTCTTGCCTTTGAGTCTGGTCATGCTGTGCTCCTGCATTTGAGGTTGCACAGAGCTGGAGGCGTACCCACCTAAGGACAAGTATGCACCTTTTGGTAAGTGTCCAAAATGTCGACCGACTTCTCCCCGCAGGCCCAGGCCTGCACCCCGACCCTGCCCGGCTTCACCTGCGGCCTCGACGCGACGCTCAGGGTCATCGCCGGCAAGTGGAAGCCGCTGATCCTCTACTTTCTCGCCCAGGGCGGTCCGACCCGTTACGGCGAGCTGCGCCGCGCCATGCGCGACGTCAGCGACAAGATGCTGATCCAGCAACTGAAGGAGCTGACGGCCGACGGCCTCGTCCGGCGCACCGACTACAAGGAGGTCCCGCCGCGGGTCGATTATGCCCTGACGCCGCTCGGCCACAGCCTGGCCGAGGCGCTGGTGCCGCTCTGCACCTGGGGCACGGAGAACCTCGACGAGGTCACGCGCGTCTTCGCGCGGCGCGAGGCGGTGCATGAGACCGTGAAAGGCACGGGACTCTGAGCGGCTTCGTTTTCCCGCGTCAGACGGCTTGCGCGAGCCTGTAGGCTGACCGCAACAGCGCAATCGCCTCGTCTTTCGTCAGGGACAGTTTCAGCTCCCTGAGATCCAGCAAAGTGTCGGCCTCGATTTCATCGACGAACCGTCGCAGATCGTCGCGGATGGGCTCGGGAAGGTCGATCGAAGCGTCGGCCGGGAGCAGCTGCACCAGCCGAAGGACGTCGCTGCGGTGTTTCGTGATGTCCCGGCTTTTGATTTCTCCGCCGGCGGCGGCGCGCGCCTTGTTGTTGAGAAAGGCGTGCGCCTTGAGGGGGATCAGGAGCGTGTGGTCAACGACCGTCACCCCGTCTATCTCGCGTTTCCCGGCCTTGAGCGCGTCATAATAGACGCCGTCGAGGAGGATCGCGGACAGGCTGACGACGTCCTCGTCAACCGCAAGCCGCCTCAGCCGGATATCGTCCGGCAGAACGGGCGTGCCGGGGTGGCGCGCCAACAGCTCGATCATGAAGGGGAAACGCGCGTCCGTGGGCTTGTGAAAGCGATAGAATTCCTTCGTGCCATCTTGGCCGCGCTCCCGGGCCTGATAGCCGCCCGCCTCGATGAAGTCCCTGAATACCTGGGCGAATGCGACGTCGACCACTTCGACACAAAGGACGATGTCGATGTCCTTGGTTGCGCGGAACGCAAGGCCGGCCGCGCTGAACAACAGGTCGCAAGCGGCCCCGCCGATGATGGCGTAGTGCTGTTCGTGGCCGGCAAAGAATTCACGGAACTTTTCGATTCCCTTCACCACGGCACGCCCTCCAGCAGGTCCTCTGCGGCTGCAGCGACGCGCTCATCGCCGTGATCCTTGAATTGCGCATGGAGCGACAATCGGTCGACAACCGGCCCGGCGGACAGCATCGCGGGATCGTAGGACCAGGTTTCGACGATGTAGTCGGCTCTGAACCGATCCGTCTCGGCCAGGCCATGGTCGCGGGCGATGGTCTTCCAGTCCCTTGCCGCGACGGCGCGCGTCTCGATGCGCGGTGGTGCCAGGTCGGTCAGCGCGGCAAGGGCGCTCTCGCCAGAAATCATGAGCGCCCTGTCGGGGAGGCCACGGACGAATTTGAGAGCGCGAACGGGCGTGCGCAGATGGCCCCGGGCGCCCTCGAACAGCGAACGGCGATCCGCGGCGAACCGGATATGCCGTTCCTTCCCGTGCTTCAGGGTTTCCGCCAATCCGGTCGCGACCAGATCGTCGAAGGCGCGGCCGATCGACATGGCCGAGTAGCCCAGTTCCCTGGCAAGAAGCGACGGAATCGAAACACCCTCGCCGCGCCGAAGCAGATAATGGAAGAAGACGGCCTGTGCCGCCGGAGACAGGCCGTCCGTTTCCGCGACTCTCGGTGCCCGGAAGTTCTCCCGCAGGTCCATGGCCAGCTCCGGGATGTAGAGCTGGTTGCCCGGGACGACGAAGGCAACGCCGTGCTTGAGAAGGCGCTGGCGATTGTGGGCGCTGAGGGTGGGGGTCGCGAAGACGACCAATGTCTTCACGGCCGAGCGGATCAGGTCGATGTGCTTGGCGATATCGCCGGGGGTGGCGATATCTTCTCTGGCCACGGCAAGTATGCAGCGCCTGCGAAAGATTTCGGTTTCGTAGAGCCGGTAGCTGCGTTCCAGGAACGCCGGGAGCGAGCGCACGCCAACAAGATCGCCGACATCGATTTTGATGTGCAGCGTTTCGCTCAAGTAGCGTTGCAGGGCTCGTACAAAGCCCGACCCGGGTGCCGACTGGTTCTCTAACATCAAGACGCATACTAACATTATCAATGTTATTGTGCACTATGGTGTTAGCGACTTGTTTTTATTTCATATTCAGAGTGAGCGAATGCTGTCGCCTCGGATCGGCCGTCCGCCCGGCCGGGAACGCTCCAAGGGGCGGAGCGTTTGTCAGGTGGCTGCAAGATGGCCAAGCCCGCCTTGGTTTGGCCCGGAGACTTCCGGATGATGGATGCGCTCACCTGTGAGCTGGAGGGATGAAGATGCTGACGACCTTTGCGAGACTTGCGCTTGTTGCCGGCATGGGACTGGCGGCCGCGGCGTGCCAGGGCGACGGTTACGGCCAGCCGACCGGCTATCAGCCCGCCTATAACAACGGCTATAACGCACCGCCGCCGCGCTACGCCTATGCGCAGCCGGCGCCGGCCTATTACGGCAACCAGGGCTACGCCTATAACAACGGCTACAATCAGGGTCCCCGGGTGACGACCGTGACCGTCACGAACCGTGGCCAGAACGGCTACAGCGACCAGGTCGTCCAGCAGCAGGTCGCCTGCGGCAGCCAGTATTACGACGGCTACCGCCAGCGCATCGCGCGCTGCTGATCCGAGCGGCGGAACGCTGCCGCACACGCCGCACCAACGGCGCCGCAGGGCCTGATAAGAATCTCCGGGGAAGGTCTCCGGAGGTTTTTCATGCGTAGAAGGAATTTCGTCGCTCTCGGTCTTTCGTTCGCGGGCGCGGCCCTCGTCGCCGCCGGCACGGCCAGCGCCCAGGACTTCCCCAACAAGCCGATCACCATCCTCGTGGGCTACGCGCCGGGCGGAAACATCGACGTGACGGCGCGCACCGTGGGCCAGGCCCTGTCGAAGGTGCTGGGCCAGCCGGTGGTGATCGAGAACCGGCCAGGCGCCGCGGGTCTCATCGCGCAGACGGCGGTCGCGAAGGCCAGGCCCGACGGCTACACCCTGGTGCTGGCGGGCACGACCGGCTTCGTGCTGGCGCCGCGACTGGTGCCGACGCCGCCCTACACGGTGGAGGACTTCGCGGGCATCGGCTCGACGTCCGAGACTCCGCTGGTGCTCGAGGTGAACGCATCGGGCCGCTTCAAGACCTTCGCCGAGTTCGCGGCCTACGCCAAGGCCAACCCCGAAGCGGTACGGATCGGCCATGCCGGCAACGGCACGACCAACCATGTCGCGATCCTGCGGATGCAGCAGATGCTCGGCGCGAAGATCACCGCGGTTCCCTACAAGGGCTCGTCGCCGGCCATCGCCGACCTGCTGGGCGGCAACATCGACGCTGTCGTCGACCAGATCCCGAGCTCGATCGGCCAGCTCCGCTCCGGCACCTTCAAGCCGCTGGCGGTGACCAGCCTGAAGCGCGCCACCGACCTGCCCGACACGCCCACGCTCGACGAGCTTGGCCTGAAAGGATTCGAGGTCGTCACCGGATCGGGCATTACGGCGCCGGCCAAGACTCCGCCGGCGACGGTGAAGGTGCTGGGCGACGCGCTGCAGAAGGTGCTCGACGATCCCGAGGTGCAGGCCAAGCTGCGCGGCCTCGGCACCGAGGGCCGTAAGATGACGCCCGAGCAATACGACGCCCTCCTGAAGAAGGAAGACGCCGCGGCCGCGCAGATGATCAAGGACGGGCTTCTGAAGGCGGAGTAGCTCCCCGTCGGATGCAGGGCTATCGCATATGAGGCAAAGGTCCCTCGCTTACGCTCGGGATGACAGCGTTTGTTTGGTCGGCGCACTGCGCAAATCCCAACAAAATTGTCATCCCGAGCGTAAGCGAGGGACCTTTCGCTCTTCTCGAAACGCCAATTCATCCGGCCTTTTGGGCCATATGCGATTGCCCTGCCGTCGGATGGATCCCTAATCCACCTTCACATTGCCTTCCCGGATCACCGTCGCCCACTTGTCGAGCTCCGCCTTGATGAAGTCCGTGTACTGCTCGGGCGTCATCGGTGTGACAGTGACGCCCATCTGGGCGAGGCGGGAGGCGATCGTCTCGGTGCGCAGCACGTCGTTCAGCGTCGTGTTGAGCTTGTCGACGATCGGCGCGGGCAGGCCGGCCGGGCCGGAGAGGCCGTACCAGGCTTCGGAGACCAGGCCCTTGAAGCCGAGCTCGTTGCCGGTCGGGATATTGGGCAGCAGCGGCGAGCGCTTCGTGCCCGCTACGAGCAGCGCGCGCACGTCGCCCTTCTCGACATAGGGCACGGCGGCCGGCAGGTTCTCGAAGATCATCTGCACCTCGCCCGACAGCAGCGCCATGCGCGCGGCGGCGGCGCCGCGATAGGGGATGTGCAGCAGCTTCAACCCGGCGCGGTTGCGCAGGATCTCGGCGGCGAGGTGCGGCGTCGAGCCGTTGCCGGCCGAGCCGTAGGCCACTTCCTTTTCCTTGGCGAGCTTCACCAGGTCCTCGACCGTGCGGATGGGCGAGTCGGCCTTCACCAGCAGCACGTTGGGCAGCGAGCCGAACAGGCCGATATGCGTGAAGTTCTTCAGCGCGTCGTAGGGCACCGAGGCGTAGAGCGCGGGCGAGATGCCGTGCGAGGAGACGTTCGAGACCAGCAGCGTGTAGCCGTCGGGCGCGGCATTGGCGACGGCGGCGCTGCCGACGATGCTGCCGGCGCCCGGCTTGTTCTCGATCGGGAAGGTGACGCCGAGCTTCTCGCCCATCGCCTCGGTGACCAGGCGCGACACCGCGTCGAGGCTGCCGCCCGGCGGGGCGGCGACGGTGAGGCGCACGGGACGGTTCGGATAGGGCCCGGTCTGCGCGAAGGCGCGGCCGGCGGTCGTGGCGGTCACGGCCGACGCGCCGAGGAAGGCGATGCCCTGCAGGACATGCCGGCGGGAAAGAGGCGCGCGGCTCACTTCCGGCCACCTTTCACCATCGCGTGCTGCGCCGGCTCGTAGAGATGTTCCTTCTCGCGCAGGCCATCGAGGTCGAACAGGTCGTGGAATTCGTGCATCGAGAACATGTTGCGACCGCTATGGTCGAGCATGTGTTTGGCCTTGAGCTCGGTCAGGCTGTCCATCACCGCGCGCGCGGCGATGCGCATGGTGGTGAGCGGGAACAGCACGACCTGGTAGCCGAGGTCGGCGAGCTGCTCGGTGTCGATCTGCAGGTTCCACGAGCCCATGGTGACGACCAGCGGCCCCTCGACGGCGTCGCGGAAGTGCTTGAGGTCGTCCACGGTCTTGGGGTTCTGGAACATGATGGCGTCGGCGCCGGCGCTCTTGTAGGCGCGGCCGCGCACGATCGCGTCGGCGAGATCGGTGGCGCCCATCGCGTCGGTGCGGGCGATGATCAGGAAGTCGGTGCTGCGGCGGTTCTCGACGGCGGCGGCGACCTTGCCGCACATCTCCGCGACCGGAACCATCTCGATCCCGTCCATGGCGGCGCAGCGCTTGGGCAGCTTCTGGTCTTCCAGGTGGACGGCGGCGACGCCGGCCGCTTCCATGCCGCGGATGGTGCGGATGACGTGCAGGGGCGAGCCGTGGCCGTTGTCGGCGTCGGCGATGACGGGAATGCCCACCGACTCCGCGACGCGGCCGGCGCGCTCGATCATCTCGGTCATGGTGACCAGGCCGATGTCGGGATAGCCGTAGCTCGCCGAGACGAGGTAGCCGGACAGGTACACGCAGGGAAAGCCCGCGGCCTGGACGATGCGGGCCATCATCCCGTCGCCGACGCCCGGCGCCAGGATCGAGCGTTGCGTCGAAAGCATCTGCTTGAGCGTCTCAGCCATTTCCACCCTCGTTCTTTTTCGGTCTGGACGGCTTAGGTTCCGCTCTCCCGGGAATCAAATTCGTAAGGCTGATGGTGGGCCATAAGGCGGGTTGATGGACCGGCTAGGGGTTCGACGGATGAGCCGCCGCCTGGAACGCCGCACTCACCTCCTTCACCGTTTCGATCGCCATGCAGGTCCGCCGGTCGAGCGTGCCGGCGCGGTGGCTGAGGAAGAATTCGAACGGCGGCACGTTCGCCGTGGCGTTCAGCGTCCGCAGCTCGCCGGCCGCCACCAGCCGCCGCGCGATGACGCCGGGGAAGGCGCCGATGCCCAGCCCGTTGCGCGCCAGCTCGAGGATGACGTGGGTGGAATTGCTGCGGAACGTCTCGATCGGCCAGATGCCCTGCTCGCGGAAGAGCTGGACCATGGCGTTGTAGGCATAGGTGCGGCGCGGGAAGGTGATGATGCGGTGGCGCGCGATCTCGGCCAGCGGCACGGCATCGCCCTCCGAGCGCTGGGAGGGCAGGTCGAGCGCCGGGCTCGCGACCCAGTCGAACTGCTCGCGATAGAGGAAGTGGCTCTCGAAGCCCTCGCGGGAGATCTGCTCGCGCGAGACGATGAGGTCGTAGTCGTGGGCCAGCAGCCCGTGATGCAGGTCGGGCGTGATGGCGACCTGGACGTCGAGATCGACCTGCGGATGCGCCTCCTGGATGCGGCGCACCAGGTCGGCCAGCCAGGTGTAGGCCACGATGCTGCCGATCCCGAGCCGGATCGTGCCCTGCAGCGGCGAATCGCCGGCAGCGGCGCTGCGGATGGCGGCCGAGGCTTCGATCATCTGCCGCGCGATCTCGGCGATCTCCTGGCCCTGGTAGCTCAGCCGGACCTTGTTGCCGGTCCGCTCGAACAGCTGTACGCGCAGTTCTCCCTCCAGCGACGCGATGCGCCCGGAAATCGCCGGCTGCGTCGTGCGCAGGTGAAGCGCCGCCGCGCTGAAGCTGCCGAGCTTGGCGATCCAGTACAGGGCTTCGAGCTGGCGCAGTTCCATGGTGGGCGAACCATTGCGTACAAGCCGGAGGGTGTCGAGGTGGACGGCGGCGGAGGTGCGGGAAGCGGCATGGTTTGACTCCGCCGGACCTTTGGCACCATCCTTTGAATGCAGAAGAAGCCTGGGCACAACAAGCGATTGAGCGGCTTGCCTGCAATAGGGGGAGTCCATGACGCCGATCTCGGTTGCCGTGCCGGTCCTGCTGGCCAATCTGTGCGTGTTTTCCGGTCTCGCTGCGGCGGCCGACGCGAGTTGGCTGAGCGTGAAGGTCCTGGAGAGCGGCTCTCCCGCCAATTGCGGCCAGGGCTATCCCGACTACAGGATCGAGATCAAGGGAACGACCTTCAGGTCGGTGCCTGTCGGTGGTACTTCGCAGGAGGCCTCGGCAACCACCCTGAACATCAAGTCGTTGCAGGCGGACGGCTCGGGAAGAGTGAGCAATACCAACAAGGCCGGAAAAACCTGGCACTATGATTTCGACGCCGGCGCCGGACCCCGCAAGGTTCGCTACGGCAACGACTTCTCGGCGTGCCGCTATGCATGGGTGCCGAAGTAGGTCGCGAAGCGGCGGAAGGAGGAGACCTTCTCGCGCACCGGCGAGGGATCGGCCGCGCCGGAGGCGGCGCGCCGCCTCGGCCGTGCGCGCGACGATGTAGGGCTGGGAGTTGGTTTGCTCCTCCTCGATGGGCAGCACCGAATCCTCGTCGGTGAAGGCCTGCATTTACTCGGACAGGAGGCAGCTGCGCTCCACCTTGAGCATCGCCGCCAGCACGCGCGGATCCCGCACCCCGCGCCGCTCGATCTGCCGCCGCACGCTGTACTCGGCGTCCCCCGAAGTGTCGGCCCCTCCTGTGCGGTCCCGGTCAGCCAACGGATGCGCGGAGAGCGGGGAGTAGCGGGGGGTATCCCCTCGATGCCTACTTCTCACCTTAGCCCGAGCGCGAAGCCATCACGGGAAATACCTGATTCATACGCGTCCTGTAGGAGAGTCATCTTTCCACAATTAACAAAGTCAGTAGTGGCAAGCCACCCATGGCATATACTAGTGTTGGTTGTGGGTACTGCAGGGAGCTTAGGGTGGTTGAGGGAATATCAATAGGCCAAACACTCTTCAAAATAATCGGGACGGCGGCGAGTCGCATTGGGACACCGATTGTTCAACGTGTTTCGAGGGTTCGCCAGATTGAGGCTGCGCTTATGGGGGCTGTCCAAAAGGACAAGGCAACGGCCGATGCTTTCGAAGATTTCGAAGTTGTCATTGGCTCTGTCTATGGAGAATTAACCGAAGAGCTTAATGGGTTTTTACGAGAATTAGAACGTTCTGGTCTTCTTACGGCAATCGCAGAAGCGGCTGTGTTGGAAGTCCAGAGTGCTCCAACAAAAGAAGCATTTATACAGCTGCATAACGCCATCGTTCTTACTAGGCGCGGCGAAGGTGCTGCGCTCTATGACAAGCTTTATGTGGCAATTGGTACATCGCTGAGAGCCATGAGTAAGGATCCTGCGGGTGCGTTCTTGCATCGCGCAGGGGCAAAAGATCTGCGTAGTCGAGTGGACTTGGTCTCGGCACAACTCAGTAGCCTTTTGCGGCAATCTGATCCTATCGCATCTCCGGCTGAAGTTTCATCGCTATTGGAGGATTACCTTCGTTCTGTAGTCGCTTCGCTAAAATATTTGCGAGTGGAGACGCATAGAGGCCCTCGTCCTGTTGAAATCTCCAAGATCTATGTTCCTTCGCGGGTAAGACCTCGCAACGCAGCCGACCGCGGTCGATACGGAGCAGTGCGTAGGGCATTAGCTCGTGCCGCAAACACCAGTGGGGTTCTATTCGATCGAGATCATTCTAAGTCGTCTTTCAGTTATGAAGAACTTAAAGCAACTTTCCGCCGAATTGTTGTTCTGGGCGATCCAGGTGGAGGTAAGTCGACGCTGTGTCAGTCGCTCTGCCATGACCTCGCGAAGAAGAGTCTTCTCCATATTCATTACCCTCTGCGTAATGATTTGGACTCAAAGGTTGAGCGTGTTCCACTTAGGGTCGTTCTTCGAAGCTACGAAGCGGCGAAGCGACTAAGCCCTCAACTCGGTATCTTCGATTATATTTGTAATGAGATAAGGAGTTCAACGAACGCGGACATTCTGCTAATTCAAAGGTGTGTTCGATATTTGTTAAATTTTGGCCGCGCGGTGCTAGCTTTCGATGGCCTTGATGAAATACTTGACGTTGGTCGTCGGCGAGATTTCGTGCAGCTCGTGGTAAATTTTTGCGACCATTACCCATTGTGTCCCGCGATCGTTACTTCTCGAATCGTTGGTTACGAGGAAGCTCCGTTAAGTGAAGATTTTATGCCGATGGTGTTGGATCGCTTCGGCGATCTAGAAGTAGCTCAGTATGTGGAGAAGTTTCTCAAGGCGTTCGAGCGGAGGCCAACTCAGGTAGCACACGCCGAGGCAAGAGACTTTGTTCGGCAAACTGACCAGAACGCAGCCGATCTTAGGCAAAACCCACTTATGCTTGGTTTGATGGCGCTTTTATTCGCTACGAATAAGGGTGACATACCTAGCAATCGACCCGAGATTTATCGCGAATGCTCTACACTCATGTTTGAGAAATGGGATCAGAACAGAAACATTCGCGCTCAAATACCACAGTTCGATTTTCTGGATCTGTTCAGGACGTTTGCATTTCGTATATTTGGAAACGCTGAACTAGAAGAAGGTGTTTCGCGTGAGTGGATTCAAGAGCAAAATTCAGCGTATTTCTCGGGGTATTTTGAGAGTAAAGCTAAGGCATTTGAAGCTGCTAGGTCTGTGACCGATTTCATCACGGGGCGATCGTGGCTGATGGATGCGTTCGGACCAAACGTCTTTCGCTTCACCCATCGTACGTTCCTTGAATACTATTTTGCTCAGCATCTAGACCAGAAACATGAGCTGTTGGTGAAGCTCTTGACGGTCTTGAAGCCAAAAATCTTGGCTCGCGAATGGGATGTTATTTGCCATCTCGCAATTCAGATCAAGACCAACAGAAATATGACCCGCATTGGGCAGGTCCTCTCTTTTCTGTCCATCCAGCTGGAGGGCGCAAAAGGGCGAAAACACCGAACTGCACTTATTGAGTTTTCAGCCAAAGCTCTGGAGTATCTGCCCGGCACCGAACAAGACGTGAGAAGGCTTGTTACCTTAATTGTAGACACCGCATTTAGCTTGTCTTCTGATCCAAAGTTCTCTGCCGTTGAAGTTATTGATCAACTTTGCAATGCAGCAATGGATCGGCGAGAGTTCGTCCGCACCATTCTTTCAGAGCAACTCCAAGAAAAGTTGACGCGTCAGGACTTCGAGCGCAGGGCTGCTGTTTGGATGCTCTCCAGTGGCCACGATAGAGTATTTTGGGGTGAAGAGCTGCTGCAGCATAGGAGTACCTTCATTGTGGCGGATGTGCGCGATAAGGTCGTTCTAGCGTGCCGTTCGCATAATTTTGGTCGTGCATTGAGTTCGGCGCAGGACGCATTCCTCTATTGGGTTTGGTATAGAGACAGCTTTGAAGAGCTATTCACAAAGCATGGGCTCCGCCTGTTTCTTGAACGCACACCGGACACAAATCGGCTTATTGGTGTTCTTGATTGCTGGCGGGTTGTGGCGAGTGCAGTCAATTTTATGGATCAGCAGCAGATGCCGAAGGAGACAGCGGTCGAGGCTCTGCGGACTATTGGTCAGGTGCGATTACCTCTAGCGGATCCCTATAGCGTTCTGCCTGTCGCGCTAGTGCGACTACCGATTGATATGTTGCTCGAGTCGATCCCTAAGTTATCTCTGGGTGATCCGTGTGTGTTTCGCGGAGTTCTTGTGTGCGTAATGATGCTGGTTGAGTCAGGGCTAGTAGTCGAGATGCGCAAATCAGAGGGCTCTCGAGGCCGCGGAATTTCAGAGGAACTCGAAATGCTCCGAGCATCTATCGAAAAGTCACGAACGAAGCACGCTAAGACGGCGGCCTCTGTGGATTTTGACAGCATTCTCGGTTGGCTGGACGGGTCTTGGTCTCTGTTCGAAGGACGAGGTGTGAGGTCGCTACGCCGTTTGGGAGCCGACTAGGATCAGTCAACTAAGGGTCAAAGTTGCGCTTTGCGCTCCGCGCTGACTCTGGCCGTTGAGCCTCTCGCTCTCATCCCTCAATCCCGCTAAACACCTCCCCCTTGTCATTGCGCTTGGAGAGGGTGCCTCTATGAGGAACGGGCCGCGGATCATCGTGAATTCTGACGTGCTGGCGCCGGCGGCGCTGGCGTTGCTCGAGGAGCGGGGGGCCGAGGTGCGGACGCTGCCGACACACGCTTCCGAGGCCGAGATGATCGCCGCCGTCTCCGAGGCGCCGACGCATGCGATCCTGGCGCGCTCCACGAGGATCACGCCGGCGGTCTACGACGCGGCGCCCGACCTGAAGGTCGTCTCCAAGCACGGCGTCGGCTACGACAATATCGACGTCGCGGCGGCCAAGGCGCGCGGCATCGCCGTGCTGCGGGCGCACGGCGCCAATGCCCGCTCGGTCGCCGAGCTGGCGCTCTCGATGATGATCTCGCTGCTGCGCTACGTGCGGCCGCTCGATGTGGCGCTGCGTGAGGGCACCTGGGCGCAGTCCGCCTTCATGGGCCGCGAGCTCTCGGGCTCGAAGCTCGGCGTCGTCGGCTGCGGCGCCGTCGGCTCCTCGCTGGTCGCGCTCTGCCGGCCCTTCGATCTCGACATCAGGATCTACGATCCCTACCTCGCGCCTGAGGCGATCCCCGAGGGCGTCGGCCGCTTCCATGAGTTCAACGAGCTGCTGGGCTGGGCGGACATCGTCACCCTGCATTGTCCGCTGACGAAGGAGACCGACCGCATGATCGATGCGGCGGCGCTCGCCCGCATGCGCAAGGGCACGTTCCTGGTAAATGCCGGCCGCGGGCCGCTGGTCGACGACGTGGCGCTGGTGGCGGCGCTGGAGAGCGGCCATCTCGCCGGCGCCGCGCTCGACACCTTCGTCGTCGAGCCGCCCGACGCCGACCATCCGCTGTGGAAGCAGAAGAACGTGATCTTCACGCCGCATGTCGGCGGCTCGACGCGGCAGTCGATGGAGCGGGTCGCCGTGCAGGCGGTCGAGAACATCTTTTATGTGCTCGACGGCAAGGCGCCGCCGGCGCGCTGTGTGGTGGGGTAAGAGTTTCCGTCGTCCCGAGCGAAGTCGAGGGACCTCTTTTCCGACGCACGGCGTGTCGAGGCGAAAAGAGGTCCCTCGACTACGCTTCGCTCCGCTCGGGACGCCGGGTAATGCGATAAGGGGAGGATACGCATGATCAACGTCGGCATCGTCGGGCTGGGCTGGTGGGGCGTCACGCTCATCAAGTCGGTGCACGGGATCAGCGACCGCATCCGCTTCGTCCACTCCGTCGCGCGCGACCCCGCGTCGAAGCAGGAGATCGCGGCCCGCTACGGGCTCGGCCTCTCGTCCTCGCTGGCCGAGATGCTGAAGAACCCGGCCGTCGAGGCGATCGTGCTGGCGACGCCGCATTCGCTGCACCGCGCCGAGATCGAGCAGGTGGCGGCGGCTGGCAAGCCGGTCTTCTGCGAGAAGCCGCTGACCTTGACCGCCGCCGATGCCGTGGCCGCCGTCGGTGCGGCGCGCAAGGCGGGGACGTTGCTGGCGGTCGGCCATAACCGGCGCTTCCTGCCGGGCCTGATCGAGATGCAGCGCATGGTGAAGGCGGGGGAGCTGGGCGAGCTGCTGCATGTCGAGGGGCATTTCAGCAACCAGAACTCCTCCTCGGCCTTCGCGCCCTGGCGCTCCGACGCCGAGGAATCGCCGGCCGGCGGCATGACCGGCACCGGCATCCACGTGCTCGACGCCTTCGTGTCGCTGCTAGGGCCGGTCCGTTCCGCGCACGCGCAGCTTGTCTCGCGCAAGCCCGCGCCCGGCCCGCTCGATACGCTGTCGATCCTGCTGCGCTTCGAGAACGACGTGACCGGCACGCTCTCCTGCGTACGCGCCACGCCGCGCTACTGGCGCTCGCATTTGTTCGGCTCGACGCGCTCGGCCGAGCTGCTGCAGGAGGACACTTTGGTCGTCCACCATCCCGACGGCGCCCCGGCGACGCGGCAGACATTTCCGGGCGTCGATACCTTGCGCCTCGAACTCGACGCCTTCGCCGATGCGGTAGAGGGCGTGCGGCCCTATCCGATCGGCGATGCCGACATGGTGGCGACGGTCGCGGCCTTCGACGCGATCTGCCGGTCGGTGAAGAGCGGGAAGACGGAGCAGGTCTAACAGTAAAGGTCCCTCGCTACGCTCGGGATGACACGGGGTTTGGGTTCGCCAACCATTGTCATCCCGAGCGCAGCGAGGGACCTTTGGCATCGGCACCGCCCGGCGAAACCCCCAATGATCAAAGGATTGACCTAGGCGCTGCCGTGTCCAATTCTCCCGCCAACGAATAAAGGACGGGAGGAAGAACAATGCGCCTTCACTGGCTCGCGGCCGCTGCCGCGACGTTGCTTTTTGCCGGCAGCGCTTCTGCGCAGTTCCCCGACAAGCCGATCAACGTGGTCGTGCCCTATCCGCCGGGCGGCGGCGCCGACATCTCCGCGCGCCTGCTGGCGCCGCTGATCGAGAAGCATCTCGGCGGCACTGCGCGGCTGGTCGTGTCCAACCGGCCGGGCGCGGGCGGCGAGGTCGGGTTCAACGTGATCGCAGAGGCGGCGCCCGACGGCTACACGATGGGCATCATCACCACGCCGAACATCGTCACCATCCCGCTGCAGCGCAAGGCGCGGGTGACGTGGCAGAGCTACGACCTTCTCGGCAACATCGTCGACGATCCCGGCACCTTCGTCGTGCCGGCCGACAGCCCGATCAAGGACTGGGCCGATCTCGTCAAGGCGGCCAAGGCCAATCCCGGCGGCGTCAGCATCGGCACCACGGGCATCGGCTCGTACAGCAACATCGCCATCCTCTCGCTGCAGAAGATCGGCAACCTCAGCTTCAACCAGGTGCCGTTCCCCGGCACCGCCGGCATCCGCGGCGCGCTTTCTGGCGGGCACATCAACATGGGCGCGCTGGCGGCGGGCGAGGTGAAGGCCTTCATCGATTCCGGCTCGCCGCTGCGCGTGATCGCGCAGATGACGGCGACGCGCAATCCGCTGTTCCCCGACGTGCCGACGCTCAAGGAGCTGGGCTACGGCGTCGAGGCCTCCTCGGCCCGCGCGCTCGCCGCGCCCAAAGGGCTGCCGGCCGACGTGCGCTCCAGGCTGGTCGCCGCGATCGGCAAGGCCGTCAACGATCCCGAATTCGTGCAGAAGGCCGCTGCCGCCTATGCTCCGGTCCGCTACATGGATCCCGCCCAGTTCGGCGCGCTGCTGCAGGGTCTCGACACTTACTACCAGAAGGTCTGGAAAGAGACGCCCTGGAACGAGAACTGAGTCACTAACGAGAAGGAACACAGACATGGCCATCCGCCAGAACGTCATGAAGGCCGCGATGAAGAGCGGCAAGACTTGCGCGAGTTTCAACGTCAACCGCTGGCGCAGCGTCGATGCCGCCGAGATCGCGAAGTTCGCGGGCTTCGAATGGATGTTCCTCGACCTCGAGCACTCGACCCTGAGCGAGGACCTGGCCGGCCAGATGTCGGTGACGGCGCTGGCCACCGGCGTGACGCCGATCGCCCGTGTCGGCATGGATCAGTTCTACCAGGCCGCGCGCCTGCTCGATGCCGGCGCCCAGGGCATCGTCTTCCCGCATGTCGACACGCCCGAGCAGGCGAAGCTTGCCGCCGCCGCCACCAAGTATCCGCCGATGGGCACACGCTCCCTCACCAGCCCGCTGGCCCAGGCCGAGTTCAAGCGCAGCGCCGATCCGGAGTCGCTGGCCCAGCTCAACGCCGAGACGCTGACCATCGTGATGATCGAGACGCGCACCGCCGTCGACAACGCCGCCGCCATCGCCGCGGTCGAGGGCGTCGACGCGCTGATGATCGGCACGTCGGACCTCTCGGCGGACTTCGGCATCGTCGGCAATCCCGGCCATGCCGACATCATGGCGGCCTACGAAAAGGTCGGCGCCGCGTGCCGCGCGAAGGGCAAGTTCTTCGGCATGGGCGGCGTCTATTCCAGGGAGTTGATCGAGAAGTTCCTGAAGCACGGCATCCAGTTCCTGCTGGGCGGCGCGGACGTCTCGTTCGTCATGGACGGCGCCAAGGCGCGCCGCGAGATGATCGAGGCGGCGGGGAAATAAGGAAAGCGAAAGGTCCCTCGCTTACGCTCGGGATGACAATGGGTGTGGCGTCACCACCCCGTGTGTCATCCCGAGCGTAGCGAGGGACCTTTGATCAAACGTTTGATCAAAGAGGGTGGATCGGCTACGCTTCGACCATCCCGAGGAGGAACGACATGACCACGGCGACCCTGGCGACCATCTCCCCAGCCGAGGACATCGACTATGTCGAGCGCGCGCGTCGTCTTGCGCCGGTGATCGAGGCGGGTGCGGCCGAGGCGGAACTCACCGGCCAGATCGCGGCGCATGTCATGGAAGCGCTGCAGGAGGCCGGCCTGCTGCGGCTGCTGCTGCCGCGCGCGCTGGGCGGCCAGGCGCTCGATCCCGACCGGTTCGCCGCCGTCGTCGAGGCGATCGCCGCGGCCGATGCCAGCACCGCCTGGACCGTGAACCAGACCTCGGTCTGCTCGGCGGGCGCGGCCTTCATGACGCCGTTCGCCGCCAGGGAACTCTACGGCCCGGCCGAGGGCATGCTGGCCTGGGGTGCGGGCGCCAAGGCGCGCGCGCAGGAGTGTGAAGGTGGCTATCGCGTCACCGGCACCTGGCAGTTCGCCAGCGGTTCGCGCCACGCGACGCATATCGGCGGCCATTGCGGCGTGTTCGACGCGGCGGGCAACCCTAAGCTCGGGCCCAACGGCAAGCAGATCGAGCGCACGATGCTGTTTCCGCGGCACCAGGTGAAGTTCGACGATGTGTGGCGGGTCATGGGCCTCAAGGGCACCGGCAGCGACACCTACACCGTGACCGACCTGTTCGTGGCCGAGGCGATGTCGTGCCCGACCATCACCGACTGGATCGTGTCGCAGCCCAGCGATCCGGCGCCGGTCTACCGCTTCAGCGGCAGCGCGCTCTACGCCGCGGGCTTCGGCTCGATCGCACTCGGCAATGCGCGCGGCATGCTCGACACCTTCATCCACATCGCGCGGGACAAGACCCCGCGCGGGGCGAAGAACGCGCTGCGCGACCAGCCCGTGGTGCAGATGCAGCTGGCGCTCGCCGACACCGCGCTTCGGGCGGCGCGCACCTTCCTGCTGCAGTCGCTGCGCGAGGTGCAGGACGGCATCCGCGCGACCGGGGCGATGACGACCGGCGACCGCATGACCATCCGCGCCGCCGGCACCAACGCCATCCATCGCGGCACCGAGGTGGTCGAGACGCTCTATCGCGCCGCCGGCGCCAATGCGATCTTCGAGAACGAGCCGTTCGAGCGCCGCTTCCGCGACGCCTATTCGGTGTCGCAGCACCTGCAGGGCAGGCTGGCGCATTTCGAGCAGATCGGGAAACATCTGCTGGGCCAGGAAACGGACCTGATGTTCGTCTGAGGAAGGGAGAAGGCGATGAGCGCGAAGTTCGACCGGCAGCAGGAAGACGTCAGCAACATCGTCCATCTCGAGCATGTAAACACCTGGGTGCCCGACCAGCGGCTCGCCACCCTGTTCTACGTGACCGGCCTCGGCCTCACGCGCGATCCCTTCCTGATGACCAGCACCGACAATATGTGGGTCAATGTCGGACGCAGCCAGTTCCACCTGGCCACCGGCCCGGCCCAGGTGCTGCGCGGCACCACAGGGCTCGTCATTCCCGACCGGCCCTACGTGAAGAAGCGGCTGGAGTCGGTGCGCAACGAACTTTCCAACACGCGCTTCGCGGTGGAGGAGGCGGACGACCATCTCGCCGTCACCTGCCCTTGGGGCAACCGGCTGCGCATCCACGAGCCCGCGCCGGAATTCGGCCGCAACCAGCTCGCCATGCCCTACATCACCTTCGACGTGCCGGTCGGCACGGCCGAGGGCATCGCGCGCTTCTATCGCGAGATCTTCGACGTGAAGACGCGCGTGACCGCGTTCGAGGACGCGCCGGCCGCGGAAGTGTCCGTCGGCCGCGACCAGAAGCTCCGCTTCCGCGAGACCGACGCACCGCAGCCGCCCTACGACAACCACCACATCCAGATCTATCTCGCGGATTTCTCGGGCCCGCACCGCCGCCTCGAGGAGCGTGGCCTGGTCAGCCAGGAAAGCAACCAGTGGCAATACCGCTTCCTCGACATCGTCGATCCCGCCGACGGTCGTGCGCTGTTCCGGATCGAGCATGAGGTGAGGAGCCTCACGCACCCGCTCCAGGGCCGGCCGCTGGTCAACCGCAACCCCTACCAGTCCAACCGCGAATTCGTGAACGGCTACGAGACGCGGATGCCCGACCTTGCCTGGGCGGACAGCGCCAACTGGTAGGAGCGGCGTGGCGATAACCCTCGACAAGATCGCGCGCGAGGTCGGCGTCGACGTCTCGCTGGTGTCGCGCGTGCTGAACGGCGATCCGTCGGCGCGCATCTCGGCCGAGAAGCGCGCGAAGATCGTGGCCATCGCGGCCGAGAACAATTACAGCCCCAACCGCATGGCGCGTTCGCTCAGGACGCGGCGCACGCGCATCCTGGCGATGCTGAACCCCGACATCATCAATCCCTTCTATGCGCATCTCTTCCGGTCGGTGGAGCGCACGGCCTCGGCGGCGGGCTACGATGTGATCCTGTGCAACACCGAGGAGAGCAGCGCCCGTTTCCGCCACATCGTCGAGACCCTGGCCGAGGGCCATGTCGACGGGCTGCTGATCGCCACCGCGCAGGAGACCGACCCCGCCATCGAATGGCTGCGCGAGCGCAAGCTGCCCTATGTGCTGCTCAACCGCTCGCGCAAGGCGGAGAGCGATCCGTGGGTCGGCTCCAACGATTTCCAGACCGGCTGGCTGGGCGGCAACCATCTCGGCAAGCTCGGCCATCGCCGCATCGCGCTGCTGACCGGCCCGCCGACGCACAACATGCTGGGCCGCGAGGAGGGGTTCCGGGCGGCCCTGAAGGAACTGGGCATCAAGCCGATCGACGAGCTGATGATCGGCGACCTGCCCAACCGCCAGAGCGCCAAGACCATCGTCGAGAGCCTGATGGCGCTGCCCAAGGCGCGCCGGCCCACCGCCTTCTTCGCCCCCCACACGCAGCTCAGCGACGGCATGCTGGCCGGAATCCACAAGGCGGGTCTCCGCATCCCCGCCGATCTTTCCGTGGTCGGCTGCAGCGCCTCGGTGACCCCCGACATCACCAGCGTCTGGCTTCCCATCGAGGAGATCGGCCGCGTCGGCACGGAGTACCTGCTGCAGAAACTGCGCACCGCCGACGCCGCCCGCGACGGCGCCGTGCCGCGGATCGAGCTGCCGGTAGCGCTGGTCGACTGGGGCTCTACGCGGTCGATCGCCTGAAGATAAAGGTCCCTCGCTGCGCTCGGGATGACAATAGATGCAGCCGGTGCGGTCTTGCCACGCCGGCTGGCGCTGGAGTATGCCGGGCGCATCATGGCCAAGCAGTCCAAAAACCAGCCTGGGGGCGAGCCCCCGAGCGGCGAACGCAAGCCGATCCCGCTGCCGGGCGGCCACGACAAGGTGCTGCTGCATTCGTGCTGCGCGCCCTGCTCGGGCGAGGTGATGGAGGCGATGCAGGCGTCGGGGATCGACTACACGATCTTCTTTTACAATCCGAACATCCATCCGCTGAAGGAATACGAGCTGCGCAAGAGCGAGAACGTCCGCTTTGCCGAGAAGCACGGGATCGCCTTCATCGATGCCGATTACGACCGCGACAACTGGTTCGCGCGCGCCAAGGGCATGGAGATGGAGCCCGAGCGCGGCGTGCGCTGCACCATGTGCTTCGACATGCGCTTCGAGCGCACCGCGCTCTACGCGCACGAGCATGGCTTCCCGGTGATCACCAGCTCGCTCGGCATCTCGCGCTGGAAGAACATGCAGCAGATCAACGAGAGCGGCGTACGCGCGGCCTCGAAATATCCCGGCCTCAGCTACTGGGAATACAACTGGCGCAAGGGCGGCGGCTCGGCCCGCATGATCGAGATCAGCAAGCGCGAGAATTTCTACCAGCAGGAATATTGCGGCTGCGTCTACTCGCTGCGCGACACCAACGAGCATCGCGTCGCCAACGGCCGCGAACGCATCCGCCTCGGCGAGCTTTACTACGGCAAGGCGCCGGAGACGGCGGACAAGCCGGAAGAGTAGGCGGCGGCTTCGTCAGCCGGCAGGCGCGTCCATCACGTCGAGCAGGCCGGGGCGGACGCCGAGCTGTTCCACCAGCTGGTCGAGCTTGCGGCGGGCCAGCGGGTTGGCCTGCTGGTGGCGCGTCGCGAGGATCAGCTCGTTCTTCAGCGAATGTTCGAGGCCGGTGAACTCCGTCACCCTCACCTTGTAGCCCTGCGCCTCGAGCACCAAAGCGCGCAGCACGTTGGTGGCGTGCGCGCCGAACTCGCGGCGGTGCATCGGATGCCGCCACAGCTGGTCGATCGGCGTGGGCTTCGCACCCTCCAGCAGCGACGCGACCTCGGCCTGGCAGCAGGGGATCAGCGCCACGATCTTGGCCTTGTGGCGCAGCGCGAAGCGGATCGCGTCATCGGTCGCGGTGTCACAGGCGTGCAGCGCCGTCGCCATGTCGGCGCGGCCACCCGGCAGCATCGTGTCGGCGATGCCGCCGGCGACGAACGACATGCGGTCGAAGCCGCACGCGCGCGCGAGCTGCTGCGAGCGCTCGACCAGCTCGGCGCGCACGTCCACGCCCACGATCGAGCCGCGGCCGGCGGGTCCGACGACCAGGTCGTAGAGGATGAAGCCCAGGTAGGACTTGCCGGTGCCGAGATCGGCGATCACGGGGTCGCCTCCCTCCGCGAGCAGCGCGTCGAGCGGCGGCCGCAGCAGCTGCACCAGATGCAGCACCTGCTTCAGCTTGCGCCGTGTGTCGAGGTTCAGCCCGCCGTCGCGCGTCAGCACGTGCAGCGCCTTCAGCAAGGTCACCGAACTCGCCTGCGCTGTGCCCGGCCACACTTCGGCCAGCACTTTCTGTGCGGCGATGACGTCCGGGCGTTCGCGGGATTGGGACGGGTGCTTTGCCATGGGGTGAGCTTGTGGCTAACCGACGGGCCGGGCGCAAGCGACTCCTATGAGGTGTAGTCGAACCTGAATTCAGGCAGCGTGCCGCATTCGCCCAGCGCCATGCGCGACAGGAGTTCGCCGAGGGCGGCGGAGTGCTTGAAGCCGTGGCCGGAGCAGGGCGAGGCGATGATGATGCGGTCGTGGTCGGGATGGCGGTCGATGAGGAAGCGCGCGCCCTTGACCTCGGTGTAGAGGCAGACCTCGGTCCGGACGCACTCGTCCGACAGGCCGGGGAAGGCCGGCTTCACGAAATTCTCGACCATGTGCCGGATCTCCTGCGGACTCACCGTGCGATCGACGTCCTGCGCAGTGGTCGGCGCATCGTATTCGGTCGCGATCTTCATCCCCTCGGACAGGCCGCCGAGGGCGGGGAAGCCGTAGAAGACCATCTGGCCCTGGAGCTGCCAGATGAAGATGGGGCACCGGTCCGGCGCGAACTGGCGATGCGCGGTCTCGTTCTTTGCCTTGAACCAGAAGAGGACCTGCCGCGTCACCTTGAAGTGCGTGTTCAGCGCGTGCGCGCCGAGCAGCGCCGGCAGGTAGGCACCCGCCGCGACGATGAGCTGGCGGGCGCGCCAGGTGCCCTTGTCGGTGACGACGACGGCGTCGCTTCCCTCCTGGCCGATCTCGATGGCCTTCTCATCGAGATGCAGCTGCGCGCCGAGGTTGCGGGCCTGCGTGAGCTGGGCCGCGATGCAGGCCTCGGGACGGACGAAGCCGCTCACCGCATCGTGGTAGCCCTGGTCGCCCTCCCGGATGGCGAAGGCCGGGAAACGCTGCCGCAGCCGTGCCGCATCGAGCCTCTCGTACGGGAGGCCCCAGGCGTCGGCGGCATCGATCGTCGCCGTCAGGAAATTCGTCGTGCCGTGCGCCTCCCTGTGTTCGCCCGGTGCTCCGATCATCAGCATGCCGTTCTGCGTGAGCAGGGAGACGTCGAGCTCGGCCTCGAGTTCGCGCCAGATCTCGTGCGAGCGCCGGGCGAAGGGCGTGAAGTGCGCGCCCTCGGCACAGGCGATCCGCGTGATGCGGCTCTCGCCATGGCTCGATCCCAGCCGGTGCGGCGGCGCGTACTGGTCGATCCCCACGACGTCGACACCGCGCTTCGCCAGTTGGTAGGTCGCAGCCGCACCCATCGCGCCCAGCCCGAGGACGATGACGTCGTGTTTCGCCATGATGAAACCCCGCTCACACCTGCACTGCCCGTGCTGACCCATCGCTGGGCAGGATAGAGAGTGCGGGGGCTAGTGTCGCGCCGGCAGCGGCAGGATCACGGGTGCGGGGGCGGCGGGGATGAGGGGCAGGCCGAGATGGGCGTTCAGCTCGGCCACATCGTAGGTCCAGAGCGAAGCGCGGCCAGATGTCGGGCTCGAACGGGGAAGCGGCTCTGTCGTCATCAACTGCGTGACCGTCACCGATTCAGGCAGCGTGTCTTCGGGCTCGTCCTCGGGCTCGAGACCGCCGACATAGGCAAGGTGGAAGCGGCGCCCGTCGGTCAGGCTGACCACGCAGCCCAGCGACGAGAAGCTGGCCGCTTGGTGCACCCAGTAGGCCTCGACCCACTCCAGGTCCTCCTGGGTGAATCCATAGGGCTGGTCGGCCGCCAGCTCGAAAGCGCGCAGGATCAGGCCGGCTTCCATCTCGAGCGTTTCGCGCGTGTCGAGCGGAGTGAGGACGATGGACATGGGGTCTCCTTGCAACGCGAAACTTACAAGACTTAGAGATGGTGCAGGCCGCGGCAGCAACGCCAGAACCACGACCTGTGTTCCCGCTCCGCCCATTCGATCATCACGCCGGCGTAATGATTGGGATCGGCGATGGTCGGATGGGCCTTTTCGATCAACCGGGCGGCGGCAAGATGCGCGGGCCAGGACCAGGCGCCGACATGCCGCTCGGCGCGATAATGCGCGACCACCTGGCGGGTCATGCCCGTGGTGCGGCCCCAGGCGAGGATCTCCTCGCGCTCGGCGGCCCGGCGCTCCCATTCCAGCGCCACTTCCTCGCGCGTGGCGCCGCGGGTGCTGTTGGCCTTGAGGCGGTGCAGCTGCTTGTCGAATGCATATTCGGCGAAGGCGGCGGCGGGCTCGGGCTGCGTGAAGCGGAAGGTGCCGATGCCGTTGAACGAGGCGCTGCGATGCTCGCCCAGCCGGTTCAGCGTCGCGTTCACTTCGGTCTGCTCGTAGACCATCCAGAGGCCGCGCCGGATCACCTGCGTGGCATGCGGGAAGGCCTGCTCGATCTCGGCCGATGTGTCGTGGCGCTTGGGCCAGGAAAGGGCGACGCGCGCAGGGCCGGGGGCACGAACGGGAGCAGCGTCGTAAAGCGTCAGTCCGGTCATCCAGCACCTCCTTGCTGAGACGGACTCGTATCGGAACAAAACAAGAACAACAAGCCACGGAATGTGGGGGCTGGGGGACCTGAAAAGCCGCTAAATATGGGCTGCCCGCGTTGAGGGCAGGGACATTTGCCGGGGAATGAAAGGTCCCTCACTCCGCTCGGGATGACAGCGTTTTCTGCATCGGCGTACTGCGCAGATCCCAACAATATTGTCATCCCGAACGAAGTGAGGGACCTTTCGCTTTCCCGCGCCTCCGCGCTGCCTTACTTCGGACTCGGACGGTCCCCAAATCCGCAAGCATGCTTCGTGGGCCTGACCTGCTGAATCCTCTTTCTTTTTGGAAGACCGTTGCCGGCGGCACGCTCGAGAGCCTTGCGGCCGCGCTCGACGCGTCGCCCCTGGGGCAGCGGCGGCACCGGATCGCCGTCACCGGTCTGCAGAGATCGGGCAAGACCGTGTTCATCACGGCGTTCGCGCATGCGCTTCTCACGGCGGCGCGTGCGCCGATGGCGTCCTTCCCGTTCTTTCCCTGGCGTGAGCACGTTCAACAGGTGGAGCTGCTGGAGATCCCGGGCATCCCGCGCTTTCCCTTCGAGGAGCGGCTGGCCCAGCTCCTGTCCGAGCGGCCCGCCTGGCCCGCGCCGACGACCGGCCTCAGCGGCCTGCGCGTGCGTATCCGTCATGGCGACCTCGGCCTGCTGCGGTCGGCGCTCTCGTCCACGGCGACGACCGACCTCGATCTCATCGACTATCCCGGCGAATGGCTTCTCGACCTGCCGATGCTGACCCAGTCGTTTCGCGAATGGTCGCTGCAGATGGAGGAACTGGCCAACAGTGCCGGGCGCGCGGACCTGGCGAAGCCGTGGCTCGACGCCGTGCGCTCGATCGATCCGAATGCGCCGGAGAACCCGGTCGAGCTGGCGCGGATCGCGAGCCTCTACCGCGACTATCTTCTGCGCTGCCGGCAGGAGCGCAGCCTCTGCTTCGTCCAGCCGGGCCGCTTTGCGCTGGCCGACCAAGCAATCGATCCCGCCACGCTGTTCTTCCCGCTCTCGACCGTGCGATCGGCGAAGCGTGGCACGATGGGCGCCGCGCTGCTCCGGCGCCATGCCGACTACCTGAAGCTGGTCCGGCAGTTCCACGGCGACGTCTTCGGCCGCCTCGGCAAGCAGGTGCTGCTGGTCGATCTCCTCTCCGCGCTGCAGCAGGGACGTGAATCCTTCGCCGATCTGGGGCTCGCGATCCGCAGCATCAGCGATGCCTTCGACGAGCTCACGCACCCGCTTCTCCGGATGCTGCCGATCCCGAAGGTCGACCGGCTGGCCGTGGTCGCGGCCAAGGCCGACCACGTCACCGCCGACCAGCATGCCAACCTGGTCAACCTGCTGCGCGACATGATCGGCGAGCCGTTCCTGCTCGCGACCGCGCGCCGGTCGGGGCTGATGGCCGTGGCCTCGGTGCGGGCGACGACCGACCTCAAGCTCAAGGTGAACGATCTCGCCATGCCCTTCCTGCGCGGCATCCCGGCGGGCCGCGACGAGGTCCTCGACATCCAGCCCGGCGTGATCCCGGGTACCATTCCCGCCGTGGACCAGTGGGACGAGGTGGCCTTCCACATCAGGCGCTTCGAGCCGCCGCGGCTCGGACCCTTTTTCAGGGACAGGCCGCTGCCTCACATCAATCTCGACAAGGTCCTCCAGTTCCTCCTCGCGTGAGCACGCCGCCATGAGCATGACCACATCCACCGACAAGCCCCCCAACCGGCCCCAACGACTCGTCGACATGGAATTCCGACCGGGCGAGCTGCCAGCCGCCGATGCGCCGGCGATCGACGAGCCGTTGCCGGAGGCGGCGGCGCGCCCGCCGGCGATCCGCTGGCCGGCCAAGCTGGCCCTCGGTTCGGCAGCTCTCCTGCTGCTGCTGGTGATCGTCGACGGCGCCATCTCGCTGCTTCGGAGCGCGATCGAACAAGGCAGCGTGCTCGACCTCGCGCAGTTTGCCGTCCTCGTCGCACTTCTGGGCTCGACGCTCTGGCTCCTGGCCGGGCAGGCCCGTGCCTACACGCGCCTCAAGTCGGCCGAGAAGGCGCGCGCGCTGGCCGAGCATCTCAGCCGGTTGGGCGGCGTCGGCAGCGGCGGTCGCGTGGTCGGTGCGCTCAAGGGCCTGTACGGCGGCAATCCCGAGGTGCTGGGCAAGCTCGACGCCGTCTCCGCCGCGCTGCAGCCGCAGCACACCGACGCCGACGTGATCGATCTCCTGAACCGCGAGATCTTCGTGCCCATGGACCGCGCGGCCGACGAGCGCATCCAGCGCGCCGCAATCCGCGCCAGCCTCGGCGTCGCGGCCTGTCCGCATCCGGCACTCGATGCGCTGGTCGTGCTGGGCGTCGGCGTCGCGCTGGTGAAGGACCTGATGCAGATCTACGGCCTGCGCCACAGCGCGCGCGCCGTCTGGCGCATCATCTCCCACGTCCTGTTCTCGGCCTCCTCGACCGCCGTCATGAGCACGGTCGTGGAGTATGCCATGAGGGCCACGCATGACCGTCTCGCCGCCGCGGTCGTCGGCACCGCCGGCGAAGCGCTGGTCGTCGCCCGCCGCATCTTCGCGCTGGGCGTGCTGGCGAAGGCGGAGATCAGGCCGTTGCCGTTGGTGAGGTGATGCTTACATGTGGTCCCAGTAGCGACGCGCAAATCGACTATATTGCACTTATTTCATTTGCCGAATTTGCTAATTCGACTTGAAGTGCCAAGGTCTGGAATGCCGACGAAGTGTACTTCGCACTTGGCTATTTAAGTGTCTCTATCTCGCTTTCCAGTTTCTCAAGAGTCTCCTCCATCTGCTGCATGGCCGCATCGTAGGTGGACGGCCTGTTCCACTGCTGCGGATTCCTCCTATAATATTCCATGGTTTGTCGATAAATATTCAACGCTCGGGCGATACCAAGCGGATGGCTTGATTTCTGTTCAGCTTCTATTGAATTGCCTCCGACGAGAGCCATGAAAGCATGCCACGGCATTGCGGCGGTAAGTGAGTATCGTGCCCCGAGGGCGGTTCGAACGGCATAGCTATCCGCGTCGTCCTCTTGTGTGCGACTCATAGCTAGTCCGGCCACATCAGATGTTCTCTTGCCGTCTGTGTGTCGCAGAACGTGATGGCCGAGTTCATGCAGATAAAGAAACATGATGCTTGCTTCGATAGCCCCAGCTTTTTGCCTTCCATACTCAGGCGAGGACATCATGCGCTGGGGGCTAGCACCAGAGCAGGCGCCACCCTGTCGTTGCGCAAATGTAAGAGGTGTTGCAACTGGGCTTGGAGAAAGCCCAGAGGCAACAGCCCTCTGGTTATTCTGAAGTCCGGAATAGTAGTATCGGGCGTATTCCTTGAAGCAGCCTGATAAATTGAGCTCGTTCTCCATCCAAATTGCATCGAACATCCAATCCATTGACTGGATTGTTCCGGCATGAATCACGATCAGCCTTCTATTACCTTCGTATGCTGCAAATGCGCCAATGCCGGGGCTGGCGGTAACTCTGTACTCGATAGCTTGGGCAATACTACGTTCAGCGGGAGGAAGGGTCGGTTCGATGTGCTTTCTGGCATTATCGAGAACGACTTTGGTGTGTTGCTGATACCATTGAGGGCTTAGAGATGTTTGCGCAGCCAACTCTGCCGGCAAGTACATTGAAATCAGTGCAATCACGCCAAACCAGGCGAATCCGGTTATGCGTAGGAGCCTATTTGAGGCCGTCTGAAAGTAATTGATCTGTTGCATTGAAACGCCTCCCTTTGGCTTGGTCTCGTTGGAGTTCCTGTTGGAAACCACTGGGATCTATCGTGCGTCGATCGTTGAGAATTCGCCATTCGTTGTAGCTATTGGCGCCAAGAACTTCATCCACTAGAACCCGTTTAACGGGTTCTAGTGCTGACAATGCTCTCTTGGCGAGTTGTCTCTGTTGATCGGTAATGGCGGGGTCGTCTGCGAGTAAGCTTAAAGTGTTGAAGGCTTGTACTGATTCTCGTGGCGTCATGGCGGAGGGTGAATCGGCGATTACCCCTCGAAAGCTCACACCTGTAATCGGGGGCGAGCCGATGACGGAACCAGACTGTGGGCCTTGGAAGAGCGCAATTGCCATAACTGCTGCGCCGAACAGAGCGAAGAATACACCCGGGCCTACTTGCGCCATCTTGAAGGTCCAACTGCCGCCTTTGGCGAGCATTTGACCTGTGTTCTCCGCAGTAATCTGAAAGAGCCGGAAGCCAAGGAATAGTGAACACCCGGCGACGGCTACAATTAGAATGCGCTCAAATGCCCTAGCCATGAATACGTAATTCAACGTTTCTGGCGATTGGGCCGCGGCGGCAAATGAAACGAACAGGAAGGGCAGGCCGGTAAAGGCCCTGATCAATATTGACACGGGACATCCTTACACGGAGAGCAACCATAGATAGAAAGAAACATGCGCCTATCGATAGAACGTAATCAAGTAATTTCTAGTTGATTGTGTAAAGGATGAGCGAGGAGCTGACACCGCAGGTCGGCGTTTCAGGGCTCAAACCATATTATCGGTTATGTCGTTGCCTTCAAAGTCCGCCCCGCTGCTCGATAGCACTCGGTTTGTCTCACGAAGCCAGACCACAGGGTGCGGCGCTTCGTGAACCATTGGGCGCGATCGGACTCGCACCAGCTCCGGAACGGCACGCCCGACCACGGCATGCGCTTCTCGCTCTCGTGGGTCTGGAGATGGGAGAGCCAGACAAGCGCGGCGGCGGCGTGGGCTTCTTGGGGGAACTGGCCGAGTTGTTCGCAGTCGGGTTCGAGCCAGCGGTCGAAGGTGAGGCCGAGGGCGCGTTCGACCCGCTGAAAGTCGCGGCTGCGGTGGTTGATTTCGGCGGTGCAGACGGCGACGGCCCAGGCGCGGAAGTTCTCGATATCGATTGCGGGCGCGGGGAGGGGACGGCGGTGGCGGCGGATCAGGTCGGCGACGGTCTCATTCGGGCGGACGGCGAGACTGTCGGGCATGATCCGAGTATCGGATCTGGGGCTGGATTTTTCAACCGTGTTCCGGAAATAAATCCGGATTACACTCGGGTCTTCCTGAGCGCAGCGAAGGACCTCACATAGCGGTCAGAGGACTCCGTGGCGGGCGTGAGATCCTTCGCTGCGCTCAGGATGACAGGAAGGGGTGCGCTCCGGGGCTACCTGCCACCTTTCATGAGTTCATCCCATTCGAGCACCCGATAGACGCGGAAGACCGTCTTGCGGTCGACGTCGAATTCCTTGGCCGGGCGGTACTGCGCGAGCTTGAGGGTCTTCACCGAGATGCCGACCAGCAGCTTCACCACGGTCTGGCGCACGCTCGAGCCGGCGATCGGCCTGAACTCGACCACGACATGGTCGTTGACGCTGGGGGCGCGGTCGCGCTCGACATAGATCAGGCTGTTGGGCTTGCGCCACGGCCACATCGAATCGCCCACCACGTTCAGCGCGAACACGTCGCCGCGGCCATGGATGCCCGGCGGGCGGGCGACATGGTCGATCACCGTGCCGTTCATCTCGAACTCGCCGTTGCCGTCGCCGCCCATCGCCGTGCCATAGAGCGGCACGTCGTTGGCCATGTGGCCGAGCATCGGCCGGCCGGGCGCGTCGAAGGCGGGGGCGACGTTGCCGGCGATGTCGCCGATCGACAGGGCCTGGGCCGCATCGAGAGGCAGCGCGCCTTGCAGCTCGGCGACGCTCACCGGGCGGCCGATCTTCTGGGCAGCGCCGCTGGCCAGCTTCGCATAGGTCTTGTCGGTCAGCGTCTTGGCGCCGGTCGGGTCGTCGAGGAACTTGCGCAAGGTGCCGTCGCCCAGCCCGGAGAGGGATTCCCACTGGGCGACGTTGAGGCCGGCCCCGGCCATGAAGGCGCGCAGGGCCTGGCGGCGTTGGTTGGCGTCGAAGGCCATGCCGTCAGTCTGGCATTTTCCGGAATGGATTCCGAGCGGCTTATTTTCCGGAATCCGTCTTGAAGTCGGATTATTATCCGGATACTCTTCCGGTCATGGCCGCTCCCAACCTCTCCGCTTCCGCCCTTCATCCCTGGCTCGTCGAGGACGCGGCCGACTGCCTGGGCTTCGAACGCGAGGGTGGTTATTCGCCCCGTGCCGCGCGGATGGCGACGCGCGACATGCTGGCCGACCGCGCCCGCGAACTGGGCTATCCCGAACGCGAGATCGAGTCGATCGTCGATGCGGCGCTGGAGGCCGCATCGGCGTGACGGCCCTTCGCCGGGAAGACGGAGCCTTACTTCTCGCCGAGCCAGTGAGCCCAGGTGCCCTTGCGCGCCTTGCGGGCCTCGAACTCGGCATCGGCGTAGCGCTGGGCGGCGCGCGGCTCCCACGACAGTGGCTCGTCGAGCTCGTGGCCGTAGGCGACGCCCGAAGCCAGCAGCGCGCCGCCGAGATCGATCGGCTGGGCTTCGTCGAGCGCGCATTGCGCCACCAGCCGGCATTCCGAATCGTAGCGCGCGATCCGGCACTTCACCTTGTGGTCGGCGCGCGCCAGCAGATCCTCGAGCGTCGCGCGGGCGCGCATGCCGGGCACGGTTTCCACGCGCGACGCATCGCGCAAGGCCGGGGCCTGCACGCCCCAGATGCGGAGCGGCGTCTTGAGTCCGCTGCCGCCCAGGGTCTCGCCGTCGAGGGCGAAGGCCTGGCCCGACCAGGTCTGCGGCAGCGCGCCGACGGTGGCGACGCAGCCCTGTGGCTTGGCAGGTGCGGCGGCCGGCGTTGCGGGAGCCGGTGTCGCGGGCGCGGCGGCAGGCGGCTTGGGCGTGTTCTGCGCCTGGGCAGCCGAGGTGAGCAGCCCGAGCAGTGCGACAGCGAGGGCGATCTTTTTCATGCGCCGAACGTGGCGTCCGTTTGAGGCGAGGTAAAGGCCGATGGCACGTATCCGAACGATCGAGGAAGGAGTCACACCATGAGCCGTGGCCGTCCCTGGACCGCCGACGATGCCGCGCGCCTGCGCAGGCTGGTCGCCGCCGGCGAGACCGATGCGCGGATCGCCGAGACGATGGACCGCCATCCCGACGTGATCCGCAAGCGCCGCCGCGCCGAGAACCTCGCGCCCGGCCAATCGCGTGCCGCGACGATCATGCTGATGCGCGTGAACCGGCGGCGGCTGGGAAAGAAGGTGGCGGGCAAGTACGAGAAGGAGAGCCCGTGATGGCCGAGCGACCCACCGGCTTCAGCGAAACCCTGGCCGCCGAAATCTGCCGCCGCCTGGCCGACGGCGAACTGCTGTACGACATCTGCCGCCCGACCCGCATGCCCAGCCGCGACACGGTGCGCCGCTGGCAGTGCGAGAACGCCCCGTTCCGCAGCCAGTACGCCGCCGCCCGCGACCAGCAGGCCGACGCGCTCGCCGAGGAGGCGATCCACATCGCACGCAACGCCGACGCGGCCAACGTGACCGTCTGCCGGCTCCAGATCGACACGATCAAATGGCTCACCGCGAAGATCGCACCGAAACGCTACGGCGAGAAAACGGTGTCTGAGGCGGCCGCAGAAGTGTCAATCGGTGACGCGATCGAGAAGGGGCGGGAGCGGGTGCTGCGGTTGCGAGAGGGGTGAGGTTGGCGTTTCCTCCGAGCTAAGAATGTAGGTCCGGTCGCCGCATTACGGAGCGGACCATATCTGCTGCGCGTGATCGAAGAGTTGTTTGCCGCGCGCTGTGCCTCGTCTTCGTCCCACTTAGTTTTTTTCACGAAGTCCTTGGTCAACATCAGGATTGACTGATCCGAGACATGCCCCCTTCAGCCATCCATCTCCTGTCCCAGCCGCGCGAGCCGGGTCAACGCGTCGTTGCGCGTTCTGTCGCGACGTTGCTTGTACGCGAACACGTCTTCCGACCGGAGGCGCCGATGGGTGCCGACCTTGTGGTGCGGGATCTCCTTGTTCTCGATCAGCTTCACAAGAAAGGGCCGGGAGACTTCGAGCATCTCGGCCGCCTGCTGGGTGGAAAGCTCCGCGCCGACCGGCACGAGCGTGACCCCTTCGCCCTTGCCGATGAACTGCAGGAGATCGAGCACGAGGCGGCTGATCGCCGGTGGAAGTTCGACGTCGGCGCTCTTGGCTCCCTTCCTGACGTGAAGCGACAGGCCGCCGCGCTTGTCGCTGTGACTTGCAAGGAGGGCGACCGCCTTCCTGGCCTTGTCGGCTTCCTCGGGCGTCGGGAGGCGTTCGGAAAGTGATTCGTCGTTCGGCATGGTTGTCTCCGTAGGCTTGTCGGGTACGCTTGTAGGTGTCCTGACCATAAACGAAATATTCGAAATATCCAAAATAAACGAATCAGACGAATCGAACGAAACGGAGTCGGCGCCCCCCGCACCCCCGGCACAGGCCGCCTCACACGCAGCGGAAGCGGACGTAGTAGTTGATCTCGCTGACGAGGCGCTCGCTGACGATCTGCGGGTTGAGGCTCCTGACCTTGCAGACCTCGCGGGTGACGCGGGCCGCGGCTTCCTCGCCGCGGGCACGTTCGCTGGCCGGGTCGGGATCGATGACCACGCGTCGCGCACGATCAGCAGGTCGAATTCGTTCGGCGTGCCGGTGGGCGAGAGGTTGGCCTTCAGGCGCTTGCCGGCCACGTTGATCGTTCGCGACGAGGTGCCTTCGATCGTCTGCTGATCGTGGCACGAAGCGGTCGCGAGGGCGGCCAGGATGGTTGCTAGCGTCGCGGCGAAGGACAAAGCGAGGCACGGCTGGGTCATCATGTTCCTCTTCGGAGAGTATGGCGCCTCTCCCCGTCGCCCCTTGATCAATGTCAATGCATGGGCCACTGAGTGGCAGACGATGGCCGTCGAACGGGAGGGGACAGCATGAAGCGGAATTCGTGCGGCCGGCGGGAGTTGCTCCTCTTGTCGTTGGCCGCGGTGACGGTGGCGGTGTCGCCCGCCGCCCTGGCGCAGACGCCCACCCCTGCACCCACGCCGTCGCCTGCACCGACGCCGACACCCGCGTCCGCGACACCCGAGAGGAAGCTTTTCTCGCCGGCCGAGCTCGACCAGATCCTGGCGCCGATCGCGCTCTATGACGACGCGCTGCTGTCGCAGGTGATGATGGCCGCGACCTATCCGCTCGAAGTCGTCGAGGCCGCGCGCTGGCAGCAGGCCAATCCCGGCCCGACGGGCGATGCCGCCGTCACCGCTGTGGCCGACAAGGGGTGGGACGTCAGCGTGAAGTCGCTGGTCGCCTTCCCGTCGGTCCTGAAGCAGATGAACGAGCATCTCGACTGGACGCAGAAGCTGGGCGACGCGTTTCTCGGCCAGCAGGGCGATGTCGCAGCCTCGATCCAGCGGCTGCGCGCCAAGGCCGCCGCCGCGGGCACGCTGAAGACCGGCGCCGGCCCGCAATACACGGTGTCGACCGAGACGCAGGGCAGCGAGACCGTCTACGCCATCGCGCAGTCCAGTCCGCAGGTCGTCTACGTCCCGAGCTACGATCCCAACACCGCCTACGGCGCCTGGTCCGAGCCGGCCTATCCGCCGACCTACTGGCCGCTGGGCGGCGCGCTGCTCCGCGGTCTGATGTGGGGCGCCGGCATCGCGGCGGCGGGCGCCCTGTTCGGCGGCTGGCGCTGGGGCTACGGCGGCGGTGGCTGGGGCAGCAGCTACACCACGGTGAACGTCAATCGCGCCGTGAACATCGACCGCAACTTCAATCGCAACACCATCGGCGACGGCGGCCGCTGGCAGCACCAGGTCGATCACCGGCGCGGCGTCGCCTATCGCGATCCGGCGACGCGCCAGCAGTTCGGCCAGAACCGGCCGGGCGCGGACCAGCGCGCACAGTTCCGCGGACAGCTGGAGCATCCTGCCCAGAGGCCTGCCGGTGGCGCCGGCCTCAACCGTCCCGGTGGCCCGGGCGCGGGCGCTGGAGGCGTCCAGCGTCCGGCCCAGCGTCCCGGCGCCGGAGCGGGGCAGCGTCCCGGAGCGGGCGCCGGGCAGCGCCCGGGCGGCGCCATCGGCGGCGTCAACCGCGGCGGGCAGATCAATCGCGAAGCCCAGCGCGGCCGCGCTCAGCAGCAGCGCAGCGGCGGTCCCCGCGCCGGTGGCGGTGGCGGGGCACGCGGCGGTGGCGGCGGCGCACGCCCAGGCGGTGGTGGGGGTGGCGGACGTCCCGCGGGTGGCGGCGGTGGTGGTGCACGTGGTGGCGGCGGCGGCGGGGGCGGCGCGCGTGGTGGTGGCGGTGGAGGTCGGCGATGATGAAACTGGTTTCCCGGCTCGTCGCAGCACTTGCATTGTATGCGGGCCTGCTGGGCGCGTCCGTTGCACAGACACAAGCGCAGGCGCCGCCGCCGGTGCCGGCACCATCCCAGGCTCAGCAGGCGCCGCAACTGAAGGGCTTCCCGACCCCCGACGCGGCGGCCGACGCGCTCACCGATGCCATTCGCAAGCAGGACGACAAGGCCATCACCGCCATCCTCGGCGTCGACTGGCACACGCTGATCCCCGGCAGCGACTGGCAGGACGACGAGCTGCGGGACAATTTCCTGAAGGCCTGGGACGCGGGCCACAAGATCATCCAGGAGACGCCCGACAAGGCGCTGGTCGGCGCCGGCACGACGGGCTGGGTCTCGCCCATCCCGATCGTGAAGCAGGGCGACGTGTGGCGCTACGACGTCGATGCCGGCCGCATCGAGCTCGAGGCGCGCCTCATCGGGCGCAACGAACTCGCCGTCATCCAGACCCTGCTGGCGATCGTCGACGCGCAACACGACTATGCGGCACTCGATCCGATGAAGATCGGCGTGCCGGTCTATGCGCGCCGCCTCGTGAGTTCGCCGGGCCAGAAGAACGGACTCTACTGGGAGACCAAGCCGGGCGAGGCACCCAGTCCGCTCGGCCCGATGCTCGCCAAGGCGCAGCTGGGCGACGTCGAACGCGACGGCTACTACGGCTACCGCTTCCGCCTGCTCTACAGCCAGGGGCCCGATGCGCCGGGCGGCGCGCGCGACTACCTTGTGCGCGACCGCATGAGGGGCGGCTTCGCCGTCCTCGCCTGGCCGGTGCACTATGGCGAGACCGGCGTCATGACCTTCATGATCAGCAACGACAGCGACGTCTACGAAAAGGACCTCGGCGAACAGACCGCCCAGCGCGCCGCCGCGATCAACGCCTTCAATCCCGACAAGAGCTGGGAAAAGGCGGACATGACGCCTTAGCCCATCGGCTCACTTCGCAGGCGGCTGCGGGATGATCGACGACATCCGGATCTTCCACTGACCGCCTTCCTGGACATAGGTCACGGTCCAGTAGCCTGCGGCCACGAGCGGAGCGCCGTTCTGGTCCTTCCCGGAGATCTGGAACGTGCCCATCCCGAGCGCGGTGTCGGAGCCCACGGCCCAGGCCTGGTTGACCGTGGCCTCCAGGCGATTCATGCCGGCCTTGAACAAGCCCTCGATGAGCAGAGGGATATCCGTCCTCAGCCCGGTCGGATTGACGACGACGGCGTTGCTCGCATAGTGCGCGACGACGCCGGCCACGTCCTTCCTGTTGAAGGCCTCCATGTAGGAGGTATTGCTCTGCTCCACCTGCCTCTTGATTTCCGTATCGGCGGCAAATGCCGGTACGGACAGCGCACCGGCGACGCAGAGCAACGCGAACGCGCAGGCGGATCTGGTCGCCCTGGTATCCATATTCGCCTCCTCGTCATGCGCGCGGCGGCACCGCCTGCGGGATGGCCGACAGCATCCGGATTTTCCAGCTGCCGCCTTCCTGGACATAGGTTGCCGTCCAGTAGCCCTTGACCTCGAGCGGAGCGCCGCCCGGGTCCTTGCCGGTGGTCCGGTATGTGCCCGTCGCGAGCGCCGTACCGGTTCCCAGGGGCCAGGCCTGCTCGACGTTGGATCTCATATGGTTGAGGCCTCGCTTGAAGACATCCTCGACATGGGCGGGGATATCCGTCTTCGGCCCCGTCGCGTTGACGAAGACGGCACCGGGTGCGTACTGCGCGACGACACCGGCCACGTCCTGCTTGTTGAAGGCATCGCCGTACGAGGCGTTGGCCTTCTCCAGGCTCTTCCTGAGTTCCATGTCGGCCAGTGATGCAGCGGCAAGGGGAACGGCGACGCAAAGCGACGCGAACGCATAAGCTAACGTGGCTGTCGAAGCATCCATGTTCGCCTCCTCGTTATGCGCGCGAGGAGCCTACGCCCGTCCTTGGCAGGCAACCTTGATCTTTGTCACTTTCTCGCGCCTTCGCGGGAAAGGCCCCCGGATCACACGACGAAGAAATCCTGGTTGGTCAGGGCGAGGCCGGCGGATAGCTGGGCGAACTCGACCCTGCCGCCCGCGGCGCTGCCGTTGCTGTCGTAGAAGAGCCGGCCCGTGTCGGTTTCGTAGATGATGCGATCGGAGGCGTCGGCCGCCGTGCCGCTCGCATTGGCGACGAACTGGTCGGCGGTGAGGGGGCCGGTTCCCACGAGCGTGGTGAAGATCGCATTCCCGAGCTGGATCGTGTCGTTCACGACGTTGAAATCGGTGATCGTGTCAATGTTCGACGATGCGAGCGCCGTGCTGAATGCGAAAGTGTCGTTGCCCAGGCCGCCCGTCATCTGGTCGGACCTTGCGCCGCCATCGAGCAGGTTGTTGCCGGTATTGCCGATCAGCACATTGGCCAGCGTGTTGCCCGTGCCGCCGATGTTTCCGGTCCCTGTCAGGGTCAGGTGCTCGATGTATTGGTCCGTGATGCTGAAGGTCACGGCACTCTGCACGAGATCGGTACCCTCGCCATTCTTCTCGACCACCGTGTCGCCGGTATTGTCGACGACATAGGTGTCGTTGCCGTCGCGGCCGACCATTCTGTCGGCGCCGGCGCCGCCGTCGAGCAGGTTGTTGCCG
>NZ_JBXAPM010000004.1:175025-439902 GCF_058803965.1 Reyranella sp. GW821-FHT14A01
CAGCACGTTGGTCAGCGCGTTGCCCGTCCCGCCGATGTTGCCGCTCCCCGTCAGGGTCAGGTTCTCGATATGCTGGCCGGCGAGGCTGAAGGTCACGGTGCTCCACACGAGATCGGTACCCTCGCCATTCTTCTCGACCACCGTGTCGCCGGCATCGTCGACGACATAGGTGTCGTTGCCGTCGCGGCCGACCATTCTGTCGGCGCCGGCGCCGCCGTCGAGCAGGTTGTTGCCGGCATTGCCTGCCAGCACGTTGGTCAGCGCGTTGCCCGTCCCGCCGATGTTGCCGCTCCCCGTCAGGGTCAGGTTCTCGATATGCTGGCTGGCCAGGCTGAAGGTCACGGTGCTCCACACGAGATCGGTACCCTCGCCATTGTTCTCGACCACCGTGTCGGCGGCATTGTCGACGACATAGATGTCATCGCCCAGGCCGCCGGCCATCTGGTCGGCGCCAGCGCCGCCGTTCAGCGTGTTGTTGCCCGCGTTGCCGGTCAGCACGTTGGCCGCTGTGTTGCCCGTGCCGTTGATGCTGGCGCCTCCGGTCAGGGTCAGGTGCTCGACGTTCGCGCCCAGGGTGAAGGTCACGGAACTCAACACGAGATCGGTGCCCTGGCCCGCCAGCTCGAGCGCCCTGTCGCCGGTATTGTCGACGACATAGATGTCGTCGTCCGAGCCGCCCTCCATCCGGTCGGCGCCGATGTCGCCATTGAGCTGGTCGTTTCCGGCGTCGCCCCGAAGGGTGTCGTCGCCGGCCCCGCCGTCGATTGTGTCGTTGCCATCCCCGGCCTGGATCGTGTTTGCGACGGCGGTGCCGGTGATGGTGTCATCGCCGGCGCCCGTGACCAGGTTCTCGAAGTTGGTGAAGGACTCCCCGCCGTAATTCGTGGCGCCGGTCACGAGGTCGATCGTGTAGAGGCCACCCCAGCTCGTCGTGTCGAGCGTATCGATGCCGTTGCCGCCATCGATCGTCTCGAGCGAGTTGGTCAGGCCGGCAAAGACCTTGTCGTTGCCGTCGCCGGCGAGATAGACGCCGTCGCCGTTCGAACGGATCGTGTCGTTGCCGGCGCCGGCATCGATCGTCAGCGTCGCGATATGCGGGACGAGTCCAATCGCGGAAATGACGTCGTTGCCGCTGAGCCCGAGGAGGGTGAGCCGGTCCACGGTGCCGCTGGTCTCGAACTGGCTGATCGTCACGGTGGCCGGCAGCCCGGTCACCGTCAGAAGCGCGCCGGTCGTGCCGGTGAGGTTGATCGTGTTGTTGCCCCCGCTGGCATTGAGGGTCAGCGTGTCGACCTGCGCGTCGCCCGCCAGCCCTCCGGCCGTCGAGGCGAGGTCGATCGCCAGTTGCGTCAAGTCGGTCGACGCCAGGTTGTTGACGAGGATGGTGTCGGCGCCGCCCAGCGCTGCGAACTGGATCACCTCGGTGTCGTTGAGATCCATCGTGACGGCGGCGACGTCGCGGAAGAACGTGACGCGCCCGCCGTTGGCCGAGAGGGTAATGTTCTCGGCGATATTGGCGCCGTTGAAGCGCAGCGTGTCGATGCCGCCCTGGCCCTCGATGATGTCGTTGTCGTCGCCGGGATTCCAGAGGACGGTGTCGTTGCCGGCACCGAGCAGCGCCGTGTCGTTGCCGTCGCCGCCGGTGAAGATGTCGTTTCCGGCGGAGCCGATGAACGTGTCGTTGCCGAGCCCGCCGTTGACGTTGAGCGAGACGAGGCCGGCCGCGAGCGAGCCTGCGTCGATCACGTCGTCACCGGCTGCGGCGTTGACGTTCAACCGGTCGTTCGCGCCTTCCGCGCCGGCGATCGAGACGGTCCAGGGCAGTCCGGCCGTGGACACGATCCCGCCGGCCGACGATACCGAAATCGTCTCGGCGCCGTTTGTGCCGTTGACCGCGACGGTATCGGCTGTCCCGTCACCGCCGCCGCCGGACGCTTCGAGGTGCAGCTCGACAGTGGTGACGTCGGTGCCGCTCAAGTCGTTGACGGTGATGTTGTCCGAGCCGCCGAGCGCATGGAAGGTGATCTTCTCGACGTCGTCGAGATCCATCGTGACCGCCGCAACGTCGCGCAGCAGGAGCGCGCGTCCGCCGTTCGCGGAGAGCGTGACGGTCTCATTGGCGTTCGAGCCCGTGAACAGCAGTTCGTCGAAGCCCGCCTGACCCTCGACGATGTCGTTGCCGTCGCCGGGCGCCCATTCGAACCGGTCGTCGCCGGCGCCGAGGAAGGCGGTGTCGTTGCCGTTGTCGCCGAACACCTGGTCGTTGCCGTCGCCGCCGAGGATGGTGTCGGCGCCCTGGCTGCCCAGGATCGTGTCGGCATCCGCACCGCCGTCGATCACCAGCCTGACGATGCCGGCCGCCAGCGTGGTCGCGGTGATGGTGTCGTTGCCGCCAAGGCCGTTGACCGTGAGCGTGTCGTTGGCGCCTTCCGCGTTGGTCGCCGCGACCACGGCCTTCAGGCCCGAGACACTGAAGGAGGTGCCCGCGCCGGTCACGGCGATCGCATTCGCGGCAGCGCTGCCGTCGACGGCCAGCGAATCGGCCTGGCCGTCGCCGGCCGATCCGCCGATCGTCGAGGCGAGGTTGACGTTGACCGTGGTCGCGTTGGTCCCGGTGAGGTCGGTGACCGTGATCGTGTCGGCGCCGCCCAGGGCGTTGAGCGTAAACCTCTCGACGCCGTTCACGTCCATTACGATGGCGCCGACGTTGCGCGCCAGTTGCGTCCGCGTGCCGTTGGCCGAGAGGGTGAGAACCTCGTTGGCGGCGCTGGCGTTGAACAGCAGCGTATCGGTGCCGCCCTGGCCCTCGACGATGTCGGAACCGTCGCCCGGATCCCATTGGAACGTGTCGTTGCCGTCGCCGAGGAGGGCGATGTCGTTGCCCTGGTTGCCGTCGACGAAGTCGTTGCCGTCGCGGCCGTAGATCGTGTCGATGCCGTTGCCGCCCAGGATCGTGTCGTTGCCGTCGCCGCCGTCGAGCGTCAGCGCGATCAGCGCCGCGAGGTTGCCGGTGGCCGAGATCGAATCGTCGCCGGCGCCGGCGTTGAGCACGAGTCTCTCGGCGGTGCCGATGTCGAGCGCAAAGGGCGCAGGATCGATGCGGTCGAACCGCACGCGCGTGCCGTTGGCGCTGACGGTGAACACCTCGGTGCCGTTGCCGCCATTGACCTCGACCGTGTCGGTGCCGGCGCCGCCTTCCATCAGGTCGGAATCATCGCCCGGGTTCCACACCATCCGGTCATTGCCGTCGCCGCCGTAGATCTCGTCGTCGCCGTCGCCGCCGCTCAGCGTGTCGTTGCCGAGGCCGCCGACCAGCAAGTCGCTGCCGCCCCGGCCGAACAGCGTGTCGTTGTTGTCTTCGCCGGACAGCACGTCGCCGGCCGATCCGCCGGTCAGCGTGTCGTTGCCGGCGGCGCCGTTGAATTCCGCCGCCGGCAGGGCGCCGTTGGCCTCGTCGAGCGCGATGGTGTCGGCGCCGCTCAGGCCGACGGCCTCGATGATGTCGGTGTTGGCGACTGTCGCCGGCCCGCCCGTGACGGGAACGGCCCCGCCGTTGACGAGCAGGGTCCCGCCGGCGTTGCGCGAGATGGTAACGGCATCGGTGGCGGACGTGCCGGTGACGGCCAGCTTGAATTGCGCCGGAACGTAGGTCGCAGTGGCCATGCTATCGATCTCCCTGTGCAGGAGCCGGAGAGAATTTTTCCGCTCGAACGATCGCCTCGGTGCTCACGATGGCACGGGGTGCAGGCGGATGCCACCTCGGGGCGTCACCTGGTTCGGGATGGCCTCATCCGACCTTGTTGCCGGCCAGGGGATCGGCGCCGAACCTGTTCGGACCTGTCGTGCCTTCCAGGAAACCGCATTCGATCAGGAGCCACACGGCGCCCGCGACGGGGATGAAGACGATGAAGACCCACCAGCCGCTCTTGTCGCGGTCATGGAAGCGCTTGACGTCGGTCGCGATCGAAACCAGCAGGCTGACCAGGGTCACGAGGATGACACCCGCGATCAGGATCCATTCCCCGGTCTGCGTGGGCGGCCGATGCAGGGAGGAGTGGCCGAACTGTAGCGCCACCCAGATGTGGAAGAAGAAGTTCGCGAAGAAGATCCCGATCTTTATCCGCCAGTATCTTGCCCGATTGATCCGGCCCTCGAAGCTGAAGCCGTCGAACTTCATGTGCTGAGTCCCTCGCTGGGCATTGTCACTCCGCCGCGCCCTTCTTCGCCTGGCATTCCTCGATCTTGGCGATCGCGGCGCCGATGCCCTCGAGGCTGAAATCGTAGTCCTGCGTGCCGACGCCCACGAGGCCCTCACGGCCGCCCTTGCGCAGTCCGTCGACCTCCGCCGCACCCAGCCAGGCGATGCTCCAGTCGCCACCGGCGCCACTTGCGCCGATGCCGCTCATCTGGTTGCCGCCGCCGTTGCCGGAGCCCTTGCCGTCGATCTGCAAGGTGCCGTCCCATTCCTTCGGGCCCTTCATCGGCACGGCGAGCTGCCACTGCTCCGACGCGCCCAGCTGCACGAAGTCGACGCCGAGGCGGACCTTGCGGTTGTCGACGTTAGACACGGCCACGCAGTACATGAAGGTCTGCCCGCTCATCGCCGCCCGCACGGTCAACCGTCCGGCCTGGCCATAGGGCCGCTCGAACCTCTCGTTGCCGACGATGTCGTAGCCGCCATATTCCGTCGGCGCGGCCAGCGCGCCGTGGGTGCACTGGCTCGCGAGCCGGCGGATGTGCGTCGAGGCGCCTTCGACCGCCGTGCGATCGGTGCGCTGGCACCACTCGACATGCGCCTTGGTGACGGCGTGGACGCCCTTGCTGAAATCCTGGCAGGCCGGGTCGATCGCGATGGCGTCCTTCGCCACGGTCGAAACGGTAGCGGCATATTGCTGGCAGAAGGCGGCGTCGCCCGGTCCCGACCCCGAGCCCGATGCGGCCGCCTCCACCGCGTCCGAGGTCACGCAGCCGTCGATCCGGGCGCTCATCGTGTCGGGATCGCCGAGATCGAACGTCCGCTTGAGGTTGCGCGCGGGCAGGTTCACCTCCATGCGCTTCGAAGCGAAGAAGACGTCGGTGAAATCGTTCTCCAGGACGGGGCTCCACAGCCGGTTGGGATTGAGCTGGGTCATCGTGAAGGTGAAGACCTTGCCGCTGGGCCGCAGGGTGACGGTGGCCGGATCCTTCGTACCTCTCGGCGTTCCCGGCCCGGGCATGACGAAGTATCGCTTGCCGTCGGCCCCAAAGCTCAGCCGCAATCCCTCGTTTTGCGCACCGCCCGTCGTATCGGCGACGCAGCGCTGGAACTTGCCGTCGTCGCCCCGCAGCACGCTGATGGCCCAGCCGCCAAACAGGCCAAGCTTCTTCGTCTCGGCCATCGCAGGCCCGGCGAGGGCAAGAGCTCCCATGATTGAACCGCCGACCAGAATGCCCAACGCCCCTGTACCCAACGAACGTCCCGCCATAGCGACCCCCAGCTCACGCCGACGCTGATTCACCCGGTGCGAGTCCTATCGCGTCGATGATGCGGAAACCACGGAAAGCGAGTGCGTCAGTGTGGCAACCTCGTCTTCTTACCGGCTCGGAGGGGGAGGGACGTCGTAGAACTCGACCTGCATCCGAATCTTCCCGAGCGGCTCGACGTGATGGGTCTGCTGCGGCAGGACGAGGCCGGGACGGTCCGGCGTCAGGATCGTCTCGCCGCTGCCGTCGGATAGGACGAGCCGGACCTCGCCCTCGAGCACGCGGATCACGCCCCACACGCCGTCTTTCGTCCGATGCTCCCGCCGCAGGGCGGCGGGAAGCGTCTTCTCGTCGAAGACCGGCGTCGAATTGTAGGGCGCGGGGGAAATCATTCCATTCCTCTTCCTTCGACGCTCTCGGACCTTGCCAAGGGCCGGCGGTCGCTGAAGCTACGCGCCCGGTGATGGACGCCGAGATCGACTTTCGGAATCCGGGCCGGGATTTGTGCAAAGACAGCCATGACACTCCATCCTCAACGAATGCCCTGAAGCGTCCGGCTGCCGAGTGCCAGCTTGAAGCTCTCCGCGATGCGGGCCGCCTTTGCCTGCATCGAGTGGGCGGCCGCCGGCGGCATGTCCGCCTCGGTGGCCTCGCGCCACAGCATGAGCCAACGGTCGAACATCTGCGGCGTGATCCGGTCGCGGTGTTTCAGATGGGCCGCCATCGGCATGCCCTTGTAGCGGCCGCTGGTCAGCATCAAGGAGGACCAGAAGGCGGCAAGCTTCTCCAGGTGTTCGGGCCAGTCGTCGATGGCGTCGTTGAAGACCGGGCCGATCAGGGCATCGGCGCGGACGGCGGCGTAGAAGCGGTCCACGAGCCGGGCCAGGCCCGCTTCGTCGACACCTTCGAGTTCGCCCACCAGCCGGCCATCCATCACCCGCTCCAATCATTTATCGAGAATACATCTATGGTGGACCCCTAAACATGTAAAGTAGATGCATGTATTATGAGTGCCCGTTCCCCAACGTGTCGCAGGGCCACCCGACAGATGCGCCTGACCCGCTACACCGACTATGCGTTGCGCGTGCTCACCTATCTCGGCGCCCAGCCCGACAGGGTCTGCTCGATCGCCGAGATCGCGCGCGCCTACGGCATTTCGCAGAACCACCTGATGAAGGTGGCGCACGACCTGGGGAAGGCAGGCTACGTCGAGGGCGTGCGCGGCCGCGCCGGCGGCATCCGCCTCGGCAGGGCGCCCGAGAAGATCAATGTCGGCGAAGTGGTCCGCCACACCGAGGAAGGCTTCGATCTGGTCGAATGCGGCGGCTGCGCGATCGCCCCGGCGTGTGAATTGACCGGCGCGCTGAGCGAGGCGCTCGCGGCGTTCATGGCGGTGCTCGACCGCCACACGCTGGCGGATCTGTTGAAGCGACGCACGAAGCTGATGCGGTTGTTGGAGGTGGGGTAGGGCGTCCTGCGCCTCGTAGTGACGCTCATCTTGGCGCAAGATGGATGGTCAGGAACACCCCATCCCGCACTGGCCGCCGAAGGTCGATTCCCGCCGGCATCGTCCGGATCATCCCCGCCTTCGCCATCCGCCGAACCGCGTTCCGCGACAGCCGCAGCTCACCCGCCAGAAGCCGGTCGGCGCGCAGGCCGATCGGGTACGGTACGCGGCACTCGATCTCCAGCGTCAGCGCCGGCAGTGCGCGCGGTTCTTCGATCACGCGCTTCGTTACAGCGACGTCGCCGGACTCCTGCACGCGATCGGTCCAGCGCCTCAGCGCGGCGGTGTCACAGGCGAGAGTGCGGACGAGGGTGGGATCGTTCGACTGCAGCGCCTGCAGGTATTCGCGGTCGAGCGTGTCGACGTCGCGGCGCTCGACGATCGGGCGGTTCCAGGTGCCGTCGCAGTCGGCACATCGGTAGATGAGCCAGGCGTCGACGCGCCGGCCGTTGGCGTTGAGCCGGATGCGGCCGCTGCTGCGGAAGCCACGCGGGCCCCGGCAGCGGCTGCAATGGAGCCAGGGTTGCGGCTCGGTTCGGGGAGTGATCGTCCACTGCATGCGCAGGGTCTGAGGATGGGTATTGGACACGCCGGTTGGGTCTTCCCGTTGGGAAGCCCGGCGAGGCGGCAGTAGGAGCGAGGCCCCCTCTGGTCAGGGGCGCGGCGTGGCAGGGACGGTCTGAAGCGGACGCGAAGGAAACAGTCCAGGCGGCGGTGGTCAGCAATGCCAAACCGGTCTCGAACCGCCACCCCGACGGGCTCGCGCGCAGGCACTCGTGCTCAAACACACATGCACATGCGCAAGGATCGGCGGCGTCGCATCGCGTCGCCGCACGATCGGGGAACTGCTGAGACCGGCGTTACTTAGGCAAGGTGAACTCGGAACCGCTCTTTGCTGGAGGCGCGTTGCTTAGCCGAGAGGCGTGGGTTTGACAAGCTGTAGTGCCTGTCCTGCAGGCGCCATTGAAGTTGTCTTGTTATTAACGATGGTCGGTAAAGTTGTAGATGATTCTTGATAATGCAAGCTATCTTGACGTCAAGCTTGAAACAGCCAATCGACGTGTTGCTCGATGCGTTCGCCAGTCGACTGAAGGCTGCAGGATTCACGCATGTGTCGAGAGGCTTGGCGATGCGTAACAGCAGCGATGCCGTGCTCAATCATCTATTCTTCGCGACACACAATCCGACCGCGATTAGAATCGCCAACGACATCCTGACGGCTGAAAGCTCACCGAAGGTCCCGCGGCATGGCCAGTAGTTCGATCGAATGGACGGAGGCGACCTGGAATCCGGTTGCCGGCTGCACGATCCTGTCTCCGGGCTGCACCAACTGCTACGCAATGCGCATGGCCGCGCGCCTCGAGGCGATGGGCATGGCGAAATATGCCGGGCTGACGCGCAAGTCCGGCGGCCGCGCCAAGTGGACGGGTGCGGTGCGTCTCGATCGAGAGGCGCTTTGCGCGCCCCTCGGCTGGCGCAAGCCGCGCATGATCTTCGTCAACTCGATGTCGGATCTCTTCCAGGAGACGGTGCCCGAATCGTTCGTCGCCGAGGTCTGGGAGATCATGGCGAGGACGCCGCATCACACCTACCAGATCCTCACCAAGCGACCCGAGCGGATGGAGGAGCTGACAGCCCGGCTGCCGCTCCTCGCCAATGTATGGCTGGGCGCAAGCGTCGAGAACGCCGACCATCTGTTCCGCATTGACCCTCTCCGCCGCACCCGCGCGGCCGTGCGCTTCGTATCGCTGGAGCCGCTTCTGTCGTCGCTGGCTGGCATCGACCTCCACGAGGTCGATTGGGCCATCGTCGGTGGCGAGTCCGGTCCCGGCGCACGTCCGCTCGATCCATCGTGGGTCCGCGAGATCCGGGACGCCTGCAAGGCACAGGGCACCGCCTTCTTCTTCAAACAGTGGGGTGGCAAGAACAAGAAGAAGCAGGGCCGAATGCTTGACGGCAAAACCTGGGACGAATTCCCGGCAGTTGCTTCGTTCGCAGCCTAGAGGGCGGGCACGCGGCTCCTGCCGAAGCCGACCGTATCCGGCCCGAACCCGTGTTCAGCGTTTTGGCCTCGTCGGAACGAGCGATGACGAGTGCGTCATTGTTTGAGAATACGACCATAGGTTTTGCGATGCAGTGTCGGCCCGGCCGTCCAATCGAGTTCTCACCGATCATCACCGATTGTTGAACGCGGTCTCGTCATAGTCCTCGTCGGCCGCGCCAAACGCTGCACTGGCTGCATTTTGCGGGCATCCAGAGCAGGGGCGTAGAGCCGGCGCTTTGTTCGGTCGAATACCGACGGGTTGCTACACGTGAAAGTTTTCTCTCGAAGGTTTCACCGCCCCTGCTATAAATCTCGCAGTGTTCGAGTTGGGAGCTCGGCACTTCGTGTGGGTGACCTGCACTCCGTTGGGAGCGAAGCGCAGGTTTTGGGGTCGGAGTTCTACATGACCGTTTCGCTGAAGCGATCGGAGCGCGAGAGCTTTCGTCATCTAAGCGTGAAGCTCAAGAGTCTGGGTGTGGGCGACGCAGAAGTCGATGCGGTTCTCAGCCGGATCAGAGTGAGGACTGGTGTCGTCGATCCATCCGGGGAGGTCGAGGCCTGCGGCGGCTCACCTGGATGTTCGACAGTCGTGATGGAGGGAATTGCCTGTCTGTACCAGAGGCTGGCAGACGGCGGTCGACACATCCTCGCGTTTCAGTATCCGGGCGACTTCTGCGATCTGAACCGGCATCTGTTGCCGGAAGCCATCAGTGAAGTCGGCATAGGAGCCATCACGCACTGCTCGGTCGGCACGATCAGTCACGTCGACCTCGATCGACTGATCGCGCAATATCCATCGCTGGGCCGGGCGCTATGGCGCGCCTCCATGCTCGAGGCGGTCATCCTTCGCAAGAGCCTGGTCAATGTCGTTCGACAGCCGGCGCTGCAGCGCGTCGCCCATCTATTGTGCGAGCACCTGGTCCGGCGGGAAGCCGTCGGAATGAACACCGCCGTCGTTGCGCTTAGCCAGTTGGATCTGGCCGATGCGACGGGGCTTTCGATCGTACACATCAATCGTACCTTCAAGGAGCTTCGCGAGTTGAAGCTCGTGTGCAAGGAGGGCCGCAGGATGAAGGTGGTGGACAGGAAGCGACTCGCTTGTCTCGCCGCTTTCGATGGCGACTATCTCAATCTGCCGCAGCGCCTTTCGCACTGGCAGGTCGATATCGAGCCGCCGCAGCCAATTCCCTTTCGCCGACGACAGGGTGGCAATCAGTAACCACTGCAAGGGTTTGCGGACAGAGACTGTTTGCAACCCGTGGACGACGCCCCGGACCTGCCACCTCGTCACACCGTCGGGATCGTCCCGCCGTCGATGACGTACTCCGTGCCGGTGATGCTCGTGGCGCGGTCGGAGGCGAGGAAGGCGATGAGGTTCGCGACCTCGGCCGGCGTCGAGGGGCGGCCGAGGGGGATGCCGCCCAGCGCCTTCATGACGATCGCCTTGCCGCCTTCGCGGTCCACGCCGGCGTCCCGCGCGATCCGCTCCGTCAAGCGGACGGCGGCTTCGGTCTCGATCCAGCCGGGTGACACGCGCACGACCCTCACGCCTTTGGGCGAGACCTCCTTCGAGAGGCTCTTGCTGTAGGTCGAGAGTGCCGCCTTTGCGGCGGCGTAGGCGGTCGTCGCCTCGGGCAGCGGCAGCCTGCTCTGGATCGAGGTGACGTGGATGACGACGCCGCTTCCTCGCGCGACCATGCCGGGCAGGAGCGCGCGGTCGAGCCGCACGGCGGGCATCAGGTTGAGGTCGAGCTCCCGTGCCCAGTCGGTATCGTCCAGCACGGCGAAGCCGCCGGCCGGCGCGCTCGAGCCGCCCAGCATGTGGACGATAACGTCGATCTCGCCGAGTCGTTCGCGCGCCGCCGCGGCCAGGTCGGCGCAGCCCTGCGCGGTCGTGAGATCGGCGGCAACGAACATCGCTTCGGGGACTGAGGCCGGTCGCGAGCGGGCCGTCGTGAGTACGCGCGCGCCGAGTTCGGAGAAGAGCGCGACGGTGGCCGCGCCGGCGCCGCGCGTGCCCGATGTGATCAGCACACGCTTGTCCTGGAGGTTCAGGAAACCGCTCATGCGCCGATCCTCAAGCCCGAGATGCGCCCGCCCGTGAGCCGGAAGGTGAAAGTGAGGAGGGCGGGGCTGCCCGGAAATGCTCCTGTCATTTTGGCACGGACGATGGTCCGGTCCGGTTCCTCGCGGATCTCGCACGGCTCGGCCGTGTGCCGGTACTGCGCCTTGGCCGCGCGCCACCACGCTTCGATGGCGGCGAGGCCGGAATGCGTGCGGCCCTCGTCCTCGACAACCGCGTCGGATGCGAAGGCGGCGAGGGGAGGGGCATCGAGCGTGCCTTTGTCGGCGTCGAAAAAGGTTTGTATCGGGGCTGGCAGCTTCATGATCGTGTCCTTCCGCCTGTGGTTGCCCGCGATGTAGGCGTTTACGGAAATCCCGATAAGTAGGACAAATCGCTATGTGTTATTCCGAAAATCAGGACAATCTGCGATGAAAGGCATCGGGCTGGGCGAACTCGACGCCGTCCTGGCCGTTTCCCGCGAGGGCTCGTTCCGCGGCGCCGCCCTGGCGCTCGGCCTGTCGACGACGGCGCTGAGCAATGCCGTGGCGAAGCTCGAGGCGAGGGTGGGTGTGCGCCTGTTCAACCGGACGACGCGCAGCGTCTCGCTCACCGATGCCGGCCGCGCCTTTGTCGAGCAGGCGGGTCCGGCCCTGCGCGAACTCCACGGCGCGATGGACGCGGTGCGTGCGCAGCAGGCGACGCCCTCCGGCACCTTGCGCATCAACGCCTTCGCGTCGGGGGCGCGCGAGATCATTTCGCCACTGGTCCTGGAATTCCTGCGCCGCCATCCCGGCGTGCATATCGACCTGGTGACCGAGGGACGGCTGGTCGACATCGTGGCCGACGGCTTCGACCTCGGTGTGCGCCGGGCCGATCTCGTGCCCGCCGACATGATCGCGGTCCCGCTCGGCCGGCCGCTGCGTTACGCTGTGGTCGCGTCTGCGGCCTATTTCAAGCAGAAGGGAAAGCCGCGCACGCCGACCGATCTCGGCCGGCATCGCTGCGTCCGCGGCCGCCTGCCCAATGGCGCGCTGCTGCGGTGGCACTTCGAGAAGCGCGGGGAAACCATCCTGATCGACGTGAACGGGCCGCTCACCCTGGACGAAGCCAGTCTCGCACGCATCGCCGTCCTGGAAGGCGTGGGTATCGGTTTCTTCCTGGAGCAGGACGTGCGAGATGACATCGCGGCCGGCCGCCTCGTGCGCGTGCTCGAAGACTGGACACCGCCGATCGCCGATCTCTGCCTCTACTATCCCGGCCGCCGCAATCCGTCGGCCGCCCTCAAGGCATTCATCGGCCTGGCGCGTGAACTCGGCCGGAAGGCGAAATCATAGGCGTTGCGGGTCAGGCGCACGAACGGTCAGGGTCTCGTCCGCTCGAATAGGCGCGAAGAGCCTCGGCTGCCTCCTGCCAGAGTTCCTGGGCGCATCGCACGACCTCGGGATGTTGCTCGGTTTGGCCGCGTACCGCCCGGCTATCGTTGGCGAACGGCAGAGAGTGCGCCGTAACCTGCGACCGCACAGAAGCCTGCCAGGATGACGAAGAAGAGCGCAAACGGATCGTGGCGGCCCACACCCAACCAGACGGCCAAGGCGCCGAATGCCAGCACGAGGGTGACCGCACTCCACCATATCGCACGCACCCCGAAGCGGAGTTTCTGGAGGCGCTCGACCGGCTTCGGTTTGTCAGGCGGATCCTCGGGTGGTGGCGCCTCGGAAGGTTGACCCGGCGGCTTCGCCGGAGGCGCTTCCCTGGGCAGTTCACCTTCGGCGGGAGGCTCGCCGACAGGTAGATCTTTTGCGGGAGGGTCGATCCTGGGATCGTCTTTTGGGGCGATACGGGTCTCGGCCATCGACACTAACGCACGACACGGGCCAGGGCTGCGTGGGCCCAAAGGCTTGGCGCGGTGCCGCGGCCTGTCTAGACAGCATGCGTCATGACGATCGGCGATTCTCCGCACCCCAATGCGTCGAGCAGAGAAAAGCTCGTGCGCTGGGCGATCTCGTCGGCGACGCTGACCTTCCCGCAGGCTGCGGCTCCGGTGGCCTTTGCGCTGCTGGCCGTCGCCCTCAGCGGCGAGGCGAGCGGCGGTGCGGCCATGATCCTCGCCATGACGCTCGCGCAGGTGGCTGGCGCGTTGCCCATCACGCGGCTCGGCCGGCGTTTCGCCATGGCCACATTCCTCAGGCTGCTGCTGGCGATTCGCACGGCCGCGCTCGTGGCCATTGCGGTGTGCGCTGCCTCCGGGGTCTCGCTCCCCTGGCTCATCGCGCTCGCAGCCGTCGCCGGCCTCGTGAACGGCGCTGCCTCCGGTTACCTGCGCGCCGTTCTCAACCAGCTGGCGCCGGCGTCGGGGATGTCGCGCGCGTTGGGGATCGCTGCCACGCTCAACGAGCTGACTTTCGTGCTGGCGCCCGTGATGGCTTCGGGTCTCGGCTCGATCTCGCCGGTCTTCGGCGTCGTCGCGATGGCGCTCGTGGGCGCACTGCCCGCCTTGCTGATCCCGAACCTCGGTGCGGCCGCCGTTCCCGCCGGCGAGGCGCAGCACGGGAAGGGCTCGATCTTCACGCCGTCGATCCTGCTTTGGCTGTTCTGTGCGATGGCGGGCGGCGCGACCGTGGCGTCCATCGAGATCGGCGCCGTCGCGCTGGCGCTGAACTTCGGCTACGAGCCGGCGCTGGCGATCGTCTTCACGGTGCCGCTGTGTCTCGCCTCGGTGGCGGGCGGCGTCTGGGTCAGCGTGCGCAACCGGCGGGCGGCGCGGAGCACCGTCGTGGCGCAGCTCTTTGTCATGAGCGCGGGATCGGCGCTCGCGGCGGCCAACCTCTCCGTGGCAACGACCCTTGTCGGCGCGATCCTGATCGGCCTCGTGCTGGCACCGCTCGCCACCCATTACTCGCTGATCCTCGACACGCTCGCGCCACCGCACCGCCGCCCTGAAGTCTTCGCGTTGATGCGTACCGCCAACGCCTGCGGCGTCATCCTCGCCAGCGCCCTGCTGACCGTGGCATCCCTGTCTGCTTCCCTGGCCGCGGTCACTGGTGTGATTTTCGCTGCGACTCTTGCGGTCGCCGTGTCGTCGGCGGCTTTCGGCCGTAAGAGGAGGGCGCGGTTCTCCAATAGTTAGCCAACTATGAAAGTATTTCTTGACCGGTGCCGCGCCACTCAATACTTTCAGATATGGCTAAGTATTCGACCGATCTCGACAGGGCATTCTCCGCACTCGCGGATCCGACACGGCGGGCGATCGTCAGCCGTCTGTGCGAGGGGCCCAAATCCATCAGCGAACTGTCGGAGCCGTTCGACATGGCCCTGCCGTCGCTCTTGAAGCATGTGCAGGTGCTCGAGCAGAGCGGTCTGATCAGCTCGGAGAAGACGGGGAGGGTCCGGACCTGCCGGATCGAACCGCACGCCCTCCAGGAGACCGAAGCGTGGATCCACCAGCATGTCGCCAGCTGGGAGAGACGCCTCGACCGCATGGAAGCCCACATCCAGCGCATGAAGAGGAAGCACTGACCATGAGCAATCCCGTAAAGAATCCCGCGTCCCCCTGGCGCGACTGGCCCCTGGATCGCGAGATCGTGCTGGGCCGGCTGATCGATGCGCCGCGCAGCCTCGTCTATGCCGCCTGGACGGACCCGGAGCAGATCCAGGTCTGGTTCGGCCCCGAAGGCTTCGCCATCGAAACGAAGGAGATCGACCTCCGGCCGGGCGGCGTCTGGCGCTTCGACATGGTCGCGCCCGACGGCACGCGCTACGGCAACCGGATGGTCTTCCTCCGCCTCGAGGAACCGTCGCTCATCGAGGTCGAGCACGGGTCGGACCAGGACGACGATCCCGGCAAGTTCAGGATGCTTCTCACCTTCGACGAGCAGAGCAACGGCAAGACCGCGCTCACGCTGCGGCAGATGCATCCGTCCAAGGCGCAGCGCGAAGGCGCGATCGGCTTCGGCGCCGTCGAATATGGCGGGCAGACGCTCGACAAGCTGGCGCGCCATGTCGCGCAGCTCAGGAGCAGATGAGCGTAGGGTTACTGTTTTGTATCAATGGTAATCCGGCGGCCGGGCGCCCCTCCGCGCTTCGGCCGCCCGTGATATTCTGGCGACAAGGGTCGAGAGGACGGTTCGAGAGGATTGCCGGTGGCCAGGGACGACAGAAAGCTTGCCGAGCTCGAGAAGAGCCTCCATCAGCTGCGCGACGATCTCAACGATCTGTCGAAGGCGCTGAACGTCAACCCGAAGAACACCAGCCTCGTCATCCGCCGCGTCAACCTGATGGGCCGGATCGTGGCGGCGCAGTCCAACGTCGAGCAGTTGCGCGGCACGCTGCATCACGCCTCCCGCGCCTGACGCGGCCGCTGATGGCCAGTCGTCGCACTGTATCCCCGCGCGTTTAGGGGTATAAGGCGCCGATGTCCGATATCGAAGCGCTCCGCAAATCGCTCGCCCTCTCGTCCGAGGGGCTGGCGTCCGAAGACAAGAAGAAGATGGCGGTCGACGCCCTCATCGCGATCCTCGACGCGCTGGAGCGCGGCGACGGCTCGTTCGGCGAGTGGGAGCAGCGCTGCCTGGCGGCATCTGTCATCGCGCTGCGCGCCGCGAAGTACGACGACGCCCGCTCGCTGGCGCGGCGGGCGATCTGGCCTGAGGAAAACCGGCGCAATTCCGGCGTCGCCCGTCTGCTGCTACGGCCGGGGATGCTGACCATTCCCGAACTCCGCCACGAAATGAAGATCGCCCTGTCCATGCCGCCCCGGAAGGTCCGGCCCGTCGAATAGGATATTCGCGCGTCCCGTGCATGACCTCCGGGGTCAGCCTGTCGGCCGAAGGGTGAAGCGGCAGGAATACTGCCGGCTGAAGATCTGCAGCGCCCGGTCCTTCACGTTTCCCGTCAGGTCCACTGCGAACCGCCTTTCTCCTACCGGAACGGCGATGGCGCCGTTGATGAAGCCGTCGGCGGCGATCGGCACCGAATAGGTGCCGTTCTCGGCGGTCCTCACCGAAAGCTCGTTGCCCGTCTCGGTGAACTCCAGGACCACCTTCGAAACGTCCGCCTGCCTGCACAGGAAAGGAGACGAAGGATCGAGCATCGGCGCGGCCCGCCAGGAATTGGCCAGAGCGGCGGTCGACGACAGGGAAGCGGCGGCGACCGCTGCGACAGTGAGGAGCGAAGGGCGCACGAAATCACCTTGAAACGGGCTGTGAAGATGTCCCTCGTCAACCGGCTGCGGCGCCGCGCGTTGCATGGGAAGCGCGCCAATGCGCACTGTGGCCGGTAGGACACGCTCCCACCTCAATCCCGTCGCGCGTTGGCCATCGTCGCAACGCCGTGGACTCGCCGTCGTTCGTTTGCGTGCAACAACAGGATAGCCGCCAATGGACGACAGCTCTCGCCAACTGCTCTTCGCGACCTTCGCCTATCTGATGGTCATCGGCGGCATCATCGGCACACTGGGTGCCGCTTTCGGCGCCTGATCGGCGCCTTTACTGCGGCGTCAGACGGACGGCCTTCAGGTAACGGGTGTTGTAGTAGTCGGCATCGAGCGACGTCACCATCACCGGCGAGCCGCGATGGGTCGCGTGCACGAACTGATTGTTGCCGCTGTAGATGCCGATATGGGTGATGGCGCCGCGATAGCCGAACATCACGAGGTCGCCCTTCTGCAGGTCGTTGCGGGCGACGGGCGTGGCCTCGCGAACCATGTCGTGCGGCATGCGCGGGATGCGCTGTCCGAAGACCGCGCCGTAGAGATAGTAGACGAAGCCGCTGCAGTCGAAGCCGGTCTGGGGCGAGATGCCGCCGTAGCGATAGGGCGTGCCCAGGTAGTTCATGGCGCGCGAGACGAGCTTGTCGCCCCACTCGTTGCCGCCAGCGGCCTTCGGGGCGGCCGGACCCGTCGAGAAGGCGGCCGGGGTCACGGCGGCCTTGGAACCGGCCGCCTGGGGCGCCGGAGCGGCGGGCGTCGCGGCGGTGAAGCCGGCGAAGGCGTTGTTGTTGTCCTGCTGCCACCTGGCATTGAGCTCGTCGGCCATGCGATCCGTCGCATCCGCCGGCGCCGTCTTGGCCACCGGCTTCACCTTGGCCTTGGGCGGCGCCTTGCTGGCCTGCGCCATCGCGGGAGAAACCGCGCCGGCCGTTGCGAAGAGAGCCACTGCGGCCACCACCGCGAGCGAATAGGCCGTTGCTTGGAAAAGGACGCGCGCGCTCGTGCGGGTGTAGTGCCGGGCTCCCAACGTCATTATTTCGTCTCCTCTTGCAACCAATCCGGAGTGGCCAAAGCCTGACCCCATACTGGCCAAGGAAAGGCGGCCCGTCCAACAAATGTTGTAATTTTGCCACAGTAAAATTCGGCGCCTAAATAATTGAAATTTAAAGGTTTTTGACATTTGGCCGCAGCCGAAAGGTCGCGGCGGCGTCATCTTCCGGACGTAACCGCGCCGCCTCCAACCGCGTTGTCACGAGGTCGAAGCCGAACTGAAATCCGCTCCGCCGAGGGCCCAGGATGGCGCGCAAGCTCAAGACCTTCACCACCTCGGCCGGCTTCTTCGACCTCGCTGTGTCGGCTCCGTCGATGAAGGCCGCGCTGGAGGCGTGGGGTGCCGAAAGCAATCTCTTCCACCAGGGGTTTGCCCGCGAAACCAGCGACGTGGCGATCGTCGAAGCCACCATGGCTCACCCTGGCGTGGTGCTGCGCCGGCCGGTCGGGACCGGCGATGTCTTCACCGAAGATGCCGAGGTCTCAGCGGCCGTACTGACCGGCAAGGCGAAGGCCCAGCGGCCGAAGCCGCGGCGTCCTGAACCACCGAAGCCCAAAGATCGGCATGCCGGGCGCAAGGCGGCCGCCGCCTATGAGAAGGAGCAGCAACGGCGAGAGCAGCGGGAGCGCAAGGAAGAGGCGGCGCGGCAAAGGGAAGGGGCTCGGCGCGACAAGGCGATCGTGGCCGCGCAGGCGGCCCTCGACGAAGCCGAGAAAGCACACGGCCGGATCGTCAAAGGGATTGAAAAGGCGCAGGCCGCGCTCGACAGAAAGTCGAGTGCGGAAGAAGCGCGTTGGCAAAAGGAGCGGGAAAAGCTGGGGGACGCGGTGCGGCGCGCCCACGCACCGCGCCATCTGCGGCTGGTGTAGCGACGCCGACTACTGCGTCGGCTTCTGCTGCGGGCAGGTGAACTCGATCCGCCGCGGCGGCGTCTTGAGCACAGGCGGCGTGGCGTCCATGACGGGCTGCGGCTTGGGCCAGGCGCCGGATGCCAGGCGTGCTTCGATCAGGGGCACGAGCTGCTGGAGGATGACCCAGCCTTTCATGCGGGTGCCGGGATAGGTCGTGTGGACGCCATCGGCATAGAGGTCCGGGTCGAACGGCATCTTGCCCGCGAGGTCGATGAAGGGGAGCCCGTTCGCCTCGGCATACTTCTTCAGGACCCGGTTCTGGAAGAGCGCCAGGCGCTCCAGGTCGCGATAGCGCCACGGATACATGTAGATGTTGAGATAGTCCCAGATCATGCGGTTGCGGATCGGATCGAGCTGCATCCCGTCCTTCACCATCCACAGGAACGAGGTCAGTGCGAATTCACTGTCCACAGGCGCGAGGTCGGCGCGGATCCTGTCGAAGTCCCCCAGGATATCGGCGAGCTTCACTGGCAGGTCCTTGCGCGCCAGATCGGGATCGGTTTCGGACAATTCCTTGGGCCAGACGATTTCGTAATCGGGCTTGTCCGCCTCGCCGCCTTTCGACTGCAGCTTCATGGTGCCGACCAGCGTGTAGATACGCCTGGCGATATCGGAGTAGCGCGACAGGTCGGCCAGCCATCCCGTGGTCGTGTTATCGAGATGCACCATCGGCGCCGGCTTCTGCCCCGTCGGCACCGACGCCACGAGGCTCTCGAGCGAGAACTGGTTGCCGCCCTCGTGGTAGATCACGAGATCGGGACGGGCCGGCGCGACCTCGGTGCGCACGATCGCCTCGATGCCCGGCGATGCCACGGACTCACGCGCGGCACTGGCGACCTCGAAGCGGAGGTCGGGCCTGTTCTTCGCCGCCCACAGGTTCATCCAGTGGCCGATGAACTCGGGGAAGGAATAGGGCAGCTGGTGGGTGTCGGCGGTCGTCGAGGCGCCGACGAACACGATGCGGATCGTGCGCGGCGACCGGGCGAAGGTGATCGGCGGTCCGCGCCAGCCCAGCTCGTTGGTCACCAGCCCGGCCGGTGTCGTCATGTTCGGCAGGAAGCGGAAGGGCGGCTGCACCTTGCCGTCCACCGGGTCGAACAGATCGAGCCAGCCCGGCGCGCCGGCGAAGAATGGCGAGCTGCACGGGTCGTTGCCGACGAGCACCGAATTCCAGACCTTCAGGGCCTCGCTGGCCTTGAACGGCTTGCCGGCGCGTTCGAGCTTACGGTCGAGCTCCTCCAGTTGCTCGGGAACAGGCTGGCGATTGGGCAGCGGTGGCGGATCGCTGAAGAACCAGGCCCGCTCCACGGACGGCGCCCGCGCCACCTCGTCGAGGCGCTCGCCCGTCGTGTCGTTGCCGATGTTCACATAGCGCGTGGGAAGCGCGAGCTGGGTGAGCGGCAGCCTGTCGAAAGCCCGCGCAAGGGCTTCGGCAAGCAGGAGGCTGATCAGAATCGAGGCGGATGCCAACGCCACATTCGCCAACGTTCGACCGCGCAAAACCTGCTCCTCTGCCCGCTTCAGTGTTGGGGCAAATTTACGCGGCCGGATGGCAAAGGCAAAGCGCCCGGTTGCCGCAAGGAAGTCTCATGGCGCGCGCTACTTTCGGCTCGATGAGAACGGTCTTCAATCGTCGGCCGGGATGAAACGCAGCGTGCCGGCGCGGCGCGTGGGCTTGCCGGTGTCGTTGGTGTGGTTGATCCCGTCCATGACGGGTACCTCGGGAAAGTCGAAAGGGCTCACGCCGTCGAGGCAGGCGATGTTCACGGCATAGAGGCTGGTGTCGGAGCGCCGCTGGTGATGGGTGTAGATCCCGCAGTGCGAGCAGAAGAAGTGCTGCGCGGTCCCGGTGTGGAAGCGGTAGCTGGTCAGCGCTTCCTCGCCCCGCAGGAACTTGATCCCGCCCACCCTAAAACGACGGCGGCGTGTTGATCCAGACAACCCGGGTCGTCTGCTTGCCGGAATTCCCGTAGGTGTGAACCAGGTCGGACAGGAAGTGGAAGGAGTCGCCCGGCTTCAGCAGGAAGCGGGTGCCGCTGACCGTCAGGTCGAGCTGTCCTTCGAGGACGTAGCCCGCTTCCTCGCCGTTGTGCTGCAGCTCGCCGCTGAAGGCGCCAGGCTGCAGGACCACGATGAAGCCTTCCAGCAGCCGGCCGTCGGCCTGCGGCACGATGATCTCGGCATGGATGCGGTCATTGTCCTCCGCCTCGGCGTGGCCGATGAGCGGACCCTCCCCGTTGCGGCTGATCGAGACCGGCGACTTCGGCCCGCCATGCAGCAGCGCCGAGACGCTGATGTTCAGCACCTTGCAGATGCGGTGGTGGGTGGTGAGGGAAGGGATCACCCTCTCGTTCTCGATCTTGGAGATCATGCTCTCGGAGCATCCCGCGAGATCCGCCCTGGGACTGGAAATCGAAGACTGCGATCTGTCGACCCACGCCGAGCTGGATTGGAAGCAGATCGCAACGCTGGCTCTACCGGCACCAGCTGCTCGTCTTTCCGGCGCAGCGCCTGTCCAACGGCGATCTGGTGGCCATAAACCAACAGGCTGGGCCCGCCGCAGGCCCAGAAGCCGCACAAGTACACACTGCGGGGACATGAGGAGATTTTCCTTCTGTCGAACATCGTCGCGGATGGACGGCAGATCGGCAGAACCATGACCGGCTTCGGCTGGCACACCGACACGATCTACCTCGCTGAGCCGACGGCGCTCACGATGCTGTACATGGTGGAGGTCCCCGAGAATGGCGGATCGACGCTGTTCGCCAGCACCCAGGCGGCGCTCGACGCCATGCCGGCGGACGAGGTGAAGCGCCTCCGGCAGTCGCGCACCGTGCATTCGGTGGAGGCGATGTATGTGCGGCGGCGGAACTCGCCGCCGGTGCCCGACGAGGAACGCGTGCCCATCGTCTCGCATCCCATTGTCCGCGTTCATCCGGAGACCGGTCACGAGGGGCTGTTCATCAGCCGCAACTCACTGTGCGGCGTCGAATCGCCCTATACGGACATCACCGAGCAGACCGTGGTCGAGCTGATCAAGTACGCCACCCAGCCGCAGTTCTGCTACGAGCACCACTCGCGGCCCGGCGACTTCATCCTGTGGGACAACAGGGGAATGTTGCATTCGGCGACCGACTACGATTTCGAGAAGGACCGGCGTCTCGTCTATCGACTCGTGACAGGCGGAGAGATTCCCATCGGTAGCGCCAACGTCTGAGCGGCGATTTGCGCGACCGTCGAGGCCTCAAGCGACGCCGACCGCGCGCAGTTTCTTCAGCGTGTTCTTGCCGATCTTGCCGTCGTCATCGAGACCGTTGGCGCGCTGGAATGCCTTGATGTCGTCGGTCTCTTGGTCGAGGTTGGCGGGCGGCAGGCCGAGCAGAGCGCGGTTGACGGCATAGTAACGACAGCGTTCCGCCATGCCGTTGTCGCCGCCGTTGATCAGCCGCGAGACGGTCTTGAACCAGCCGCGCGCGGCGATGGGGGATAGGCCGCCGACCTTGTCGTTCCAGAACCAGCAGGCGGCGCGCGTGCCGTGCTCGGGCTGGCAGATCAGCGTGGGATGGTTGATCAGGTCGAGTTCCATTGCAGTGCCACAGCGGTGATGCGCATCCTTGCCGGTGATCTGGATAGGACCGTGTCCCTTGAATTTCGGGCCGTCGCCCTCCTCTGTGTTGCCGAGATCGGCGCGGAACTCGTAACCAAGCTGCTGCTCGGTCGGTCCCCAGATCTCCTCCATGAATCGATATTCGCCACTTTCGTGCGCGAGCTGCGCCATGAAGGCGGCGACCAAGATGGGTGTGTCGATCTTGCCCCAGTCGAGTGCAGGATTGATGAAGGGCAGGTGCGCGTTCAGCCGGGCGCCGGCATTGGGCATCATCTGCCGCAGCAGGTTTTCGGAAATTGGGAGCATTGTGACCTCGATCGGTCTGCCGGGAAAAAGTCCGGTGATATTCAATTATACCCCGTCAGCCACGGCGTTGGGGAGAGGTGTTTTGTTCGCCCGGGATATGCACCAACGCAGAGCGGGCCGTACACGCTGCCGCGAGGCAGACGAATTGATTTCAGGCAGCACCAGGCTTGCAGGAGTTTGCGAATCATTCTCATGGCGAGCCGCTTCCTGGCATCGTCATCTGCTTCCCTGGCCGTCTACATCGAACACCGCGACGACCTCCTGAACGATGGCAACAAGTCGTCGCCGGGGCTCTAATCGTGGCATCCTGGTGGATTTCGTGGGGAAGAAAGACAGTGGCGTCAGGAGCGATGTCGGCAACCGGCGATTGATGCCGGTGATGCCTCGTGGCAGGCTGCCGTCGAGCATCGAGAGGGCACCTTCACAGATGACCCCTGAAGAACTGAAGCTCAGCCGCCAAAGGCTACACATAGAAACTACATTGAAGCGGGTCGACCAGAAACTTGCCCGCGATCAGTTCGAATTCCAGAGCACCCACCAGTTCGAGCTCCAGAAGAAGAAGGAGGCGCCGAACGGATGGAGTGCGCTTCTCACTCCCACCGGCGGCATCCTCGTCGCCGCCACCATCGGCCTTCTGGGAACGGCCGTGGGAAAATGCACCGACAACGAGATAGAGACGAAGAAGCAGCAGACTGCGATCATTCTCAAGGCTATCGACGTTCCGGCTGGTCTTTCGGGGGAGGAGCAGGAACGTCAGAGAACCAGCAATCTTCTTTGGTTCGAGGACAACAAGTTCATTTCGCTCCCCGCGGAACGCGTCGCTGAGCTTCGGAAGATGCTGGACCTCAAGCCGGGACAGAGTGTGCCGCCGCCGACCATCGCGACGGCAGCACAGACAGTCGTCGAGGTGCCCGACAAGCCCAACTACAATCTGGAAGCGCCAGCGAAGAGTCCTGGTCAGACGAATGCGGCCTACAAGCTCCTCAATCTCGCGGTGGCTGAGATCAACAGGAACATCGACAGGCAGCGGACGCCGGACCGAATCCTCGAATACTGGAAATCTGTCTCGTGGCAGAACCCTACTATCACGCTCCCGTGGAACGCCGCCTTCGTTTCGTGGCTGACCCAGCAAGTCGCGCCCAACCAGTTGAAGCCCAGTGCCTCGGTTGTGCGATTGTGGGAGGAAGCCCGGAAGGCGAGTTTGGCGGTCGACCCGCCGGCTCCCTTGCCCGGCGACATTGTCGTCCTCCGAGGTTCGCCCGATGGTCCGCCGGCTCATGTCGGCATCGTATACAGCATTGATGGCGACCGGCTCATGGTCGTTTCCGGCAATGTGAACAGCGCCGTTCGACTGAACCCGTTCAGGGTATCGAACGTCGTGGGCTACATCCGCCTCAAGGATTGAAGAGAGATCCTATCGGTCCCGATGCTCGGGCATCGCCTTGAGCTGATCCTTGGTCCAGCCCGTCACGGCATGGACGTCGCCGTCCTCGTCGCGCATGCAGTCGAGGCCGGCGATCGGGACGCCCACCGGCTTGGCGCCGATGCCGAGGAAGCCACCGACGTCGATCACGACCTGGGCCGTCGAGCCCGCGCCGTGTAAATGCGCGACCGAACCGATCTTCTCGTCGCCGGGCCCGTAGATGGTGGCGTCTTCGAGAATTTCCGCGGTGAGTTCGTCGGCCGTCAGGCGGACATGCTTGCTGTGGTCCATGGTCCCACTCCTCTCCGGATGGTCAGGACCTCGTTACCCGCCGGACGCGTGGCCGTTCCCGGCAAACGTCAATCGTCGGCCGGAACGAACCGAAGCGTGCCGGCGCGGCGTGTGGGCTTGCCGGTGTCGTTGGTGTGGTTGATCCCGTCCATGACGGGCACCTCGGGGAAATCGAAGGGGCTGATGCCCTCGAGGCAGGCGACGTTCACGGCATAGAGGCTCGTGTCGGATCGCCTCTGGTGATGGGTGTAGATCCCGCAGCGCGAGCAGAAGAAATGCTGCGCCGTGCCGGTGTGGAAGCGGTAGCTGGTCAGCGCTTCCTCGCCCCGCAGGAACTTGATCCCGCCCATCTCCGCCATGGTCACGACCGCACCGCGCATGCGGCAGAAGGAACAGGTGCAGCGGCGGATCGAATTGAACCCGTCGCTCAGCGTCACCTCGAACCGCACCGCGCCGCAATGGCATTGACCGGTCCGAACCTTCGCGTCGTCCACCATGGTGCGATGTCTCCTTGTCCCTACACCACGAAGTGGTCGTGCTGCGTGTCGTGATGCAGCGCGTCGAGGATCGGCGGCGCATCGGTGGCCGGGGCGTCGTGGCTCTCGACCGGTGTTCCCATGTGTTCGGCCATCGCCTGCGCCATCTCGTAGGTGTCGGCCGCGCTGGGCTGCGGCGGTGGATCGGCGATCATGATGTGGGCGTTGAAGCCCTCGCCCTCCGCGCTGGTGATGATCTCGAAGGCGAAGTGGAAATCGATCTTGCCGTTCCCATCCGCGTCGCGGAAGCGCTCGATCGAGCCGTACTCCGCGAAATGGTCGGAGAAGAAGTCCAGCGCGCCGGTCAGAGTGCCCCAGCTATGGTTCTCCAGCTCCTGGCCTTCGACGGTGACGGAGAAGGACATCGAGGTGAAGCCGCCACCAGCGCCGCTGAAGCCCATCACGAGGTCCTGCCGGTCGACCAATGCGTCGATGTCGACCCCGAAGTCGATCGACGCATTCAGCGTGTGCACGCCGGAGCCGGCACCGTGATCGGCGACCATTTGGATCATCGCGAAGTATGAAGTAGCGTCCGCAAAGCCCGCCGCGATGTTCGCGCCGGCGTTCATGAAATCGTCGACCACAGCCGCATTCGGCGCGGCGACGACCATGGCAAAGGCGTTCGTATCGCTCATATCGGGGTCCAATGAGTGATAGTCGCCATACACTGCGATGGCGACCGCCTTGTTGAAGTCAGCGCCTGCTCTGCTGGCGTCGACCGTCGCTTCCACGATCAGCGCGCTGCCTGGCGTGCCGTCGCCGGCACTGATGCCTGCCGTGGCCTGGGCCAGGCTGTCGAGGAAACCCTCGGCAGTGGCAACCGCCTGCGCGGTACCGGCATCGGACATCGTGAACGCGTTACCGCCCTCGGCATGGGTATGGGCGATGGCTTCACCGTCCGTTGCCACAGCATGAGCCTCGGCGACGGCGTTGCCGCCGGTACCGCCATCGGAACCGTCACCGCCGAAGGCCTCGGCGGTCGCCGTGACCTGCGAGGCGACGCTGGAGGCGAGTGAGATGATGGCTTCGGCGTTTCCGCCGTTGCCGCCCGCCAGAGCCGAATGACCGCCCGCGCCGCCGCTCGCCCCCGACGTGCCGTCGATGATGTCGCTCAGGTCGGGAAGGGGAACCGTGGAATCGAGCGCAAGGGAGGAGGAAGCGTCGCCGCCCGCGCCGCCCACTCCGTCCGCCGCGCCGCCGTCACCGCCGATGGCGTGCTGGAGCATGGTCGCAGTGCCCTCTGCGGCGACCGCGATCGCGGCGTCGATGAGCGCGCTGCCGCCGCCGTCGCCGCCATCGGCACCGTCCAGGCCCGCGCCGCCGTTGCCGCCGGTCTGGGTGATGGTCGCTGTCGCCATCGCCGGCACCATGGGGTCGATCGGAGTCGTGACGACTGCCCCGGTGCCCGTCAGGCCGCCGCCGCTGATGCCGCCGCCGCCGGTGCCTCCGACATTGCCGGCGCCGGTGCCGGTGCCGCCGGCCCCGCCGACGGCCACCGCCGTTGCCGTCGCCGAGATCGCACCAAGTGCCGCCGCGCCGACCGCGACCATGCCGCCGTTGCCGCCGTTCCGCCCGTTACCGCCCGCGCCGCCTGTCGCTGTGGCATTCGCGATGCCGTCGGCGGCATCGGCTGTGGCGACCGTCGTCACGGCGGCCGCACCGCCGTTGCCGCCGGTGTTGGCGGCGGAGTCGCCACCCGTGCCGCCCGTCGCCGTGCCGTCGGCCGTCGCCGTTCCCGTCGTGGCTTCGGCGGAGATGGGTCCCCCCATTATGCTCAAGGCATCGCCGCCCGCGCCGCCCTTACCGGTTCCGCTCGCGGCCCCACCGTTTCCGCCATTGGCGGTGGCGGTGGCGCTGGCCCAGGTGACGCCTTGCACCTGCATATAGACTTCTGCCGATCCACCGGCGGCGCCGTTGCCGCCAGCGCCGCCCGTCGCCGTGGCGGTCGCGATGGCATCCTTGGCGGACGACGAAGCCGTCGCGGCGGCGGAGGCCATACCGCCCGCGCCGCCGAGGTTGCTGTCGGCGCTGCCGCCCGCGCCGCCGGTCGCGATGGCCCGGGTCTCCGCATTCTCCAGCAGTGAATCGGTTCCGCCAAGAGCGAGTGCCAAGCCGCCGGCTCCGGCTCGGCCGCTGCCGCCGTTGTCGCCACCCGTGCCGCCGGTCGCCGAGACCTCCGCAAGCAGGATGCCGTCATCCAGCAGCGCAAGCTCCGCCTGGGCGTTGCCGCCGGCCCGTGCATCGACAGCGCCCGACAGGACGTTGCCGGCATTGCCGCCGACTGCCGTGGAGGAGCCGGTCATCGAGGCGGTGACGGGGCTGCTGCAGCCGCAGTTCTCGACGTCGAGTGTCGAGATGGCATTGCCGCCGTTGCCGCTTGCAATCCCGTCGCCGTCGCCGCCGTTGCCGCCGGTCGCGACCTGCTTCAGCGTCACATAGCCGTCCGCAGCCATGCCGGACACCGCATTGTCCATCCGGGAGGCCGCGCCGGCACCGCCGCCGCTGCCGCCATTGCCGCCCGTCTGCAGGGCCGTGACGGTGATGGTGCCTCCGGTCACGCCGGTGCCCGTGGCCGTCGCGGCGGCCACGCCGCCCGCGCCGCCCCGGTAACCGGTGCCCGACGCACCGCCATCGCCGCCGATGGCGGTAGCCTGCACGTCGTTGTCGGTGCCGGTCGATGTCACCGAGGCGCGGGCGATGGCCGTTGCCTTGCCGCCCGCCTGGCCGGCGCCAGCCGAGCTGTCGCCGGCATTACCGCCGGTTGCCAGGGAGATCACGTTGCCGTCGACCAACGTCATCCCCGTTTTGGCCGTGGCCGTACCGCCTACGCCGCCGACACTGCCGTTACCGCCCTTGCCGCCCGTGGCGGTGACATTGGCAATTGTCTGTTCCCCGGTGTTCGTCGCGACGAAGCGGGCGAGGGCGTTGCCGCCCTTGCCGCCGGTTGCGCCGGCGGAGTCGCCACCCGCGCCGCCAGTGCTGAGCGCGCTCAGCATCAGGTCGGCGGCAGTGCCGCTCACCGCATTGGCGACCGAGACAGCGCCGCCGGCGCCGCCGTGGGCGCCGTCGATGCCATCGCCGCCTCGGCCACCGGTCGCGATGACCGAGGCGCTGCCGACGCCAAGGGTCTGGGCATTGGCCGTGACGCCGCTGACCACACCACCCGCGCCGCCCGACATGCCGCTGCCGCTCCCCTCGCCGCCGGAGCCGCCCAAGGTTTCGACGTCGGCGGTGGACAGGAAGTTACCACTGGTTTTCGAGGTCGCGTTGGCCCTGACGACGGCACCACCTGCACCGCCGCTGGCGGCAATAGAGTTGCCGCCATCTCCGCCGATCGCCGTGACGCCGGCGCTGGCCACGCCACCAGTGACGGAAGACCCCGCCGCACTGGCCGTTCCGCCGGCACCACCCGGACCACTCTCCTCATTGTCGCCGCCACGGCCGCCGCGGGCCGTGGTGGTGGTCAAAGCCGACTGTTCGACGCCGGTGGATACGACGGAGTTGCTTGCCGTTGCATTGCCGCCCGCCGCGGCGGCGCCGGTCGAACCGTTGCCGCCGTTGCCGCCCGTCGCCTCGGCGCCAGCCGTGCCGCCGACCAGCGTGACGATGGACTTGATCGTCGCCGCGCCGCCCGCGCCGCCGCTGGCTCCGGCGCCGGCCTGGCCGCCGTTAGCCGTGACGCTGGCGTCCGTGGCCGTACCGGTGTTCGTCATCGAGAGGCCGGCGGTCACGTCACCGCCAATGCCGCCCGTCGCGTCCGGGGCCTCGCCGCCTGCGCCGCCGGTGAGGTTCGCGGCCAGCGTCAGGTTCGCCGCGGTGCCACTCATAACCTTGCTGGCCGTGACCGCGCCGCCTGCGCCGCCATTGGCGCCCTCGATGCCGTCGCCGCCCTTGCCACCGGTCGCTTCGACCGTCACGGCGGCGCTGCCGGCGCTTTGTGCATTGGCCGATATGCCGCTGACCGCACCGCCCGCGCCACCCACGTAGCCACTGCCGATGCCCGTGCCGCCGTCGCCGCCGGTGGCATTGGTTGTGGCGATCGCATCGGAGTTACCGAAGGACAGGGCACTGGCGCCGGCCTGGACGACCGCGCCGCCCATGCCACCATTGGCGGCCGTCGAATAGAGATCGCCCCGGCCGCCGGCGCCGCCCGTTGCCGTGCTGCTGGTGGTGGCGCGGTGACCGGCGCTGATCGTCGCCGTCACACCGGCCGCTCCCCCGGCGCCGGCATTGCCGCTGCCGGAGCTATCGCCGCCATAGCCGCCGGTCGCCGTTACGGCACCGTCGACATCGCCGCCCCCTCGCGAGATCGAGGAGGAGGCCGTGGCATTGCCGCCCGCGCCGCCCGAGTCGCCGTTGCCGCCGTTGCCTCCGGTAGCTTCGTTGGTCGCGATGCCGGCGTTGGCCTCATCGAGCACACTATGGGTAACGGACGAGAGCGCCGCGCCGCCGGCGCCGCCCAGACCGCCGGATTGGCCTTCGCCACCGTTACCGCCGACTGCCGTTTGCGACATCGTCCAGTTGGCAGCACCGACGGCCACCGCCGCGGTGCCGAGCGTGCTGCCGCCGCCATTGCCGCCATCGGCTCCATCGTAACCCGTGCCACCATTGCCGGCGGTCTGTGTCACTGTCGCCGCGGCCTCGGTGCCGCCGCCTTCGGTCGTCGTAATGGCCGTCGCGCTGGTCGCCTTGGTGAGCGATGCGCCGTTGCCGCCGCGATAGCCCGCAAGCAAGGCGGTGCCGCCATTGCCGCCGGTCGTTTCCGCCTGGGCTGTGGCGCTGAGGCCGGCCTGGGCAAAGGCCGTTGCCTTGGCATTGCCGCCCGCGCTACCGCTGCCCTCTCTGCTACCGCCCGACCCCGGCATTATGCTGCCGCCGTCGCCGCCGCTCGCGGTCGAGGTGGCGCTTGCGCTTTCTCCCGTGAGGGTGGCGCTGCTCGTCGCTGTGGCTGCGGCTCCGCCAGAGGTGCGGCCGGGCGCATGCGCCGAGCCTGCGTCACCGGCGTCAGCTGTCGATTCCAGCGTGACCGACGTCGCGGTCGTATCATTTACACTCAGGTTGGAAACCGCCGCGCCGGCCGAGCCGGCATAGCCACTGTCCTCGGCGCCGCCGCCATTGCCGCCGATGGCGAGCTGCCTGAGGGTGAGGGTGGCATTCACGGCCTGGCCGCTTGCCGCGTTGTTCAAGGTGACCGAACCGCCGTTGCCGGCCTGGGCGCCACCATAGCCCCAGCCGCCGGAGCCGCCGGTGACCGAGACACTTGCCTCCGAGTCGACGACGGTGTCGACCGTCGCGGTGCCACTGCTCTTGCCGCCGTTGCCGGCACGGAAGCCCGAGCCATAGGCATCGCCGCCGTTTCCACCCTGGGAGAGGGCGGAGGCGGTGACGTTGCCGTCCGTCGGCGTCGGGGTCACCTGGTTGCCGTTGACCGCGGAGGCCGACGCGGCGCCCCCATTGCCGCCATTCCCGTCGCCAGTGCCCGCGCCACCAAAGCCGCCGCGCGCATCGGCATAGGAACTGAGGTAGGTGTATCCTTTGAGATTGCTTGTTGCGATGGCCTCGCCGCCCGCGCCGCCACCGGCTGCGCCAGTGCCGCCCCCGCCGCCCTGAGCAATCGACTGCGCTGCGACAGTGCTGCTGGCCGTCGGGTTGGCCGTGTCGTCGAAGGCGAGAGTCGATTTGGCGACGCCGCCGGAGGCGCCGCGACCGAAATCGGAGGCCGCGCCGCCATTGCCGCCAGTCGCCGTCTGATCGAGATGCAGCGTGCCGAAATCGGTCGAGCCGGTCACGCCGTTGATGACTCTGGCCAAACCACCCTTGCCGCCTGAACCGGCGCCAGTGCCGAGGCCGCCATTGCCGCCCGCGTGGTCGATGGTGGCCCAGCCGGTCGCTCCCGCACCGGCATGGACCTCGGCCGTCGAAAGGGCACCCTTGACGCCGGTATCACCGCCCGCTCCGCCGGTGCCGTCATTGCCGATGTCACCGTTGCCACCGCGGGCAGTACTGGTCGCCCTTGCGTCGCCGTCGGCGTTGCTGGCGGTCGAGTTCGCGCGCGCCTTGCCGCCTGCGCCGCCGGCGGCACCCGCACCGGCCGAACCGGGTGTGCCCGCCGCGCCACCGTCGCCGCCATATCCCTCGGCGGTGGCGAGGGTCTCGCCCCCGGGGGTACTCGCCGACGTTCGGGCGATCGCACGCCCTTGGCTGCCCTGGCCGCCCGCGCCGGCATTGCCGCTGGTCTCGGCGCCGTCGCCGCCGATGCCGCCTGAACCGCCATAGGCCAGAGCGATGGAGTCTTCGCTGGTCGAGTCGGCGGTCGCGAGGGCCGGGCCGCCATTGCCCCCATCGCCACCATTGCCATTGGGCTCAAGACCGTTCGTGCCATTGGTGCCGGCTGTACCGGTCTCGACGACATACGCCATGGCGAATCTCCCCCAAGAACGGGGGTATGTTTAGTTGGTATGAGCAAACATGTCTTGCCCCGGCTTGGGGGATCGAGCCGGCGTCGTCGCGTCGGCGATCTGGTCCGGCCTACATGCCGGTCACGGTGTCAGCGAAAGTCTTCCCGCTTGAGTTCGATCGTCTGGCCGTGCGGCGTGCGATCCGCGGCATGGTCCCAAGCGTGATAGTAGCGGTCGAGCGTTTCCGGCGAGGCAATGCCCTTGCGCGCGACGAGCCGTTCGAGCGTTGCGAGCCAGTGGCGGTAGTAGGTCGTGCCGTCGTCGGGATCGCCCTCGGCAATGGCGGCCTTGATCTGGGCGCCGAGTTCGTCGGCCCATTCGTGCCAGGAGAAGACGCCGCGCTGCTGCAGGGTGAGCGCCATGGCGAAGGCCTGGGCCTGCCAGGGCTCGGCGAAGACCGGCGCTTCGCCTTCGCAGGGGATTCCCGGCACGGCTTCCAGCGCCGCGCGAACGGACGTGAGATCCGACGGCATCAGGCCGGCTCCAGGTACGGCTCGAAGGCCTCGATGGAGATGGTGGCGCCGTCTTCCGCATCGGGTCCCCACAGTTCCCTTCCGTCGAACACGACGGTGTAGAGCCATTCGCCCTGCTTGATTCCCTTCTCGACCATCGCGTCGGGATAGGTGTGGCAGCCCTGGATGCGCCCGACCGTGCCGAGGTGGCCGCGCGCGAAGCGCGGCAGGCGGGTGTGCGAATGGGGATGGATGTTCTTCGCACGAACCTTCTGGCCGACCTTGAAGACGGCCGGCGCGCGCGGCGGCTGGTCGTGGTTGGGGCGGCTCACCGAAGCGCCGGCCTTCGCGCCGGACAGCGGCTGACGCTTCAATGGACGGCCAGGGCCACTTGAGTGACCGGCCGCCAGTTCCGCATCGGAGAGGAGGCCGCGGTCGAGGCAGAGCCGTTCGAGGCGCAGGAACCACTTCTTGTAATAGGACGAGGAGAGATAGACCGCGGGCGGCAGCGTCTCGATCCAGTAGCGGCCCACGTCGATGTTCCATTCACCGGCCGAGCCCATGACCCTGTTGAGTGCGAAGGAGCGCGCCTGCCAGTCGGCATGGAAGGGAACTTCGTGCGGATCGGGCGTGACCTTGCCGAAGCCGTCCATGCCGCCCATGTCGTGGACGCCGTTCATGCCGCGACCTCGTTCGCTTGCTTCGGGAAGCCGGTGCCGATCATCGAATCGCGCGTGACCAGTTCGGCGAGCTTCTCCTCGGACCAGCCTTCGGTCGCGGCGGGTCGCATCGGCAGGACGATGAAGCGCGTCTCCGCCGTCGAGTCCCACACGCGGACCTTCGTCTCGTCGGGCAGGGTGACGCCGAAATCGGCCAGCACCTTGCGCGGCTCCTTCACGGTGCGGGAGCGATAGGGCGCCGACTTGTACCAGGTGGGTGGCAGTCCCAGCACATCCCACGGGTAGCAGGAGCACAGGGTGCAGACGATCATGTTGTGCGTCGTGGGCGTGTTCTCCACGGCAATCAGGTGATCGCCGACCTTCTGCTCGAGGCCGAGCTGCGCGATCGCCTTGCTGGCGTCCGCGAGCAACGCCATGCGGAATTCTGGATCGGCCCAGGCGCGCGCCACGACCTGCGCGCCGATATGCGGCCCGATCTTCGTCTCGTAGGTCTCGATGATCGAATCGAGCGCCGCCGGATCGACGTAGCCTTTCTCGGTCAGGATGGTCTCGAGCGCGCGGACGCGAAGCTGCATCTCCGAAAGCTCGGAGCCATGCTCGTGGTCATGGTGATGATCGTGATCGTGCCCATGCTTGTGGTCGTGGTCGTTCGACATGGCATCCCTCTTCGCCGCCGGCGTCACGGAGTGTCGACCTTGATGTTCCAGATGTCATCACAGTATTCGCGGATCGTGCGGTCGGAGGAGAACCAGCCCATCCGGGCCGTGTTCAGCACGCTGGCCTGCCACCAATCCTTGCGGTCGCGCCACCGGGCGGCGACCTGATGCTGCTTCTCGGCATAGGCATCGAAATCGGCGCAGACCATGAAGGTGTCGTGATGCGTGAGGACGTCGACCAGTTCGCGGTAGCGATCGCGCTCGTCGGGAGAGAAGAGCCCGGAGCGGATGGCACCGATGGCGTCGAGGAGATCGGGTGACGCCTCGATGGATTTCTTCGAATCGTTGCCCGCGGCCCGTCGCGCATTCACCTCCTCGGCGGTCATGCCGAAGATGAAGATATTCTCCCAGCCGACATGTTCGCCGATCTCGATGTTGGCGCCGTCCAGCGTGCCGATGGTGAGCGCCCCGTTGAGCGCCAGCTTCATGTTGCCGGTCCCCGACGCTTCCAGTCCGGCCGTCGAGATCTGCTCGGAAAGATCCGCGGCCGGGATGATCCGCTCGGCGCGGCTGACATTGTAGTCGGGCACGAAGACGATCTTCAGCATGCCCCGGATCGTCTGGTCGTTGTTCACGCGGGCGGCGACATCGTGGATCAGCTTGATGATCAGCTTGGCGCGGTGGTAGCTGCTCGCGGCCTTGCCGGCAAAGAGCTTGACCCGCGGTGTCCATTCGCGCGTCGGATACATCCGCATCGACTGATAGAGCGCCACGGTTTCGAGGATGTTGAGGAGCTGGCGCTTGTATTCGTGGATGCGCTTGATCTGGACGTCGAACATCGCATCCGGGTCGATGCGGATCTGCAGCGTATCGGCGATGCGGTCCGAAAGCGCCGCCTTGTTGGCGCGGCGGACGGCGATCAACCGGTCATGCAGTGCGGCGTCGCCGGCGCTCTTGGCCAGCGTCTCGAGTGCCCGCGGATCGTCCATCACCTTTTCGCCCGCGACATCGACGAGCAGGCGGGTCAATCCCGGGTTGGCCTCGAAGAGCCAGCGGCGGAAGGTGATGCCGTTGGTCTTGTTGACGATGCGGTTCGGATAGAGCTCGTTGAGGTCGCGGAAGACGGTCTGCCGCATCAGTCCGGTATGCAGGGCCGACACGCCGTTGACCCTGTGCGAGCCGATGAAGGCCAGCGAGCCCATGCGGACGCGGCGACCGTTGTGCTCGTCGATCAGCGACAGCGCCGCAACCAGCGAGGCGTCCCGCTGCTTGTCGGCGGGCATATGGGCCAGATGACGCGAGTTGATGAGATAGATGATCTGCATGTGACGCGGCAGCAGGCGTTCCATGAGCTGGACCGGCCAGGTCTCCAGCGCTTCCGGCAACAGAGTATGATTGGTGTAGGAAAACACCGCCTGCGTGATCTGCCAGGCCTCGGGCCAGGGCAGGGCATGCTCGTCCACCAGCAGGCGCATCAGCTCCGCGACCGCGATGGCGGGATGGGTATCGTTCAGCTGGACGGAGGCATACTCGCCGAGGTTGCGGACGTCGCCGTACTGCTCGATGTGCCGGCCGATCAGGTCGGCGAGCGAGGCGGCCGAGAAGAAGTACTCCTGGCGCAGGCGGAGTTCCTGGCCGGCCGGCGTGTGTTCGCTGGGATAGAGGACCTGCGAGATCGCGTTGGCGCGTGCCCGGGCAGCACTCGCACCGACATGGTCGCCCTGGTTGAAGGCGTCCAGCCGCAAAGGGTCCGGTGCGCGCGCCGACCACAGGCGCAGGGTGTTCACGTGCTTTCCCCGCCAGCCCGGCACCGGCGTGTCGTAGGCGATCGCATCGATCGTTTCGGCGGGATGCCAGACGTAGCGGATGCTCGTCTCGTCGGCGTGATCGCCGCCCAGCGCTTCCACGGTTCCGCCGAAATGGATTTCGTGCCTGGCCTCGGGACGTTCGAACTCCCAGGGGTTGCCGAGGGACAGCCACGATTCGGGATATTCCTGCTGCCAGCCGTTCTGGATGACCTGGCGGAAAAGCCCGTGATTGTAGCGGATGCCGTAGCCGTAGGCGGCCACGGAGAGCGTGGCCATGCTTTCCATGAAGCAGGCCGCCAGCCGCCCGAGGCCACCGTTGCCCAGCGCCGCATCGGGCTCGATGTCGCGCAGCGTATCGAGGTTCACGCCCAGCTCGGCCAGGGCAGCCCGCATGGGGTCGAGCAGGTTGAGGTTGTTCAGGTTGTCGATCAGCAGGCGGCCGATCAGGAACTCCAGCGACAGGTAATAGACCTGCTTGCGCTTTTCCGCCTGGGTGTCGCGGCTCGACTGCATCCAGCGATCGACGATGCGGTCGCGGACCGCGAGCGCCGTGGCGATGAACCAGTCACGCGTGGTTGCGACCACCGGATCCTTGCCGACGGAATAAGTCAGCTTCCGGATAACGCCTCTGCGCAAGGCAGCGACGTCCTCATCGCGGGCCGGCAGGGCCAGCCGGGAAGCGATGGCATTGTTGAGGGCCGGTGGTGTCTCACTCATCAGGATCGTTCCTCACATGGCTTAAGGTGATCGCCCGTAAATTCGACAAGTCGTCCGGTGACTTGGGGACTCTCTTTACTGTCTCGAAGGCTTCGATGCCTTCGGACCATGCCATATCTGGTTCGCTGGTTGGGATTCTCAAACAGCAAACGACGACCTTGCGTCGCTCCGCATCTTTCCGGTCCTTACCGGAACAACACCCGTCCGGGCGCGTTACGCGGCGCCTCGATCCGGTGGTCGCGGTATGATGGAGCGCTGGTGAACTATCGCCTGCAGATAATGGTCAGCGCTCTCGACCGGCTGGCTGAGGGCCGCTCGGCCGGGCTGCGCCGGCGCCTCGATGCGCAGATTGCTTGGTGAGCGATAGGCCTGCTCGACATGCGCCTGCATCGCGCAGCCGATCCTCCCAAGGCGACCTTCTCGTAGCGCGGGTTGCATGCTGACATGCCCGCTCGTGCGTTCTCTACCGCGCGGCGATTACTGTCCGATCGACTAGGGATCGCGATGCTCGGGCATCGCCTTCAGCTGGTCCTTCGTCCAGTTCGTAACGGCGTGGACGTCGCCGTCCTCGTCGCGCATGAAGTCGAGGCCGCTGATCGGGACGCCGACCGGCTTGGCGCCGATGCCGAGGAAGCCGCCGACATCGATCACGATCTGGGCCGTCGGGCCGGATCCGTGGAGATGCGCGACCGTGCCGATCTTCTCGTCACCGGGGCCGTAGATCGTTGCATCCTCCAGGACGTCGGCACTCAATTCTTCGGCCGTCAGACGGACATGCTTGGTGTGGTCCATGATCCGCAATCCCTTTGCGTGGTTCAGGACCGGGATAACCCCGCCGGCCTGTCGTCGTTCCGGCAGAGAGAGGTTTTACCGCAACGCCCAGGGCGCTCGATCATTGACTCGGCACGTCCAGACAGACCGAGGAGAAACCCATGGCCAAGCAACCCCCCGTGCCACCCGCAAGCCGTTCGCCGAAGGGGCCGGGCGCCGAAGCCGCCGAGGGCGAGATCACGCGAGAAGAGGCCAAGCGCGCCAACCGCATCGACAATCCCAAGGAGCAGGGCGGTCCCGGCAACATCTCGCAGAACACCCACAATCAGGGCTACCAGCAGGACCGGTGATCCCATGAGCAGCAAGCATCCCAATTCCGACCGTATCGGCGGTCCGGGCGCGTCTCACGAGAATGCCAAGCATCCGGAGAAGTCGCAGCCGCGAGGCGAGCGTCCCGAGGACTCGCACAGCGACAAGCGTACCGGTATTTCCGGAGGTGGCGGCGAGCGCGATTCCCATCACACGCACGAGCCCCGGCTGAAGGGCGGGCGGGACTGAGAGGGCCACGCCGCGGCAAGCGACCTGTCTACGAGCAGGTCGCCGTCATGCTCGGCTGGTCGCTCATGACATGGGCCGTCTTGAGCCATTTCTCTGCCGGTGCGATCTCGCGAAATATGCGCATGGGTCGCTTGGCCGCCGCCAGGAACCCGAGCAGTCGCAGCAGCTCGGGGGTCTCGCTTTCCGGCACAACGAAGGCAAGAGGGCCCATCGTGCGTGCCGCATCGGCGGCACGAAGGATCGTGCCGATCGCATTCACATCTTCCCGATCGAGGACAAAACGGGCGGAGCGCGCATCGACGAGCTTGCGCCATTCGCTCGCTTTCGCGCCTTTGACCGTCGAGAGATAGGCCTCGACATCCCGCCGGAAGACGTCCCCTTCGGCAACGACGGTGACCAGCTTGAGCGTGGATTGCATTTTCCAGTCGAGGGGCATCCTCAAAAGTTATTACCCCAAGTTTTCGTTGTAAATTGGACCTTTTGTTGAGAGCGAGGCCGTTTGGTCTCGACCGTTTGGCTAGGGCAACCTTGATGTTGGAAGGACGTTTGGCGACCTGCTGCATCTAGGAGCAGTCGCTGACCATGAAAGTCACAAAATTCTCTCTAGCCGACGCAAAGCTCGAACGCTCGCCGGGGCAGGGCGCCGACATCTTCGCGGGCAACGTGATCGACCAGCGCCACGGCGGGCCGATCACGATCGGCTACGGTCGTTATGGGCCCAACCAGAGCCTCGACGAGACCATGGCTGTCGACGACGTTATGCTGGTCCTCGAAGGGCATCTATCCGTGACCAGCCGAGGCGTCACTGTGACGGCGGGGCCGGGCGAGATCGTCTACATGCCCAAGGGCGAAGCCGTCATCATCCGAGCGCACGAGAACGGCGCCGTCACCGCCTACGTCACCTATCCGCACTGGCAGGAGGCGCGCGCTTAGAGCGTGCGGCTTTCAGCAAAGCGGGAGCTTGGCGTGCTTGGGCTTGCCGGCGTGGGCCATGCCCTGCGGCGGATGCCCGGTCGAACCCGAGGCTTGGCGGGCCGCCTGCTTGGCGGCCTTGCGCTGCGCTACCTGTTCAGGGGTGAGCTGAGGGCGGGCCGTCGCCTGACGACAGGCGCGAGTGCCGGGCGTGCCCGGTTGCGAGTTGGTGCCCATGTTGGGCGCGGCGGGCGACGCGCCTTGCGTCGTATCCTGCGCCGTGTTGGGGATGCCCTCGTTGGCGGCCCATGCGGCCGTGCCCAATGCTGCGGTCGAAGAAGCGACTGCCAGCAAAGCGCACAGCATGTGAGTTCTCAGCGACACAAGTCCCTCCCGCAATGTCGAATGATGCCGCCATGTGACGCCGGATTGCGTCGTTTCGATGAGGAGCGATGGGCTTGTGTGAGGCAATGGCATGGGGTCGGTTCGGCGGGTGACCGTAGCCGGCAACTTCTCTTTCCGCGTCCCGTTCAATGCCTCGCATTCGGGAGGAGATTGCAGTTCATGAGCAGCCTGATAGACGCCATCAAGGTGTCGGCCGCCCTGCGCGGCCAGCAGAAGTATCGCGAAGCCATCGACCTGATCGAGAAAGCGTTGGCTGCGGCGCCGCCGGAAGACTTCGCCCGGCTCGACGCCAATCGCGAGGGCCTGCGCGCTGCAGAGGCGGCGGGCCTTCCCGCCGTCGCCAAGCGCTTCGCCGACGCGATCTCCATCAGGGAGACGGAAGGCGACGAGGAAGACGAGGCGTAGCCCCGTTCAATCGCCGGCCGGCGGCAGAGGAGCGAGTTCGCGGCGCATGACACGGATCTGTGCGAGCACGAGCATCAGGCTCAGCAGCGCCAGCACGCCGCCGCCGATCGCGACGGCATCATAGCCGAAGCCTGCGCGCAGCATCTCCGCCCCGAGGGCCGCGCCCAGCGCATTGCCGAGATTGAACGCGCCGATGTTCACCGAGGAAGCGAGCCCCCGGGCGCCGGTGGCCGCGCGCATCACCCGCATCTGCAGGGGCGGCACCACGGCAAAGGCGGCCGCACCCCACACCAGCAAGCCGAGCGCCACGCCCGGCGGACTGGCGACCAGCCAGGGGAAAGCGAACATCGAGGCCATCAGCAACAGCAGGGCGCCGATCAGCGCACCGTCGACCGAACGGTCGGCCAGCTTGCCGCCGACCGCATTGCCGATCGTGAAGCCGATGCCGATCAGCACCAGCATCGCGGTGATGAAACCCGGCGACGCCTTGGCAAGGGTCTCCAGCGACGGGCTGATGTAGGTGTACAGGGTGAACATCGCGCCGGCGCCCATCACCGTGGTCGTGAGTGCCATCAGCACGGACGGCCGGCCGATGACGCGCAGTTCGGCACGAATGTCGACACGCTGTCCCGCATCGCCCACCGGCAGCGCGAGCCGCAGCGAGACCATGGCAACCAGGCCCAGCACCGCGATGGCGGCAAACGACTCCCGCCATCCGATGGCCTGTCCCAGCCACGTCGCCGCGGGCACGCCGCCCACATTGGCGATCGTCAGGCCCATGAACATCGCCGCCACCGCACTTGCCTGCTTCTCGGGCGGCACCAGGCTTGCCGCGACAAGCGAACCCAGGCCGAAGAAGGCACCGTGGTTGAAGCTGGTGACGAGGCGCGAGGCGAGCAGGCTCTCATAGTCGGGCGCCACCGCCGACAGCAGGTTGCCGGCGGTGAAAATGGCCATCAGCACGATCAGGGCCCGGCGGCGCGGCCAGCGGGAGAGCAGCAATGTCATGACCGGGGCACCCACCATGACGCCGACCGCATAGGCCGAGACGAGCATCCCGGCGGTCGGGATCGACACGTCGACGCCCTGGGCGATGGTTGGCAACATGCCCATCGGGCCGAACTCGGTCGTTCCGATGCCGAAGGCGCCGATGGCGAGGGCGAGGAGGGGCCAGAAGGCGCTGGCGGGGGTGGCGGGCGTGGTCATGAAGGGCTTGCGGCTCCGATCGGGCGTTGGGAGCCTCCCATATTGCGTTCCCGCTTTTGCTCATAAGGGCCTGCGGATCGGAAATACTTTTGCTAAAAATGGGAAGATGAAATTCTCCCTGGAAGAGATCGAGGTCTTCCTCACCGTGGTCGACACCGGCTCGCTGACGGCCGCGGCGCTGCGGCTGGGGCAGCCTGTCTCCACCACCAGCCGTCTGCTGCGCCGGCTGGAGAAGGCGCTGCGCACGACGTTGCTGCGCCGCACGACGCGACGCCTCGACCTGACGGACGAAGGCTGCAGCTTCCTCGAGGATGCACGGGCCATCATGGCGTCGGTCCAGGCCGCCGAGGAGCGCCTGGCGCAGCGACATGGCCAACCCTCCGGACCACTCAGGATCGACGCCTCCACGCCGGTCATGCTGCATGTCCTGGCACCCTTGATGGACGGTTACCGACGGCGCTATCCGCTGGTCGAGCTGGAGCTGAGCAACAACGAGGGCTTCATCGACCTGCTGGAGCGGCGCATCGACCTCGCCATCCGGATCGGCCCGCTGAAGGACTCGACGCTGCACAGCCGGCTGCTGTGCCATTGCCGCCTGAGGCTCCTGGCGAGCCCGGCCTATATCAAGCGCCACGGCCAGCCCGCGACGGCGGCTGATCTTCGCGATCACGTGCTGCTGGGGTTCAGTCAACCCGACAGCCTGAACGCCTGGCCAGTGCGCCAGGGCAACGACAGGACCCTGCACATCCGGCCCGACATCGCGGCCAGCAGCGGCGAGGTCCTGCACCGGCTGGCCTTGAACGGACAAGGCATCGTGTGCCTGTCGGATTTCATGACCGTCGGCGAGCGGGCGCGTGGCGAGCTGGTGGAAGTCCTGGCGAACCAGAGCAACGGCACCACACAGGCGATGCATGCCGTCTATTACAAGAACTCTGCCGTCTCGCTGCGCGTCTCATCGTTCGTCGATCATCTGGTTGAAGCGGCCCGGACGTGGCCCTGGGCCGAGAAGCCCTCGCACAGGCGAGCTGGCTAGCACGTTCCTGCTGTCGACGATCGCGGTTTGGCGGTTGGCAATGTCACCCTTGCGCTTGGGATGCCGCTATGCAACCTGTGAAAGTTAACATATGATAATTATGCTACTTGGGGGTGTCGTCGCGACTTGACCGGGAAGAGGCTCGCGCATATCGACTCGTTCATCGCCGAGATCGATCGGACCGATGATCGCGACCAGATCCTGTCGATTCTCGAAAAGCACATCCAGGCGCTCGGCTTCGAACGCTTTGCCTACTGGGTTCTATGGCCGACCGAGGGGCCGCGACGGCCCTTCTGTCTCACGAACTATCCGGCGGAGTGGACGGCGCACTACACTCGGTCGGACTTCAAGAGCCACGATATCATCGCCAGCCGGTCGGCTGTTTCCTTGCGGCCTTTCCTATGGACCGAGCTGCCGCGCGATGCTCTGTCGAAGGCGCAGAAGCCCGTTTTCAGCGACGCGCTAGACTTCGGTCTGCGGGCGGGCGCCTGCATCCCCCTGCATGGACCGAAGAATGCACTGGCCACGCTGACCGTCTGCAACGACTGCCCGGACCGCGTCTTCGACCGGCTTTTTGTCGCACGCCGCCACGAACTTCATCTCATTGCCGCGTACCTCCACGAGAAGGTCGTCTCCCTGGGCATGGACCGGGGCGGAACGGACGGGACTGCGCCCATCGGACGACGCCTCACGCCTCGCGAGATCGATGTGCTGGCATGGTCGGCCAAGGGCAAGACACGCTGGGAAATCGGCGCAATCCTGCATGTCTCCGAGGACACGGTGAAGAAGCATCTCCTCAATGCCTGCCGCAAGCTGGGCGTTTCCAACAAGACGCAGGCGATCGCCGCGGCCGTTCTCCACGGGGTATTCGTTCCGTGAACCCCCGGCCGGCACCACGGGCAGGTACCCAAACGGGTAATACCGCGGCGGTCGTTCTTCTGACACGGTCTGTCTGGCGAAAGATCGCAAATCGCCCGGCCGTGTCCGACGGGACGTCGGCTGATGGAGGGGGGGCGGCGGGAGTGTTTGGGGCGCTCTCGCCGCGCCTCCTTCTCCCCGAACGTTCCCGGAGTTCTTCATCATGTCCCTCAGGCGATCTAATCCCGCCGGGCGGCGGTCGGCTGTCGTTGCCGGGTTGCTGGCCCTGATTCCGGCGTTGTCGCTGCCCCAAGCCGTCGGTGCGGAGATCGTTGCCAGCCTGCCCCTGCAACGCGGTTTCTATGTCAGCACGCAAGCCACTTGCGCGACGGCTTCCAACGCGACGCTCATGCTGGTGACGCGCACGGGAATGAACGTGTCGCGCGTCATCACCAGCTTCCGGAAAATCGACAAGGTCGGTCCGACGACCTTTGTGGTCACGGCCGTGTCCGAGGAGCTCGACGGCCGCCCAGGCCCATCCGTGACGCGGACCTACGAAGTCCCCAACGCGACGACATTCCGGGGCCGGGAAGGGAGCAGCACGTACGAGTACCGCTACTGCCCGCAGACCAGCCTGCCGGCGCCATGGCGCAACAACGATATCCGCGACATTATCCGATAGCGGCCGTCCCTAGGCCCGCGCCGGCAATGCGCCCTGCGACGCACGGATCTCGGCAACGGCCTGATCCCAGCTCGCGAGACGATCGGGGCCGGCAGGATGGGTGTCGAGCATGCCGGTGTCGCGACGCCCCGAGGCGCGGGCCAGGGTGACCAGCATGCCGCGCGCCTTGTCGAGATCGACATTCGAGCGATAGAGGATCACCGCCGCGAGATAATCGGCTTCGCGCTCCTGCTCCTTGGAGAAGGAGATGCGGCCGATCGCGCCGCCGGCTCTGGCACCGGTGTCCATCGCCGAGCGCGTCAGCTGGCCGACATAAGGGCTGCGATAGGAGGCGGCGGCACCGGCCGCCCCTAGGAGGATGGCGCCGATCAGCGCGCCCGTCGTCTGGTTGCGCTGGCTCGTGGCGATGTGATCGGCCGCCTGGTGGCCGATCTCGTGCGCGAACACGAGGCAGACCTCCTCCTCGTTGCCGGCATATTCGACGACGCCGCGGTTGATGAAGATCAGGCCGTTGGCGCCGGCGCCGGCATTCATCGAGCGGTTCGCCGATGCCATGAACCGCCAGTTGCACACGCCGACGTTCATCTCGCGGCACATCTGGTCGGCCGGCGGCCGGATGCGGGCGAGGGCGGAGCGCATGATCTCTTCCGCCTGTTCGTCCGTCAGCATGCGGCGCGCCGGCGGCCCGCCGGCACCCTGCACCTCGCTCTGTGCCAGGCTGAGATGGCTGTCGCTGACCTGCGGAAGCTGATGAACCGCCCCGGCACAGCCGCACAGCGCGCAGGCGCCCCCAAGCGCCAGAAACGATCGTCTTTTCATGGCCTCCCCCAAGCGCAACCCTACGGTTGCATCGCACCGGATCGACGCTACCCAGAGCTATGCGGGGGAGTCAATATCTCCGGTACGCTCGACGCAGGCCGCCCTGTCACACGTGGCGCAGGAGAAGGACGACGAGGCCGGCGAAGGTGACGTCCAGGGCTATTTCGAGAAGAAATTCGTTCACCGGGCGCCCTCATGATGATTCCCTGCACTTTTGCACAAAATGTGCAGTTGTGAAATCTCCATTCAGTGTCACCTCCATTGCCGAGGAGTGAAACGGCGCCGCGGCTTCGTGTTTCCCGACCCGGCGCGGCTGTTATCTTGCCGCGCAGGATGAAGGTGTGAGGAAACATGGACTTCCAGGAACTGGTGCACAGCCGCCGCAGCGTGCGGGGATTCGCGGACAGGGCGGTACCCAAGTCCGTAATTCAGGAGATCATCGAGGACGCCAAGCGCGCGCCCTCGTCGATGAACAGCCAGCCCTGGCACGTCCATGTGCTGACCGGCGCGCCGCTCGACGAGGTGCGGCGGCGCAACATGGAGGAGATGGCGGCGGGCAGGCCCTCGAAGCGGGATATCTTCACCCACGGCCCCTACGAAGGCGCCCATCGCCAGCGCCAGGTCGACATCGCCAAGCAGCTCTTCGCCGCCATGGGCATCGCGCGCGACGACAAGGCGATGCGCCAGGACTGGGTGATGCGCGGCTTCCGCCAGTTCGACGCGCCGGTCTCGCTGGTGCTGACCTACGACCGCGTGCTCGATCCCGGCGCCACCTGCCATTTCGATCTCGGCGCGCTGTGTTACGGCATCGTGCTGGCCGCCTGGGACCGCGGCATCGGCGCCGTGGTGAACGGGCAGGGCATCTCGCGCTCCGACATCGTGCGCGAGGTCGCGAGCATCCCCGACGACGAGGCCATCATGACCTGCGTCGCGCTGGGCTATCCCGACGACAGCTTCGCCGCCAACGCCGTGAAGTCCGAGCGCACGCCGGCCGAGGAGTTCGTGAAGTATGTCGGGTTCGACTGAAGGGGTGGCATAATGCTGCTCGCGCTGGCCCTGTTCGCCATTTCGGTCGTCTACGCCACGGTCGGCCAGGCCGGCGGGACGGGCTTTCTTGCGGTCATGGCCGTGGGCGGCGTTCCGGTCGACCAGCTTCGACCGACGGCGCTCGCCATGAACGTCGTTGCCGCGTCCTATACGAGCTGGCGGCTCAACGCGGCCGGCCTGATCGATTGGCGCCGGTTGATGGCCCTGGCCGGTCCCGCGCTCCCCGCCGCGTTCGTCGGTGGGTTGATCGCCCTGCCTTCGGGACTCTACGTGTCCGTGACGGGCGTTCTGCTGCTTGCGACGGCCGTTCTGATGGTCGCCCGGCCTGCGACGGCCATCCTGCCGGGTGTCGCGGCTTCCCGGTTGGGCCTGGCAGGCATTGGCGTGGTGGCCGGCTTTCTCTCCGGCCTCTCCGGCATCGGCGGCGGCGTCTTCATCGCGCCCGCGCTGATCGTGCTCGGCTGGGCCCGGCCCAAGGAAGCTGCCGGCCTGTCGGCGCCGTTCATCCTCGGCAATTCGTTGACGGGTCTTGCGGGCACTCTCCTTGCCGGTCAGCAATTCGCGCCGGAGCTTCCGCTCTTCGCCTGTGTCGCCCTGCTGGGCGCGGCTGTCGGCACCACCGCGATCCTTGTCATCTCCGAGCGTGTGGTGCGCCTCGTCCTGGCGGCCGTCGTCGGCGTTGCCGGCGTACGTCTCATGACAAAGTGAGCGAGCTTCGCGGCTGGTCAGGTCTCGCGGTGCCCAGCGCCTCGATGATGCGGCAGTCGGCGATGGTGCCGCGGCGGCACTGGCCGATCATGTCCTGCAACTCCGACTGCAGCCTCTTCAGGTCGGCGATCTTGTCCTCGACCTCCTTCAGGTGCTGGTTGGCGATCCGGTCGACCTCGTCGCACGAGCAGGCGCGATCGTCGGAGAGGCGCAGCAACGCACGCACCTGGTCGAGCGAGAAGCCCAGCGCGCGCGAGCGGCGGATGAAGCGCAGCCGCGCCAGATGCGAGGGAAGGTAGGCGCGGTAGTTGCCTCCGGTCCGCTCCGGCGGTGACAGCAGGCCGATGCGCTCGTAGTAGCGGATCGTCTCGGCCTTGGTCTCGGTGGCGGCTGCGAGCTTGCCGATCGTGAAACTGTCCATCCCGGCTTGACCCTCTAGTAACTACAACCTCTACGTTGGGCCTGTCGCAAACGTCAAGGTGCGTCATGGCCTGCTGTCAGTCGGCGGAATGCTCGAGCTCGCAAAGCCTCAACAGCCCGCGCTGGCGGCTCGCGCTCTGGATCGCGCTCGCGATCAATGCCTCGTTCTTCCTGGTCGAGATCGTCGCCGGTGCGGCGGCCGGCTCGGTGTCGCTGCAGGCCGACGCGCTCGATTTCCTGGGCGATGCCGCCAATTACGGCGTGAGCCTCGGCGTGGCAGGGATGGCGCTCGCCTGGCGGGCGCGCGCTTCGCTGCTGAAGGGCGCGACGCTCGGCGTCTTCGGCGTGTGGATCCTGGGCGTCACGCTCTACAACGTCTTCGCCGGCCGCGTGCCCGACGCGCATACGATGGGCGTCGTCGGCTTCTTTGCGCTGCTGGCCAACCTGTTCGTGGCGGTGATGCTCTACCGTTTCCGGGAAGGCGACAGCAACATGCGCTCCGTCTGGATCTGCAGCCGCAACGACGCGATCGGCAACGTCGCCGTCATGCTGGCAGCCCTGGGCGTGTTCGGCAGCGGCACCGGCTGGCCCGATCTCGCGGTCGGCTCGATCATGGCGCTGCTCTCCCTCTCGGGTGCGTGGCAGATCTGCCGGCACGCTTTGTCGGAACTCCGCGAACCGTTGCTTCGGGAATCCACGGCGCGGCCCGCCGTCCCGGCCGAATGAGCCCTGACGGGCCTGACAGTCCCGGGCCGATCGCCTATCCTCGGAGCGTGAGCGCCTTGTTCTCCCGCATCGTTCCGGCCTTCGTCCTTTTCGCGGCGCTGGCCTGGATCGTCCTGCCGGCCGCGGTCTTCGCGTCACCGCGGGCCGCGCCTGTCGAGGGTGAAGCGTGCCCCTGCTGCGACGGGCCCGCCACGGTCGGACCGATCATGGCATGCCCCGGTTGCCAGGCCGCCACCCCGGCCGAGGACGGCCTGCCGATTCCCGACCGGACTTTCTCAGTGGCCTGGATCGAGACAATCGGCACCCACGCCACCGGTCTCGATCCGGCGCCTGCCGAGCCGCCGCCGCGATAAGCAATCTCCGTAACGCGTCTCTTTTCAATCAACGGAGAAACCACATGTTGCGTACGATTCTTTCCACGCTCGTCCTGTTGTTCGCCTTTGGAGCGGCGGCGCATGCGGCACAGCCTTGCTGTGACGAAGGCAGCCCCTGCTGCGAGGAGGCGAGCCCCTGCTGCGACGAGTAGCACCCTGACGGGTACGAGCTGAGAGGCGCCCGCCCCTTCATCGGGGCGGGCGTTTTCAGTTCCGGCGATCGCCGGCGAGATCGGCGGGTCTCAGCATCAGGAATATGCCGAGCGCGAACAGCATCAGCAGGCCGACCACGCCGAAAGCCAGCCCCCAGGCCATCGGCGACATGCCGCCGGCGAGGTCGAGCGTCCAGCCGACGACCAGTGGACCGACGAACCCGCCCGCGTAGCCAAGGGTCGAATGCACCGCGAGCGTGGCGCCACGGCGAGCGGGATCGGCATTGCCTGCCGCGCCTGCCGTCACCGACGAGGAGTCGAGCCACACGACCATGCCGTAGGCGATCAGCAGCACCACGGCGAGCCAGTAGTGGGTCGAGCCGGCGAAACCCACGACGGCGGCGAAGGCGATGGACAGGATCATCGCCGTCGCGACGAGGCGGCGGCGACCGAAGCGGATCGAGGCTTCGTTGCCGGCGATGCTGGCCAGGGTGCCGAGCAGCGCCAGCACGGTGACGACGAGGGCGGGGGAGAGCGTCTCGTCGCTGAGCCCGGTGTGCGCGGCGACGAAGGCGAGGAACGCGACGCCCCATCCGCGCAGTGCGCTCATCTCCAGCGTGTGGACGCAGTAGACGACCGAATAGGCGAAGGACGAGGTGTTGCGGATCACCGGCCGGAAGTCGAACAGGCCGCCGCCCTGGGCGGGCTTGCGCGGTGGTGGTCGGTGTGTCGGCACGACCGCCGCCACCATCGTCCAGGCGATGGCCGCCGTCACGGCGGAGAAGACGAAGGCCGAGCGCCAGCCGAATTGATCCGCGAGCACGTCGCCCAGCAGGAACGAGACGGCGCCGGAAATGCCGATACTCGCCGCGTGTCCGGTGACGGCGCGCGACATCAGCTTCGGGCTCACCTGGTCGGCCAGCAGCTTCAGTCCCGTCATGTAGGTGCCGGCCCAGCCCAGCCCCGCCAGCGCGCGCGTGGCGAAGGCCGACCAGAATCCGTCCGCCGTCAGCCCGAACAGGAGATGACCCGCCACGGTGCAGGCGACGCCGAACAGGTAGACCTTCTTGGCGTCGATCCGGTCGGTGAGCGTCACCAGCACCGGCACCGAGACCATGTAGGCGCCGAAGAAGATCGCGGTGATCCAGCCGGCCTCGCTGTTGTTCAGGCTCCAGCGCTGCATCATCTGCGGCAGCAGTGCCGGCCAGAAGCCGGCGCCGATCTGCACGAAGATCTGCGCCGCGCAGACGATGGCGACGAGGCGCGTGCCCCTGGAGGTATCAGTCGGCGGAGCTTGCATGGGGAGCGGGTAACCGGATCATCAAGAGGGCGAGGAACGCTACGACACAAAGCGCGGAGGAAATGAACAACACGCCGGCACCGAGCCGGTCGATCAGCAAAGCGAACAGCAGCGGTGCTCCGGCCGACAGGAAGCGCGAAGGGGCGCCCAGCAGGCCGAGGCGATAGCCGTAGTTCTTCGGCCCGTAGAGTGCGAGCGGCACCGTGCCGCGCGCGATGGTGAGAACGCCATTGCCCATGCCATGCAGCACCGCGAAGGCGCTCGCGGCAACGCCGCCGCCGAAGGTCAGCAGAACTGCGGCGCCGGCCGGATGCGTTGTGGTCGCGAGACGGCCGGAGACCAGGGGATGCAGGTGCCGCAGCGGCCCTGCCTCGAGCATGCGCGCCGCCACCTGGGCCGGTCCGATGAGCGCGCCCGCCGCGATGGCCTGCGTGGGGCTGGCCCCTGCCGCTTCCATGATGCGCGGGAAGTGCGCGGCCATACCGGCGGTGACGACCCATGCCAGGGCGAAGGCGATTCCCAACAGCACCATCGTGCGATCGAACGGCACCGGCTCGTCCGCCGCCTTGATGGTGGCCGCGAGATCGGTTGGACGTGGCAGCAGCAGGTAGTTGCACGGCAGGCCGATCACGATGTGCCCGGCGGCCCACATCAGGCATGTCTCGCGCCATCCGATTTCGGCGGCGCCCCACGCGGTCAGCGGCCAGGCTACGGTGCTGGCAAAGCCCGCGAGGAGCGTGATTCCGGTGATCGCACCGCGCGCGTCCTTCCCGTAGAGACGGCCCAGCGCGCCGAAGGCGGCATCGTACAGGCCAAGGCCCATGCCGACGCCCATCAGCATCCACGCCATGCCGAACGGCAGGAACGAATGAGATTGCGACAGCAGCACGAGTGCCGCCGCGAACAGCAGGTTCGACGCCGAGAGGACGCCATTACCGCCCGCCCGGTCGATCATCCGGCCGACCTTCGGGCCGATTACGGCGGAGATGATCAGCGAAGCGGAGAAGGTGCCGAAGAAGAGGTTGGTCGAGATGCCGATGTCTCGTGCCATCTCGTCCGCCAGCACCGCCGGCAGATAGTAGGTCGATCCCCAAGCCAGTGTCTGCGCCGTCCCCAGGACGAGGATTGTCGCGAGGCGACGGCGATCCATCATGAAGCCTTGGGAGTGCAGCAGCTTGTCGCGGCGGCTGGCTGCGCCGGCGCACAGCAGCTCGACGCGGTCTCGGCTGGCGAAGCCGACGGTGCGGGGCCGTTGCAGACGCCGGTCTCCGGCAATACCAGTTCGACCTTGCGCGCGGCCTCGTGGTCGCCCGCGATCTCGGCGGCGATCGAGCGGACCTGCTCGTAACCCGTCATCATCAGGAAGGTCGGCGCGCGGCCGTAGGACTTCATGCCGGCGAAGTAGAAGCCGGCTTCGGGCTGGCTCAGTTCACGCGCGCCGTGGGGGCGCACGCTGCCGCAACTATGCTCGTTGGGATCGATCAGCGGCGCCAGGACCGGCGGGCATTCCAGCGCCGGATCGAGTGAAAGCCGCAGCTCGCGCAGGAAATCGAGGTCGGGGCGGAAGCCGGTGGCGACCACCAGTTCGTCGACCGTCACGGCGCGCGCGCAGCAGGCCGAACCCGTTGCCACCCGCAGGCGATCACCATCGGATCCGATATGACCGATCGCGAAGCCGGTCTCGCTGCGAATGGTGCCGCCGGTGACGAGGGCGGCAAACCTGGAACCGAGCGCGCCGCGCACCTTGAGCTGGTCGCCCGAGCCGCCGCCGAAGGACTTGGCGGGATCGGTCGAGCGCAACAACCAGACGATCTCGGTCGCCGGTGCTTCCTCCTTGAGACGGGCGAGGTCGATCAAGGTGCCGATGGCCGAATGGCCGCCGCCGAGGACCGCGACCGTGCGCCCTGCATAGCGCGCGCGGTCACGACCCAGAACGTCGGGCATGCCGTAGGCGATGCGATCCTTTGCGTCGATCTCGCCGACGGCTTGCAATCCGTTCGCGCCGGCAGGATTGGGCGAGAACCAGGTGCCGCTCGCATCGATGACGGCATCGGCGATCAGCTTCTCCGCTCCTTTGCCATTCTCGTAACGGACCTCGAACGGCGCGGCCTCGCGGCCCTTCGTCTTCACCTTGTCGAAGCCGACACGGCCGATGGCGGTTACGCGACTGCTCGTGCGGATGCGATCCCTCAGAGGCGTGCGCGTTGCCAGCGGTTCGAGATACTGCTCCACCAGCTCGGCGCCCGTCGGATAGTGGTCGGGTTGCGGCCGGTTCCAGCCCGCGCTCGTCAGTAGCCGGTCGGCCGCCTTGTCGATGTTGAACTCCCATGGCGAGAAGGTCTGCACATGGCTCCATTGGCGCACTGCATGGCCAACCGTCGGACCGGCTTCGATCACGACCGGCTCCAGCCCGCGCTCAAGCAGGTGCGCGGCGGCGGCGAGGCCGACGGGACCGGCGCCGATCACGGCGACCGTCTTGGGCTTGATCAGGGAGTCGGGCATGGAGGTCTTCCTATCCTTCTAGAACCTTAGAAATTCGGGATAAAAATTTTTGCGGGCGGATCAGGCGACGCGCGGGACCGCGACGGGTGGGCAGGTGCCCTCGGCGCAGCATTCCTCGGCCATGAAGCCCAGAAGCTCGCGCATCACCTCATAGTTGGCGTGGCAGACCAGGGTCGCACCTTCCCGGACCTGCGTGACGAGCCCGACGATCACCAGCGACTTGATGTGATGAGACAGGGTCGACGCCGCGGCATCCAGCTTGGCTTGCAGGCGGCCGACCGACATTCCTTCGGTGCCGGCGCGCACCAGGGTGCGGTAGATTTTCAATCTCGTGGGGTTGCCTAAGGCTTCGAGCCGGGCAGCGGCATCGTCGAGCTTCATGGCGCTAACGTAGGCTCTCGATCCGGAGAGTCAACTATATTTCTAGAATCTTAGAAATGACTTCAGGTCGCCTGGGCGCGGGTCCGTCCGGCTGCTCCCGGCAGCAGGAAGGTGATGACCCAGCACGCCAGCAGCAGCGCGGCGGAGCCGAGCAGGCAGAAGGTCATGCCGCCCCACTGATAGAAGAGTCCCGAGAGCAGCGTGCCGCCCAAACGGCCACAGGCATTTGCCGCGTAGTAGAAGCCGACATCTTCGGCGGCCTTCTCCGAACCGGCATAGGCCAGGATCAGGTAGGAGTGCAGCGACGAGTTGACGGCGAACGGCAGGGCGAACACCGAAAGTCCCGCGACGACGATCCAATCCGGACGCACGCCGAATTTGCCGGTCAGGAGAATAGCGATCGCGACCGGCACGGCGAGCAGGATGCCTGCCCAGACGCGCGCGCCCGGCACTTCGCGACTGAGCCCGTCGGTGCTGCGCGGCACGAGCGTCGGCGCGCCAGCCTGCAGGCCGCCATAGGCGATGGTCCAGGCGGCGAGGAACGTGCCCACCTCCACGAACCGCCAGCCCGAGGCGTAGAGAAACACCGGCAGGCCGACGACGAACCAGACGTCGCGCGCGCCGAACATGAAGACGCGCGCCGCCGCGAGGAGATTGACGCCGGCCGACTTGGCGAACAGCTCGCGCATCGATTTCGAGGCCTTCGCCTTGCCGAGTTGGCGCGGCAACAACATCAGTCCGGCGACGAGGATGATTCCTATCAGCGCGGCCATCATCCACAATGCCGGCCTGAAGCCGATCACATCGAGCAGCAAGCCGCCGACGAAGAAGCCGATGCCCTTCATCGCGTTCTTCGAACCGGTGAACCAGGCCACCCACTTGAAGAGTTGACCGGCGCCGTCGGCCGCCGTGGCTTTAATGGCCGATTTCGAGGCCGTCTTGGTGAAATCCTTCGCCAACCCCGCGATGCCCTGGGCCGCGACCACCCATGCAACGGACGCGGCGGCGGTCCACGAGGGATCGAGGGCCGACAGCATGAACAGGCCGGCGATCTGCAGTGCCTGACCTGCGACCAGCATGCGCGGTATGCCGAAACGCGTCGCCAGCCAGCCGCCCGCGAGGTTTGCCACGATGCCGGCGAACTCGTAGAGCAGGAACAGGAAGGCGAGCGTGAACGGCGAGTAGCCGAGCCTGAAGAAGTGCAGCAGCACGAGCATACGCAGCGCGCCGTCGACCAGAGTGAAGCCCCAGTACGACGCCGTGACGATCAGGTAATCGCGCGCCGACGTGCCCATCATGCGACTGCGTCGATCACCATTCGGGCGAGATCGACCATGCGGCAGACATAGCCCACCTCATTGTCATACCAAGCATAGACCTTGAGCAACGTGCCGTCGGTCACCATCGTGCTGGGTGCATCGACGATCGAGCTGCGTGTGTCGTTGGCGTAGTCCGCCGAAACGAGCGGGCGTGTCTCGTAGCCGAGGATTCCGGCCAGCGATCCCTTGGCGGCCACCTGGAAAAGTTCGTTAACCTCGGCTTCCGTGGTCGAGCGCTTCAGTTCGAAGACGCAGTCGGTGAGGCTCGCGTTGAGGATCGGCGCACGCACGGCATGGCCGTTCAGCTTGCCCTTGAGCTCAGGGTAGATGACCGTGATCGCGGTGGCGCTGCCGGTCGTTGTCGGCTGCAGCGAGAGCATGGCCGAGCGCGCGCGCCGCAGGTCCTTGTGCGGCGCATCGACGACGACGTTGGTGTTGGTCGGTGCATGGACCGTCGTGATCTGGCCGTGCCGGATGCCGATGGACTCGTGCACGACCTTGACCACGGGCGCGAGGCAGTTGGTGGTGCAGGAGGCCGCCGTGAGCAGGTGATGACGGGCCGGATCGTAGAGGCCGTCGTTGACACCTACGACGACGTTCAGCGCCCGATCGTCCTTGACGGGTGCTGCGACGATGACCTTCTTCACGCCGCGATCGAAATAGTCCTGCAACTGCTCCGGCTTCAGGAACTTGCCGGTGCATTCCAGGACGATGTCGCAGCCGAGGTCGCCCCAGGCGACATCCCCGGGCGAGGCGGCGGCGCTGAAGCCGAGATAGGTGCCCCCGACCACGATGCCGCGCTCGCCGTCGACTTCGAACGAGGTGTGCCAGCGGCCGTGCATGCTGTCGAACTCGAGAAGATGCGCCGTGGCTCCGGCGCCTCCCTTGATCTCGTTGAGATGCACGATTTCCAGGCGATTGTCCCGTCGCGGATCGTCGCCGGGGCGATGCATGCCGCCGAACGCCGCCCTGAGGGCGAGGCGTCCCATGCGGCCCATGCCGTTGATGCCGACCTTCATCGTAGCCTCCGCCCGCTTACGCCGGGGCCTTGGCGGAGTCGCCGATCTCGCCGAGGCGCTTCTTGAGCGCCATGCGATCGAGGGACGCGTAGGGAAGGTTGATGAAGATCTCCAGGCGCCGGCGAATCATGCCGTACAGCTCGTTGATCATCGTGGCGCGCTCGACATCCGAGCCCATGAACTTGGCGGGATCGGGCAGCGGCCACGCGCCCGTCACCGACCGCTCGCCGAAGTCGGGGCAATGCTGGCCCTGCAGGATGTCGCAGAGCGTGATGACGAAATCCATGCGCGGCGCATTGGGACCGGTGAACTCGTCCCACGACTTGCAGCGCAAACCCTCGACGTCGTGACCGAGCGTCTTGAGCTTTGCCAGCACCTCCGGCATCGGCCGGCCCGCCGGATCGGAGCCCGCCGAGTAGGCGTTGAACTTCCCCTTGCCGAGCTGTTCGAGGATCGCCTCGGCCATCAGCGAGCGGGCGGAATTGTGCGTGCACAGAAACAGGACGTTGAAGGCGGGAGTCATGTGAACCTCGGGTTGATCCTCGGGGAGGAGTCGCGCCAGGTCGCCACAGAGGTCCGGTCGTCCGCCACAGCACGTCTCCGTCAGGTAGCTGAAGAGCGCGCGCAAACCGGCAAAGCGCACCGCATAGATGATGTGGCGGCCCTGCCGGGTGGACTGGACGAGACCGGCTTGCTCCAGGGCAGCCAGATGGAAAGACAGCGTCGATGGGACTTGCCCCAGCGCGCTGGCGAGTTCGCCGGCCGCCATGCCGGACGCCCCCTTGCTTGCCAGAAGCCGCATCAAATTGAGGCGGGTCTCTTGCGAAAGGGCAGCAAATCCGGCAGCTACGTCCGATGATTCCATAGTTCTCGAATAGTCCAATTATATGACGTGCGTATTACCCGTCCGGCCGGCAGGTGTCGACGGGCAAATCAGCGGATCGGGGAGCGGGAGACGGCAAAATGTCCCTTTTTGAGCGTTACCTGACTCTCTGGGTCGCGGCCTGCATCGTCGTGGGCATCGCGCTAGGGCACTTCTTCCCCGCCGTCTTTCACGCGGTGGGCGCGGCCGAAGTCGCCCACGTGAACCTGCCGGTGGCGGCCCTGATCTGGCTGATGATCATTCCGATGCTCATCAAGGTCGACTTCGCCGCCATCGTCGAGGTGCGCCGGCACTGGCGCGGGATCGGGGTGACGCTGTTCATCAACTGGGTGGTGAAACCCTTTTCGATGGCAGCACTCGGCTGGCTGTTCATCGGTTACCTGTTCAGGCCGTGGCTGCCGGCCGACCAGATCGACAGCTACATCGCCGGCCTGATCCTGCTGGCGGCAGCGCCTTGCACCGCGATGGTGTTCGTGTGGAGCAATCTCTCCGATGGCGAGCCCGACTTCACGCTGACGCAGGTGGCGTTGAACGACGCGATCATGCTCTTCGCCTTCGCGCCGATCGTCGGGTTGCTGCTCGGCCTGTCGGCCATCGTGGTGCCCTGGCAGACGCTGCTGCTGTCGGTCGCCCTCTACATCCTCGTGCCGGTGGTATTGGCGCAATTCATACGCCGCGCGGCGCTCGCGCAGGGCGGCCGGGAAGGCCTCGCGCGTCTTCTGGCGCGCCTGCAGCCGGCCTCGCTCGTCGCCTTGTTGGCGACACTTGTACTGCTGTTCGGCTTCCAGGGTGAGCAGATCATCGCGGAGCCGCTGATCATCGCACTGTTGGCTGTGCCGATCCTGATACAGGTCTACTTCAATTCCGGCCTAGCCTATCTCCTGAACCGAGCCGCCGGCGAGCAGCATTGCGTCGCTGCGCCTTCCGCGCTGATCGGTGCCAGCAACTTCTTCGAACTCGCGGTGGCGGCGGCGATCAGCATCTTTGGATTCTCTTCCGGTGCAGCGCTGGCCACCGTCGTCGGCGTCCTCATCGAGGTGCCGGTCATGCTGTCGGTCGTGAAGATCGTTAACGTAAGCAAGGGTTGGTACGAGAAAGGTGCGTCGATCTCTCGTCGTCCCTAGAGATCGTCTCGCAGCACAACCGAAACAAACGAAATATACGAAACAAACGAAACGGACAGGCCCTCCCCCGCCTGGGAGCGATTCTCAGGGGTTGCGGAGGCCTGGCGCTCGAACCCGTCGCTCTCAGCCGCGCCCCATCGCATAGAACTCGGCGTTCGGGCGCATGCTGGTGACGTTGGCCATGCGGTTCGACAGGCCGAAGAAGGACGCGATGGCGGCGATGTCCCAGGCATCCTCCTCGTCGAAGCCGTGTGCCTTCAGCGTCTCGATGTCGGCGTCGCCGACGAGATGCGCGGACTGGCTCACCAGTACGGCGAAGTCGAGCATCGCCTTCTGGCGCGGCGAGATGTCGGCCTTGCGGTAGTTGATCGCGACCTGGTCGGCGATCAGCGGGTCCTTGGCGCGGATGCGCAGGATCGCACCATGGGCGATCACGCAATACTGGCACTGGTTGAGGTTCGAGGTCGCCACCACGATCATCTCGCGCTCGGCCTTGCTGAGGTTGCCCGGCTTGTCCATCAGCGCGTCGTGATAGGCGAAGAAGGCGCGGAACTCGTCGGGCCGATGCGCCAGCACGAGGAAGACGTTGGGAATGAAGCCCGACTTCTCTTGCACCTTCTCGATACGCTCGCGGATGTCGGCCGGCATGTCGGCGAGGGCAGGGACCGGGAAGCGGCTGACCGGAAGTTCTTTGGCGGATGTGTCGGCAGACATTGGCGGCGTGCTCCCGGAAACGTTCGAGTTGGTTGACGCCAACCTACAGCGTCTCAGGTCTCGTCGTCTTCCTCGCCGCTGTCGTGCCAATCGACGATGCGGACCATGCGTCCGTCCTTGTCGAACGCGATCCTGAGGCTGTCATAGTCGGTGCCGTCCGGCGTGTCCTTGAGGTACTGCCAGTGAGCGACCGTGGTGCCGTTGCCATGGCCCCTTACGCGAACGGCCTTGCCGAACTGGCGCACGACGTCGGTGTAGGTCGTCTTGCCGGGTGTGAGCTTTTCGACCGATTCGGCGGTGATGGGCTGGCCGATCGAGCGGGCGCAGGCGCCGAGCGCCAGCGCGCAGACAATCGCCGTGAGGCCCCAACGGGCCGGCTTGAGCCGTTCCAGTACCAGCCGCATGCTACACCTCACCACGCTACGCCATGCATACCGACTGAAGACAACATGGATGTGGCGATTTCTGGGCATGGGGACGTCGGGGAGAAAGGTCAGATCGTGGGGAGGCTGGTTGGGATGCTTATGGTCCTTCTGGTGGGACTTGTCGGATTGGGCCTGTACACGGCACCGGGATGGATGGCGGCCCAGATCGCCGCCGTGTTCGGGATGCCCTCGGCGGACGACCGGGCTTTCGTGCCCCGGCTGAAGACGGTCGTGATGGATGCCCTGGTCAAATCCGGCGCTCGCTGCAACGGCATCCACAGGATGGAGACGGTGCGGCAGGACGGGTATGACGCCCTGCTGACGGCCGTCTGCATGAACGACGCTTCCTACGAGGTTCGTTTCAGGCCGACGGGCGAGATCACCTTCCGGCCGCTCCGGTAGCGGCACGCCTGCCCAACGAGGGTGACTTCGGATAGAACCGACGCATGGCGCTTTCCGACGATGGCTTTCCTCGCCCTGCGCGGTGGGGACTGGCCGCGAAGCTGTTCGCGATCCTCATCCTCCTGGGGGCGGTCGCCGTCCTGGTGACCGGTGTGCTGGGCTACATGCATGCGCGCGACGCCTTGCAGGAGTCGATCTACAACCAGCTCACGGCGATCCGGAAGGCCAAGGCCCGCCAGGTCGAGGTCTATTTCCGTACGATCCGCAACGAACTGGGCCAGCTCGCGGCCTCGAAGATGGTCATCGAGGCGACGCGCGATTTCCGTGCGGCCATGGACGAACTCGATCGGTCTCCCGACATGCCCGCCGACCTCCGCCAGAAGGTCGGGGAATGGTACCGGGTACAGTTCCTGCCGGAAATGCAGCGCGTGCTCGGTCGCGAGCCCAGCATCAATGCTTATCTGCCGGTCGGCTTCGCATCCTACTATCTCCAGGATCACTATATCGTCGATAATCCCAATGCCGCGGCGCGCCGCAAACTGCTCGACGATGCCGGCGACGGCAGCACCTACAGCCGGCGGCACGCGCTGTATCATCCCCTGCTGCGCAGCTCGGCCCAGGCATTCGGTTTCTTCGACCTGATGCTGGCCGATCCGAAGTCCGGCCGCCTGATCTACACGGTCGAGAAGGAAGTGGATTTTGCCGCGTCGCTCCGCAGCGGCTCGTACCGGAACTCCAATGTCGCCGCCGCCGTCGCGCACTGCGCCGCCGCGACCGACCGCTCCACCGTCTGCTTCGAGGATTTCGCCGCCTATGCTCCTTCGGGTGGCGCGCCCATCGCCTTCATGGCCGCCCCCGTCCTCGACAAGGGCGAGGTGATCGGCGTTCTGGTCGCCCAGCTGTCGATCGAGGAGATCGACAACGCCGTGACCAGCGACCGGCGCTGGCGGCAGGATGGGCTGGGGGCAACCGGCGAGGCCTATCTGGTGGGGCCCGACCAGTTCCTGCGGTCGGGTGCGCGCGGCTTCTACGAGGATCGAGATCGATACTATGCCGACCTGAAGCTGGGCGGCGAAACCGACGAGAACATCGCCGCCATCCGCCGCTATGGCACGCCGGTGCTGCACCAGCATGTCGCGACCGGTGCGGCACGGCGCGCGCTGGACGGCACGGAGGGGGTCGGCGAGATCGTCGGCTATCGCGGCGTTCCGACGCTCGCCTCCTGGGGACCGGTCGCCATCCCCGGCGTCAAATGGGCGCTGGTCGCCAAGGTCGACGCCGACGAGGCCTTCGCGCCGATCTACAAGCTGCAACGTAACCTGATGATCGTCGGCGCCCTGACGCTGCTGGCGGTGATGCTGACCGGCGCCTGGCTGGCGCGCTCGCTGCTCGGCCCGCTGCACGAGCTGACCGCCGGGGTGACGCGCTTCGCCGCCGGCGACTATGGCGCCCGGGTCGCCGTGCGCACGCGCGACGAGATCGGCAGGCTGTGCGCGGCCTTCAACCTCATGGTCGACGAATTGCGCGGCAAGAACGCCATCATCGAGACCAAGAACCGCGAGAACGAGGAACTTCTGCTCAACGTGCTGCCGGCGCCGATCGCCAACCGGCTGCGCGGCGGCGAGCAGCGTATCGCCGATGGCTTCGCCGAGGTCACGGTGGCCTTCGCCGACATCGTGGGCTTCACGGCGCTCTCGTCGGCGATGCCGCCGGCCGAGGTCGTCACGCTCCTGAACGGCCTCTTCACGCGCTTCGACGAGGCAGCACACGAACTCGGCATCGAGAAGATCAAGACCGTGGGCGACGCCTACATGGCGGTATGCGGCCTGCCGGTCCAGGTGCCCGACCATGCCGAGCGGATGGTGCGCATGGCGATCCGCATGGTCCACATCGCGCGCGAGCATGCGATGGAGCACCATGTGTCGATGAAGCTGCGCGTCGGCGTCAACAGCGGGCCGGTGGTCGCGGGCGTCATCGGCAAGAGCAAGTACATCTACGACCTGTGGGGCGACACCGTGAACCTGGCGAGCCGCATGGAGTCCGGCGGCGTCCCCGACGGCGTCCAGGTGACGCGCGCCGTCTACGAAAAACTGAAGGACGAGTTCGCCTTCGAACCGCGCGGCACGATCGAGGTCAAGGGGAAGGGGAACGTCGAAGCCTGGCTGCTGAGACTGTAGCAGGACGGGAATGCGGATGAGCGAGACCGACCGTTACATCAAGGCCTGGGGCGATCGCCGGGCGCGCCTCTTCCTGCTGTCGGTGATGATCGTCGGCTTCTGCCTGTGCGTGCGGTCGAGCCCGTGGATCGCGGGCTTCTGCTTCGTCGGCGCCATGATCGGTGCCTACGGCTACTACGAATTCCGCTGCCCGCGCTGCCACGAACGCTTCCTGCCGTTTCCGCGGGATCAGATCTGGTTCGACCGGGGCCGGTGCCAGAATTGCGACCTCGAGAAGAACGCTCTTCCGCTGGACGTCGAAGGAGGTCCGGGATGAGCGGATTACCGGCCGTCTCGCTGGCGGTGACGCTCTTCCTGTCACTGGCATTGCCCGGCCCGTTCCAGGGTCTGCGCGCCCAGGACGCGCCGGATGATTCCTACAATGTCGTCACGCGCCCTGGATCGGCCCTGCTGGAGTTGCGCAATGGGTCTATGGACCCCGTATGGTGTGACGCCGAGACCGTCGCGATGGTGCGGTGGAGCGACGACGGCAAGCGATGGATCGAATACCACACGCTGGGCTCGGCGACGGTCAGGACGGAAAAGCTCGAAGACGGAGGACTCGTTGCCTGCAGCCGCGGAGGCGCCGAGTGGGTCGAGGCCCGGGGCGGGACCGATACAGGCACCGGCCAGTTCTTCCTGGTCAGGGCCTCGGATCGCCACGAGGTCGAGCTGGCTGCCTGGGGTCGCCTCATATCTGCCGACCATTCGCTGCGGAATTTTGTTTTCGAGAGCGACGTCCAGATAGGAAGTGCGCCGACCTTTGAGCTCGTGACCGTCGAGAATGGCGGGCAAGGCGATTCCTGGCGGGCCCGGAGGGCGACGATCCCGGTTTCGCAATATGCCGCCGTTCAGACCGTTGCGATTTCAGGTGACGGCAGGAATTTGGCCTATGTGACGCGTCAGAGGTATCACTCGGGCGTCCGGCGCGAGGGCGTCCTCCTCGAACTCGTGTTGTCGCGGACGGGCCAGTCGCAGACGCGTCGCCTCCGGATGGAGGATCTCATCGACGAGGAAACGCAACTGGAGAGCCTGTTCTTCGCGGGCGATCAGCTGGTGATCGCCGGGACGTCGACCGCGGGCAAATTGATCGTCGCGGTCTGCCCGGCCGACGCCGCTCAATCCACGGCATGCCAGGAACAATCGACAGGACTCGATGGAACCGCTTTCGAAATCGCCAGCCTCGGCCCGAACGGCCTGCCAATCGTTGCCAGCCGTTTCGGCAGGATCGAACCGGCCGGCCGCGCCTGTTTGTTCGAGCTTTCGGGAGCCAACAAGGACGTCGCGCCGTCCGCCTGCCGGCTGGCCGTGCCGCCGGAGCCGACTTACGGGCCGGGCCCGGAACCGTTTTATTCGATTGCCCCGGATCGCCGGCATGTCGCTGTCCTTAAGCGATATCGCTGGCCCCGGGACACCTGGGTGGTCGTGCCTCTGTCCGAATTCCAGAACAAGTGAGGCATTCTCGCCGTCTTCGTATCAACGCACCGAATAGACGAAGTTGGCGCCGCCGGTAGATCTCCCGCTGCCCGCACCGCCGGCCGGCATGGTCATGGCCTCGTAGACGAACAGCACGAAATCGCTGAACGCCTTGCGACCGTCATAAGGGTCCTGATTCGCGACGCGTTTACAGTTACCGTTCTTTGAGGCGCAGACATAGAACGACGTGAAACTGTGCTCACCGACCTTGACCATATCGGCCGTCCGGTCCTTCTCGCCGAAGACGAACCGATACTTCAGGTTGGGATTGATGTGGAGGCGAGGATGCTTCGACTTCAGATCGTCCACGCAGATCACGCAGTTGGGGCCTTGCGTGAAGGTCGCGTCGGCATACAGCAGGCGGGAGCGCGGGGCGGAACCGTTGTCGGGGCAGCCCTCCAGCCGATAGGCGATGTTGTCGCCGGGCGGTGAGGACGGCACCGCCAGGGCCTGCAGGGGATATTCGCAGAGGAAAAGCTTTTCTGCCTCTTCCTCGGTGAGTTCCCGGGACGGATCCTGATGCGGCAGGGTGCCGGTCGCATATTGATAGAGGGCTCGCATGCGCCGGAGCTGATTGGATCCATTGGCAGGGACCATGGTCCAGCTCTGGTTCCACGAATCGACGAGCCCGACACCGATTCCGGGGGCCGCCGACGTGAGCGTTCCCGTGAGCTGAGTGGACGGGTTCCTGACCGCATCGGTGACTCGCGAGGCCTGGGCAAAACTCGCGCCCAGGGGAATGTTGATGCTCGGATTGATCGCGTTGGCGGTCTGGGCGGTGCCGATCGAGATCGTCACCTGCGAGGGGACAAACTCAGGATCGTCGAGGGCCTGGGCCAGATTGTAAAAAATCTGTCGCTTTTGCAGCTCCCCCAGGGAGGAGGCGAGATCCGCCGTATTATAGTTCAGTTGGGCGCTCGCACACCCCGTCAGGGCAAGTCCCAAACCCACACAAGCCAATAGCCAACGCATACTTCCCCCAAGGTCGCGATAACAACCTAGGCGATGTTCGCGTCGGGATTCAATGCATTTGCCAGCGCAGCCCGGGTGTATCGGGCGATCATGCCTTCCTCGTCGGTCGGCACGACCCAGGCGGAGACGGTCGATCCGTCCGTGCTGATCCTGCCTTCACCGGAGCGGTTGCGAGCGGGGTCAAGAGTCAGGCCGAGCCAGCGGCAGCCGTCCACGACCTCGGCCCGGGTTGCCGCATCGTGCTCGCCGATACCGGCCGTGAACACGATTCCATCGACGCCGCCCAAAGCGGCGGCCAGCGATCCGATCTCACGGACGATGCGGTAGACGAACAGATCGATGGCTTCGCGCGCCTCGGGAGCCTTCGAAGCCCGTAGCGTCCGCATGTCGGAAGAGATGCCCGAGACGCCCAGCAGGCCAGACTTCCTGTAGAGAAGATCCTCGATCTCCTTTGTGGTCAGCCCGCGTTCCTGCGCGAGGTAGAGCAGGACGCCAGGATCGAGCGAACCGGCCCGCGTGCCCATCATGAGCCCGTCGAGCGCCGTGAAGCCCATCGTGCTCGCGACACTCCTTCCGTCATGGATCGCACACAGGCTGGCGCCGTTGCCGAGATGGGCGATGATCAGCCGGGCGTGCACCAAGTCGGGCTGCGTGGCGCGCAGCCGCGTCACGACATAGTCGTAGGACAGGCCATGGAAGCCGTAGCGCCGCACGCCGGCGTCGGTGAGGTCGCGCGGCAGGGCGAATTCCTGGGCCAGCGCCGGTTGGCTGCGATGGAATGCCGTGTCGAAGCAGGCGACCTGCGGCAGGTGCGGCATCGCCTCCATGATGGCCGCGATCGGCGCCAGATTGTGGGGCTGGTGCAGCGGCGCCAGCGGCACGAATGTCGAGAGCTCCGAAAGGATGGCCTTGTCGACGCGCACCGGCGCCGCGAACTTCGTGCCGCCATGGACGACGCGATGCCCGAAGGCGAGGACGGGGCGGCCGGCGAGAAGCGCGCGGTCCAGCGCCATGATCTCGGCGGTGGCGGCGCGATGATCGAGTGAGCCGTTTGGCCACCTCTTCTCGGCCACGACCTTGCCCTCTGCGTCTCGTGCCTCGAGATGGGGCCCGGTGCCGATCCCCTCGACCTGTCCGTGGAACAGCAGGGCGCCTTCGCCTTCGGACTCATAGAGGGCGAACTTGATGCTGGAGGATCCGGCGTTGAGCACCGCGATGCAGCCGGCAGCGGTCATGCCGCGAGCCTCAGGCGACAATGCTGGCGCCGCCGTCGACATAGACGGTGCCGCCGGTGACGCGTCGTGCAAAGGGCGTGGCAAGGTAGGCGCAGGTGTAGCCGACATCCATGATGTCCACGAGCTCGCCCAGCGGCGCCTTCTCGGCGGCCTCGGTCAGCAGCAATTCGAAATCCTTGAGGCCCGACGCGGCGCGGGTCTTGAGCGGGCCCGGCGAGATCGCGTGCACGCGGATGTGCCGCGGCCCGAGCTCATAGGCGAGATAGCGGCAGGACGCTTCGAGGGCGGCCTTCACCGGCCCCATGACGTTGTAGTTCGGTACCACGCGATTGGCGCCGTAGTAGCTCATGGCGAACATCGTGCCGCCGTCCTTCATCAGCGGCGCCGCCAGCCGCGCCATCCGGATGAAGGAGTGGCAGGAAATGTCCATGGCCTTGGCGAAGCCCTCGGCCGAACAGTCGAGCAGCCCGCCGCGCAGATCGTCCATCGGTGCGAAGGCGATCGAATGGACCAGCATGTCGAGCCGGCCCCAGCGTTCGGTGATCTGCTCGAACACCGCTTCGAGCTGGCCCGGCATGGCGACGTCGAGCGCCCCGGTGATCTGCGCGTCCAATTCCTGCGCCAGCGGCTCGACATAGGTTCGTGCCTTGTCGTTCAGCCAGGTCACGGCCAGGTCGGCACCGGCCTCGCGAAAGGCCCGGGCGCAGCCATAGGCGATGGACTGGTCGTTCGCGACCCCGACGATCAGGGCTTTCTTGCCGGCGAGCACCGGTCGGTCCGAATCGGTCATGGAGTCCTCAGGCGATGATCTTTGCGGCAGCGGCGGCGCGGCGGGCGGCCGACATCAGGACCGCGACGGCGCAGGAGGCGAGCCGCGTCGTCAGCGAATCGGCGCGGCTGGTCAGGATGATCGGCACGCGCGCGCCGAGCACGATCCCCGCCGCCTCGGCACCGGCCAGGAAGGTAAGGCTCTTGGCGAGCATGTTGCCGGACTCGAGGTTGGGGACGATCAGCACGTCGGCGCGCCCGGCAACGGGCGAGTCGATATTCTTGATGGTGGCGGCCTGGAGGCTGATCGCATTGTCGAGGGCGAGGGGACCGTCGAGGATCCCGCCCTTGATCTGGCCGCGATCGGCCATCTTGCACAGGGCGGCGGCCTCGATCGTCGAGGAGACCTTCGGGTTCACGGTCTCCATGGCACTCAGGATCGCAACGCGCGGCTGGGCGATTCCCAGCGCCTGCGCGAGGTCGATGGCGTTCTGCACGATGTCGACCTTGTCCTCCAGCGTCGGCGCGATGTTCACGGCCGCGTCGGAGATGATCAGGGCCTGCTCGTGGTTCGGGACGTCCATGACGAAGCAGTGGCTGATGCGTCGCGCCGTGCGGATGCCCGTCGCGCCCGAAACCACGGCGCCCATCAGCTCGTCGGTATGGAGGCTGCCCTTCATGAGCGCCTCGGCGCGTCCGTTGCGGACAAGCTCGACGGCCTTGGCGGCGGAGTCGTGACTGTGCGCCGACTCCACGATCTCGAATGCGCCGATGTCGAGCGATGCCTTGTCGGCGACCGCCCGGAGGCGGGCGGGAGGGCCGACCAGGATGGGCGCGACGAGGCGGGAACGCGCCGCCTCGAGGGCGCTTTCCAGCGAAACCGCGTCGCAAGGATGCACGACGGCAGTCGCCAGCGGCGGATGCTTCCCCGCGACGGCGATGAGCCGTTGGTACTTTTCGCGTGGGCCGGGTGCCGGTTCGGTTGCGTCAGGCATTCTGTCCGCTGTGAGGTAAGGGGTGTGCCGCGACGAACATCCGCTCCAGCCGTTCGAGGGGCAAGCGTTCTTCCGGCGTTATGCTGCCGGAAGCGGCCAGCACATCCTGGATGACCTGCCATCCGCGCAGTCTCTGCTCCTCGTCGTCGGGAAGCAGCTTCGGGATGGCCTGGACGGCGCGTTCCTCGTCGAGCCGCAGCAGCAGGTACTGGTCGCGGAACAGGATCTTGAGTTCGTCGAAGCCGAGGCGCCGGTTCGCCGGCTGGATCTGGCGCACCGCCTCCAGCACGGCGAAGCCGCGCTCGTCGACGGTCCGCCGCGGCAGGCGGACATACATGATGGCGCGGATCACCGCCTCGGGCAGGCCACCCGCCTCGAAGCGCGTTTCCAGGTCGGCGCGCCAGCGCGCGGCGATGGCATCCCGTGCGAGATCGCGTCCGGCCTGCCGCCGCGCCGGCGCGGCTTCCGCTTTGAGGCCCACCGCCGCCTGCAAGGCCGGCGATCCGTAGGTGCCGAGGAACATGGCCTCGGTCATCGCGTCTCGGGTGAGCCGGTAGCCATCCAGCCACGTCGAGATCCAGGTCGACGTCATCTTCTCCAAAGTGAGGAGCGGATTGTTCGGCGACGCCGGCTTGCGGTCGGCGCGGACGGAATCGGCCAGCGACTTGACCGGCGCCATGGCGGGGTTGCGGTCGGAGAAGGTCGCGAAGCGCAGGCGGTTGGCATTGGTCGCGCGAAGAAGTTCGGCCGACGGCTGGCTGGCCATCGCCTGCACGACCGGCTGCGCGAAGGTGCGGTAGAGGCCATGGTTGATTTCGGAGACACGCGCGGCGGTGGCGAAGCGCTGCTCGTCCTCGTCGCTGTTGGCGCCGAGCGCGCGGATGGCGTCGAGCGTCCGCGCCTCCAGCCGGAACAGGTACTTGCCGTGGATCAGGTCGGGATTGGCCGTTGTGCTGTCGACCTCCGAGATCACGGCTTCGTAGAGACCCGGCGGCAGCAAATCGATCATCTGCATGCACGAGGCGAACTCGGCATGTTCGCGGGTCGCGACCTTGCCCGAGACGAAGATGCCAAGATGCCCGATCGTCTGATGCAGCGTGTAGACGATGGTCTGCCCGTTGGCGACGATCTCGTCCTCGTGGCGATAGAGGTCGGTGATCCAGCCGAGTGCCTGCTGCGGCGGCGTGATGTTGTCGCCCCACGAACACAGCACGATGATCGGCGAGCGGATGTTGCGCAGGTCGACGCGGGTGCCGTCGGAGGTGCTGATCTCGCCCGAGGTGAGCTTGTTGCCGACGAAGAGATTGTCGGCGATCCATTGCATCTCGCCGGCGTTGAGCAGGACGGGGCTGCCCCACCAGGTCTCGAAGTCGAGGAAGCGCGCCGTCTCGGTGTCGACCTTCGAGTAGAGGTTATAGGGCTTGTCCCAATAGGTGTTCGCCGGGTTCAGCGATTCGAAATTGCCGACCAGGTGTGCGCCGTCGAAGATGCCGTTGCCGAGATCGCCCGACAGCGCCGTCATCCAGGTTCCGCCGAGCGTGCCGCCGAGGTAGCGCATCGGATTGCGGCCGCGGACGCCCGCCCAGTAGGAGAGCGGAGAGCCCGCCAGCAGGATGGGGCCGAACAGATCGGGCCGGATGGCCGCCGTCATCATGATCTGCCAGCCGGCCTGGCAGTTGCCGATCACGACGGGCTTGCCTTCGGCCTCGGGATGGCGCGCGGCGACGGCCTCCAGGAACGCACCCTCGGCCCTGCAGACATCCTCGATCGTCTGTTCCGGCATGGGCTCGGGCCGGAAGCCCACGAAGTAGGTGGCATGGCCGGCGGCAAGCGCGACGCCGATCTCGCTTTCCTGCTTCATGCCGCCGATGCCGGGCCCGTGCCCGGCGCGGGGATCCACAACCACGAAGGGCGGCTTGGCCGGGTCCGTGACCGTCCCTTCGGGCGGGACGATCCTCACCAGGAAGTAGTTGACCGGCCGCGCCAGGGTGCGGCCGTCAAGGACGGGCTCGAACGCGAAGCCCAGCACGTGCGGGACGTCCTCGGTCCTGCGCTCGACATACGTGTTCCCGCGTTCGCGCAGCGCATCCATCGTCAGGATGGATCGCTGCCAGGCATCGATCCAGTATTCCTGGAAGAAATTGTTGAATGGGAGCTCGGTCGACATCGGGCCCTCCTTTCGAAACCACGTCGCAGGCTAGGGGCGAGCGACCATGGTGGCCTTGATCTTCGTCAAACTCCATTTCGGCGTGATGACGCAGGTCGGCCGCCTGGAGGGCGACGTCAGGCCGGCAGCAGGTCGCCGATCGCGGCCTTCTGCGCCTCGGTCAGGGCCGCGGTCTTGCGTGTCGCGGCGTCGACATAGACGTGGACGAAGTGGCCGACGGCGGCGGGCGCCTCACCGTCCTTCGTGAAGATTGCCAGCTCGTAGCGCAACGAACTGTTGCCGATGCGGCCGAGACGGATGCCGACATCGACCGTCTGGGGAAAGTCGACCGGCGCCAGGAACTCGCAGCCGCTGGCGATGCACAGGCCGATCGAAGTCTGTCCCGGCGCCCGCAGGATGCCGCGCTCGATGGCGAGCGTGGTGAGTGCCGTGTCGAACCAGTTATAGTAGACGGCATTGTTGACATGGCCGTAGGCGTCGCAGTCCGACCAGCGGCTGGCGATCGGCAGCCACCATCCATAGTGCTCCCGCCGCTCGTCCTTCGCCGCCTTTGCACCCGACACGCCGCCCGTCATCAAGATCTCCTTGCCTTGCTGCGGGCCCTTCTACAGCGTTTTGCCGTTTCGAACGACTTCCGCTACTTATTCAGCGCATGCTGCTCAACCATATCGGTCTCGCGAGACCCTACCGGTTCGACCGCCTTATCGTCGCATTGCTTGCCGGCCTGTTGGTCGCGACCATCATCGCAGCGGCGATAACGTTGCATGCGCTGGGCCAGTACACGGCCGGTTCTCCCCGCGAGCACTATTTCCTGTATTTGACGGCCTTGGCCTTGCTGGCCGTCGGTCTGGCGCGGTGGCCGCGATGGGCCGCTCTTCCGCTCTCGCTGGCGTTCGTCGATCTCGGACTGGGCATCGGCTCGTTTGCGCTGGAAAGGCCCGGAAGTCGCAAAATCTCGTTGCTGCCGTCGCAGTACTACGACCCGCCGCGGTTCGCCTGGCATCCGCTGCTGCAGGCAATTCCGATGCCCTCCATAGAACGGCGGGTGGTCAGCCTGATGGTAAGCCACAGTTCCCAGCGCACGCGCGGACGCAGCCATTCCCGCGCGGAACTCGCGCGCAAGAGGGTGGTTGCCGTTTTCGGTGGATCGACGACCTACGATGTCAGTGTCAGCGATCACGAAACATGGGCGCACCGCCTCGAGGAGCTGCTCGGTCCAGGCCGGTTCGCCGTGATCAATCACGGCGTGCTGGGCTACACGACCGCCGAACATCTGATCCAGACCGCCTTCTACCAGGACAAGTTCGACACGCCGCCGCATTGTGCGATCTACTATGTCGGCTGGAATGACCTCCGGAACGCGTTCGTGCCGAACCTCGATCCGGGTTACGCCGACTTCCATCTTCGCTCGCAGATCGACGGGCTGCAGGTGCGCCGTATCGGTGCCGGCTTCACCACCGTGTCTCCGCTGGCGACCCTGTTGATCCGCACGATCGCATCCTATGTCGATACGGCAAGGCCGGCGCCGATAATGGTTGCGGAACCGCATCCGAAGGACGATCCGGCACTGGAAGCGATCTTCCTGCGCAATGTCCGCTCGATCTCGGCGATCAACCGGTCGCGCGGTATCCGGACGGTTTGGGTGGGCCAGGTCCTGAATGCCGCCGCCTTCGGCAATGACGATGTCGATGGCTGGCTGCCGATGCTGCGCAATCGCGAAGTCCTGCCGCTGTTGAACCGATTCAAGGAGCTGCTGCGCCGCGAGGCATCGGCTTTGCACGATGTCTATATCGAAGTCCCCGACGATACGTTCCAGCCCGCCGACTTCCGGGACAACGGCCACTTCCTCGCCGGCGGATCGCTGAAGTTCGCCCGGCAGCTGGCGCCGGGCGTCAAGAAGGCATGCGACGGGACAGAGCCGCCTGCATAAAATGGAGTTTGGCTCGAGCCGATCCGCGTGAGCAGCGACCCGGCGTGACGATGTCGCAAATCGTCCATTGATGCGCGCCGCGCCCTTGTCATTGCCGGACCGGACTATCAATCTCGACGTCCCTGTTCCCGTAAGCGTTGCGGACTTTTCGGCATGCCTTTGCATTGGACCATCGATTCGCGGCTGCAGTCCTTCGTGGTCGTTTGCGATGGCGATGTGGATCTCGCGGAAGTGCATCGGATGCTCGATGCGATGGTGGGCGCGAACGGCCACCGCTATCGCAAGCTGTTCGACGGCACCCATGGCGACACCAGGATGGAGCCGCTCGACATCCTCAGCATCGGCGTGCGCATGCGCGCGCTGCAGGCGTGCCGGCACGACCATGGGCCGCTGGCCGTCGTCGTGCCGGACGACAAGTATGCATTGCTCTCGCGCGTGCTCGGCATCCTCGCCGCCGCCAAACGGCCGATGCGCGTGTTCAACGATATCGACAAAGCCCGCCGGTGGCTGGATTCGCCGGCGATCCGCGGCAGCCTGCCGGCATTCGAGGGCCCTGCGGCGCCCGCCTGAAGCTCTTTACCTGCCTACGCGCGCCCGGGCAGTGCTTGGCCGGGCGGGAATGAAGGGCTGGCGGAACGATCCACCGAAGGTGTAGACCGGAGGGGCATGGGCACCGAGATCGAGCGCAAGTTTCTCGTCACGAGCGAGGAATGGCGCGACAATATTGTCCGCGAGCAGCATCTGGTGGACGGGCTGGTCGCCATGTCCGGGAAGCGCAAGGTGCGTGTCCGCATCTGCGGCGACCAGGCTACCCTCACCGCGACCCTCACCCTCAAGGCGCGCGAGGCGCCAGGCATCGATGCCGAGTTCGAATATCCGATTCCCCTGGAGGATGCCCGGGAGCTGATGGCAAATCACTGCGACGGCAACGTGATCAGCAAGATGCGCTTCTTCGTGCCGTACGAGGGCTTCATCTGGCAGGTGGATGCCTATGAGGGGATCATGGCCGACGTGATCCTCGCAGAGGTCGAGTTGCCGCGGCTCGATTGTGCGGTTTCCCTGCCGCCCTGGATCGGACAGGAGGTCACCGGCGATCCCGCCTATCGCAAGATCAACCTGCTGCGCGCGCGGGCGCCCCGTACCGTCGTGAACTAAACTTCGCAGGACGGTGGCCGGAACCGCTGCAGGTTGGCACATTGTCTCGCAGATGATCTCTCACGATGACCTTCTGGAAGAGATTCGCGCGCAGTTCCCCGAGTGGTTCGTCCGGCGTGCGGAGGGCGGCCTGAAGCTGCGTGGCGGCAGGATGCGGCTCGCATCGCACGCGCTCGTGGCCCGGCTCGTCCGGGCCGGTCGCGACATCGAGCTGCAGGGCGCGCTCCCGACGATCGAGGCGCTTGTCGAAGCCGCTGCCGGACTGGCACCTCTCACGGCGCGCGCCGTGGGGCTCGGCCTGCCGCTGCCGCCCCCGCGCTTCAAGTGCAATCAGAAGGTGGCAGCGCTGGGGATCGACCTCGCCGTTGCCGACGCGGTCGTCGATCTGCTCTGGTCGGCCGGCCTTGAGCACAGGCGCGGTTGCCGCTTTCTCCACCTCAATTGCGGCTTGGGCCATGGCGTTCGCGGATTGCAGCTGGCGCTGCCCGGCAACGAGTGGGTCGGGCTCGACGCGCGGCCGGCGGTGGTCGATTGGGCGAGCCGGCACGTCGAGGGGGCCGAGTTCCATCGCCAGCCGGCGCATCCGCCCGTCGATGCGCCGGACGGGAGCTTCGATGGCGTCATCGCCCTCGATACATTCGCGGCGTCCCTGTCGCAGGACGCAATGCAGGCGTGGCTTGCGGAGACTGGCCGCCTGGTGAAGCCCGGCGGCATCGCGGTGCTGGCCGTAAACGGCTACGCCCGGCTCGTGCGGGAGATGTCGCGCGGGGAGGCGACGATCGCCGAGCTCGCCAACGCTCATCGTAGCCTCGTCGAGACGGGGCGGGCGATGCTGACGGCCAACGGTAGGCCACTCACCCTGCATGGCCCGCGCGGCCTCCCGGCCGAGGGGCTGGGCGCGGACTGGCAGGTCGGGCAACCGACCCTCGGGCAAGGGCCCGGCGGCCGCGATCTCTATCTTGCGCGTCGCGCCGGGCAGGCCGGCGAGGAGGTCGTCTCGATCGAGATCTCGGGTCAGGTCGAGGCCGCAAGACTGGCGCTGACGGGTGCCGGCTACGGCCTGCGGCGCATCGAACGGGTCGCCGAGGCGGGAAGAATTGCCCGCCGCGCACCGGTCTTGGTCGACGACCAGGCCCTCCCGCCCGATCGCCGGTACAACCTTGCAAGATATCACCGGCAGAGGCAGACGGATTTCGCTGCTCTACACCTGATGCGCTTCACCGATGCGCTGATAGCCGGCGAAGGTAGCGTCGTGCTTGCGGACGGTGGGCGGCACTGGCTGTTGGCCGACAGCGCGCGGGAGTTCCTCAATGCCGATGAGCTGCCCAAGGGCATGGGGGCCGGCAGGAACGGCGGCACGTTCGCCCTGGCGGGCCGGGTGCATCGGTCGATCGACGCTTGCTGCCTGCTGTTGCAGCGGCCGTGGTCGGAGAATTTCGGACACTGGCTGGTCGACCAGGCCGCGGCACTGGCCTGGCTCGCGGAGACGGGCGCCTTGCCGACGCGGCACATTGTCGTCACCAAGACGCGCAAGCTCGGCCTGCGCCAGGTGATGCGCCAGACGATCGAGGCCATTCTGCCGGATGCGATCGTGCACGAGCACGATGTCGGCGAGGTCTGGCGCTGCCGGGACCTTGCCTGGTCGATGCCGGTGCATGTGCCGCCCCTGTTCAAGCTGCCGGCGGCGCTCGAGTCGCTGCGCGCGCAGCTCCTCCCACCGCTGGCGCACCGGCCCAGTCCAACGCGCCGGCTGCACGTCCTGCGATCGAGAGCGGCCAGCCGCCGGCTGCTCAACGAGGCCGAGATCGTTCAGATCAGCGCCCGTTACGGTTTCGAGACGGTTGCGCCCGAGGCCTATCCGCTACGCGAGCAGGCGCGACTGTTCGGCGAAGCGGAGGCCGTGATCGGCGTGAAGGGCGCTGCCCTCACCAACATCGTCTTCGCGCCGCCGTCCAGCCGCGTAATCGTCCTGTCGCCGGGCGATTTCTTCGATCCCTTCTATTGGGACATCGCCAGTGCCCGCCGCACGCCGTACGCCGAACTGTTCGGCGATCTCGCGACGCAGGACCGACCGGCCAGCTGGAACGACTTCACCATCGACCCCGCCCGCTTCGAGGCGGCGCTGCGGCGGATGCTGGCTTCCTGATGGGGCCGATTGCATGGGGTGTCAGTCGCATCTTGATGCGTGCTCAGAGACGCGATGGCCTCGTGGTCGATCCCGAACTCGTCGCGGGCCGTCCGCCCGGATGGGCGATCTCGACCGTTTGGCTTTTCGTCCTGCTGATGGCCTGGCCCTTCGTGCTCTGGGCGCTCCTGCGGGTGTTGCCCGAGGCCTGGGCGATAGAGATCGCACGAGCGATCTGGCGGCTGCGCCCGGGTACGTCCAATTTTTCATTCCTGTTTTGCGCCGTCGAGTGCCGCGATCTGGCCTTCGGGATAATCGCTCTTCCGGCAGCCTGGCTCGTCGGGCTGGGAGGCGCAATCTGGTGGTACAGAATCTCCACTTTGCGCCTTCGATACCAGCAACGGCTGATGCGCGAGCAGCCGTCACTCATCGGCAGGGAGACTGGAATCGACAAGATAGCGCTTCGTTTCCAGCGCTGGCCGATCACAGCTGCCCTGGCCGTTTTCTTCGTCGGCTTGTTGACCTGGAGCCTGTCGGAATTCGTCGGTGAAGTTCACCACAGCCTCAACGGCCCGGCCCGGGTCTATACGAATTGGCGGTTTGCCTATCCGTGCGCAGTGCTGAGCCTGGGCGTTGCGGGGATAGGTGGGCTGGCCTTTCTCGTGAGGCGCCTGAGACACCTTTCGCGGGCATGAGCGCACTGGAAACCTGGGATGGTAATTGGACGGTAATAGGTCGGGCGGCTTTGCCGTAACCGGTCCTCGCAACAATGCCGCGCCATGGCCGGGTTTTCCTGCACACATAAATTGGGTAAATTTGCGGACGTAGCTGCAGGGACGACACGATGACGTACCCGTCTTCAGAGCCTCTCGAGCGCGACGCGCGTCTCGTCTCTTCGGATCACAAGGTGGCGCCGAGCGAGATCGCCATCGGCGTGATCATCGGGCGCGCCGCCGAGTATTTCGACTTCTTCGTCTTCGCGATCGCCTCGGTGGTGGTGTTTCCCCGGGTCTTCCTGCCCTTCGCCGATCCCCTGACGGGAACCCTCTACGCCTTCGCGATCTTCGCGCTGGCCTTCGTGGCCCGGCCCATCGGCACGATCCTGTTCACCCGGATCGACCAGCGGCACGGCCGCGGGGTCAAGTTGACGGCCGCGCTGCTGCTGCTCGGCTTCTCGACGATGGCGGTCTCCTTCTTGCCGACCTACGAGTATGTCGGGCACTGGTCGATCTATCTTCTCTGCATCCTGCGGATCGGGCAGGGGCTGGCGCTCGGCGGCGCCTGGGACGGGCTTGCGTCGCTGCTCGCCCTGAACGCGCCGGTCCAGCGCCGCGGCCTCTATGCGGCGATCGCGCAGCTCGGAGCGCCGCTGGGCTTCACCGTCGCGGCCGTCCTCTTCGCCTTCTTCCTGCTCAACCTGTCCGAGGACGATTTCCTGGAGTGGGGCTGGCGCTATCCGTTCTTCTGCGCCTTCGCGGTCAACGTCGTGGCCCTGTTCGCGCGCCTGCGGCTGGTCGTGACCGAGGAATTCTCGCGGCTCCTCGAGATGGGGCGCCTCGCGCCGGCACCGGTCCTGCCGATCGTGCGCAGCCAGGCGCGCGAACTCCTGCTCGGCGCGCTGATCCCGCTCGCGAGCTTTGCGCTGTTCCACCTGGTCACGGTGTTTCCGATCAGCTGGATCAATCTCTTCACGCACCGTTCGGTGGGCGAGTTCCTGATGATCCAGTGCTCGGGTGCCTTCATCTGCGCCGGGGCGATCGTGGCGTCCGGCCTGCTGGCCGACCAGATCGGGCGCCGGCGGCTTCTCATGATCTCCTCGGGTCTGATCGGGCTGTTCGCGATCTGCAGCACGATCGCACCGCTCCTGATCGAGGAGAATGCCATCGGCCAGACGATCTACGTCAACGCCGGTTTTGCGCTGCTGGGCCTTTCCTACGGGCAGTCCTCCGGCGCGGTGACATCCCGGCTCAATCCCCTTTACCGCTACACCGGCGCGGCGCTCACCAGCGATCTCGCCTGGCTGCTGGGTGCCGCCTTCGCGCCGCTGATCGTGCTGGCCCTCTCGGCGGATTACGGGCTCGCCTGCGTGGGCCTCTATCTCCTGTCGGGTGCGGTCACCAGCCTGATCGCGCTCGGCCTGACGCGCTCCGAAGTCCGGCAGGTCTGAAGATGAGTGTATCGAAGTGGATGCCTGTGACGGCGACCTTGCGAGCTCTTGCCCTGGCGGGCCTCTGCGGCGCGATTTCGGGCTGCAAGATGGTGCTGCTCGATCCGTCCGGCGATGTCGCCCTGCAGCAGCGCAACCTCATTCTGGTCGCCACCGCGCTGATGCTGCTGGTGATCGTGCCGGTGATCACGGCCACCTTCATTTTCGCGCGGCGCTACCGGGCTTCCAACAAGGATGCGGCCTACGAGCCCGACTGGGCCCATTCCACGCAGCTCGAGGTCGTGATCTGGACCGTCCCGCTGCTGATCATCATGGCCATCGGGGCGATGACCTGGATCAGCACGCATACGCTCGACCCCTACCGGCCGCTGTCGCGCCTGGGTCCGAACCGGCCGATCCCTCCCGATGTGAAGCCGCTCGAAGTGCAGGCGGTCGCGCTCGACTGGAAGTGGCTGTTCATCTACCCGGAATATGGCGTCGCCAGCGTGAACGAGCTGGCCGCGCCCGTCGACCGGCCGGTCACGTTCCGCATCACCTCGTCCTCGGTCTGGAACACGCTCTCCATTCCGGCGATCGCGGGCATGATCTATGCGATGCCCGGTATGGAGACCCAGCTCAACCTGGTCGCCAACAAGGAAGGCGAGTACAGGGGCCTTTCGGGCCACTACAGCGGCTCCGGCTTCTCGCGCATGAACTTCCAGTTCCTGGCCCTGTCCCAGCAGGGCTTCGACGCATGGGTGGGCAAGGCCAAATCCGTCCAGGACAGGCTCGACCGCAACGCCTACCTCGCACTCGAGCGGCCGAGCGCGGGCAACCCCGTGCGCCTTTTCGGTACGGTCGAGGACCGCCTCTATGACGCCATCCTCGGCCTCTGCGTCGCGCCGGGACAGATGTGCCTCTCCGAGATGCACCATCTCGATCGCAAAGGCGGCGACGCCCGCAACAGCGAGGCGAACCGCCAGAGGCTTCAGTACGACAACCGACGCCTGACGAGCGCCGAGCCGCAGGCAAGCCCGACGGCGCCTGGGTCCGCGCCCGCCAACGCGCCGGCCGGACACCGGCACTGACCGAGACAGGACGCCCATGTTCACCAATATCGACCTCCAGCAGTTCCTGTTAGGCCGCCTTACGCTGGAGGCGATTCCCTACCAGGAACCCATCCTGCTCTGGACCTTCGTGGGGGTCGCCCTGCTCGGCGGCGCCCTGCTCGGGGCCGTCACCTGGTTCGGCCAGTGGGGCTATCTCTGGCGGGAATGGTTCACCACGGTCGATCACAAGAAGATCGGCATCATGTACGTGATCCTGGCCATCGTGATGCTGCTGCGCGGCTTCGCCGATGCGGTGATGATGGTGACCCAGAAGGCGCTCTCGGTCGGCGCCGGCGAAGGCTACCTGCCGCCGCACCACTACGACCAGATCTTCAGCGCCCACGGCTCGATCATGATCTTCTTCATGGCGATGCCGTTCGTCACCGGCGTGATGAACTACGTCATGCCGCTGCAGATCGGTGCGCGCGACGTGGCCTTCCCCTTCCTCAACAACCTCAGCTTCTGGATGACGGTCGGCGGCGCCGTGCTGACCATGACCTCGCTGTTCGTGGGCGAGTACTCGCAGGCGGGATGGCTGGGCTTCCCGCCTCTGTCGGGCGCCGACTATAGCCCCGGCGTGGGGGTGGACTACTATCTCTGGGCGCTGCAGATCGCGGGCGTCGGCACGACGCTGTCGGCGGTCAATCTCATCGCCACGATCATCAAGATGCGGGCGCCCGGCATGACCATGATGAAGATGCCGGTCTTCTGCTGGACCACGCTCTGCAGCAACGCGATCATCCTCACGATCTTCCCGGTGCTCACCGCCACGCTCGCGCTGCTGGCACTCGACCGCTATGTCGGCCTGAAGTTCTTCACCAACGACTTCGGCGGCAACTCGATGCACTACATGAATCTCATCTGGATCTGGGGGCATCCGGAGGTCTATGTGCTGATCCTGCCGGCGTTCGGCATCTACTCGGAAGTCGTCTCGACCTTCTGCGGCAAGCGCCTGTTCGGCTACACGTCGATGGTCTACGCGACGGCGGTCATCGCGCTGCTGTCCTGGCTGGTCTGGCTGCACCATTTCTTCACCATGGGCGCCGGCCCGACCGTCAATTCCTTCTTCGGCATCGCCAGCATGATCATCTCGATCCCGACCGGAGCGAAGGTCTTCAACTGGCTGTTCACGATGTATCGCGGGCGTATCCGCTTCGAGCCGGCGTTCCTGTGGGTGCTGGGCTTCATCCCGACCTTCGTGGTCGGCGGGCTCACCGGCGTGCTGCTGGCCGTGCCGCCGGCCGACTTCATCCTGCACAACACGTTGTTCCTGGTCGCCCATTTCCACAACGTCATCATCGGCGGCGTCGTGTTCGGCCTGATGGCCGGCGTCCAGTACTGGTTCCCCAAGGCCTTCGGCTACAGGCTCGATCCGTTCTGGGGAAAGATGTCGTTCTGGGGCTGGCTGATCGGCTTCTGGACGGTGTTCCTGCCGATCTACGCGGTGGGCCTGATGGGCTACACGCGCCGCACGCAGCACTTCGACGACCCCAGCGTCCAGCCCTACCTGATCGTCGCCGTGATCGGTGTCCTGATCATCGCCTTCGGCATCCTGGCTTTCGTCATCCAGCTCGTCGTGAGCTTCTTCCGGCGCGAGCAGCTGCGCGACGTGACCGGCGATCCGTGGGGCGGCCGCACGCTCGAATGGTCGACGTCCTCGCCGCCGCCGCCCTACAATTTCGCCTTCACCCCGATCGTCCACGATCTCGATGCCTGGTCGGACATGAAGAAGCGCGGCTCCATCCGGCCGGTCAGCGGCTTCAGGCCGATCCACATGCCGAAGAACACCGGCACGGGTGTGGTGATCGCGGGCTTGAGCACCGCGCTGGGCTTCGCCCTGGTCTGGCACATCTGGTGGATGGCCGCGGTCTGCGCCCTGGCCGTCCTGGTGGTCGCGATCTGGCACACCTTCAACTACGACAGGGCTCTTTGGCTTCCGGCCGAGGATGTCGCGCAGCTCGAATCCCTGCGCACGGCCCGGTTGGCCGGAGGAGCCTGAGCCGTGCACGAGAACAGTCCACCGCCCGGAGCCAGCGCGCCGGTCTTTCACGTCCTCGAAGATCATCCGCATGGCAGCGGCCCGACGCTCTTCGGGTTCTGGCTCTATCTGATGAGCGACTGCCTGCTGTTCGCGGCGCTGTTCGCGACCTATGGCGTGCTCGGCGGCAACTTCGCGGCGGGGCCTTCGGGAGCGGATCTCTTCGATCTTCCGCTCGTCGCGCTCAATACCAGCCTGCTGCTCGTTTCCTCGATGACCTTCGGCTTCGCCATGCTCGAGATGGCAAGGAACAGGACCGGCGCGACCCTGGCCTGGCTCGCGGTGACCGGTCTGCTCGGCGCCGCCTTCGTCGGGTTCGAGCTCTTTGAATTCGCTCATCTGTTCCGGGAAGGGGCGCCGCCGCAGCGCAGCGCCTTCCTGTCGTCCTTCTTCGTGCTGGTCGGGACGCACGGCCTGCACGTGACCTTCGGCATCGTCTGGCTGGTCACGCTCATGGCGCAGGTCCGGCGCCTCGGCCTGATCCCGGAGAACCGGCGCCGGCTGATGTGCCTGTCGATGTTCTGGCATTTCCTCGACGTGGTCTGGATCGGCGTGTTCACCTTCGTTTACCTGATGGGATCGATGCGATGAGCGAGACGAACGGATCCGCCTCCCATCCGCTGCCGGACGCGCAAGCCGGCGCCTCGGCCCACGGCGACGCCGACCATCCGATGGGCACGATGCGGGGCTATCTCACCGGCTTCGTGCTATCGGTCCTCCTCACGGCCATCCCGTTCTGGCTGGTGATGGGCAACGTGCTAGGCGACAAGGTGCTGACCAGCGTCGTGATCATGGCCTTCGCGGCGGTGCAGATCATGGTCCACATGGTCTACTTCCTGCACATGAACACCAAGTCGGAAGGCGGCTGGACCGTCATTTCGACGGCGTTCGCGCTCATCCTCGTCGTCGTGACCCTGGTTGGCTCGATATGGGTCATGTACCACCTCGACCAGAACATGATGCCGATGGCCCCGCACGGGACGACGCCGCGGCCGTGACGGGCAGGCGCCTTGCGGCGCTGGTCCTGTTCGACCTTGCCGCTGTTGCCGTGGTCGCCGCACTGGTGGCGTTGTCGGTTTGGCAATTGCAGCGCCGGACCTGGAAGCTCGACCTGATCGAGCGCATCGAGGCGCGCGTGAATGCACCGGCGGTCCCGGCACCGGGATCCGACAGGTGGACGGGCATTTCCGCCGCGACGGACGAATACAGGCGCGTCGAGGCGACGGGGCAGTGGCTCGACGCCCCAGCGGCTCTGGTTCAGGCGGTGACCGAGCATGGCGGCGGCTATTGGGTCCTGGCGCCGTTCCGGCGCGACGACGGAACCACCGTCTACATCAACCGCGGCTTCGTTCCGGCCGACAGGCGCGATCCGGCGACCTGGCGGGCCTTGCCCAAGCAGGCCGAGACCGTCACCGGGCTGCTGCGCGTGACCGAGCCGCGCGGGACCGTTCTCCAGAGCAATGATTCCGCGGCCGACCGCTGGTACTCGCGCGACGTCGAAGCGATCGCAGGGTCCCGGGGCCTCGGCGTCGTCGCGCCCTACTTCATCGATGCGGCGCGAAAGCCGGGTGAGGAGGGCATCCCGATCGCCGGTCTCACGGTGCTGAAGTTCACCAACAACCACCTGGTCTATGCGCTCACCTGGGCGGCCCTGGCGGCGATGGCGGCGGCCGGCGCCATCTTCGTCCATGTCGATGCCCTGAGGCGGCACAAGACTACTGCCTGAAACGGCTACGCTTCGCCGTCGGCGACGAGTTCCCGGTAGGACTGCTCGAACCAGCCGATGCGTTCCTCGAGCGCGGCGAGGTAAGGCGGCCTTTCGATCTGGTGTGCGACCTGCTGGATGCCCTCGCAGATCTGGTTGTCTTCCCGCATGACGCGGCGGGCATAATAGCGGACCAGGGGCCGACGGACCGGTTCGCTGAGATGGCGCCACCAGCGCGACGGCCAGGCACCTTCGATTGGAAAGGGAGCGGGGTAGACCCAGGCACGCAGCAACGACCGGTCGTGCGACACGGGAACGAATTGCTGGATGCAGCACTGGAAGATGTCGCCGTCCGACCGGAACAGCGCCACGAGGAAGTTCGGCAGGATCTGCAGGATGCAGTAGCAGGTCGGCCGGAACGAGCCATCGGCGCAGGCTGCCGATATCTCCTCGAAGATCTTCGGGCGGTTGCTGTTGATCAGCGCGCTGTGGGTCCCGAAGCGGGCATAGCTCAGATTCTCACGGTTGAGATACCCGCTCTTTCCAAAGGTCGTCGGATGGACCGCGACCGTATGATAGTCGTCGAAGGTGATCTGCAGGCCGAGCTTCCAGTTGGCCTTGAGCGAATGCGCGAGAACGAGCGGCTTGTGATCCGTCTGCGACAGAGCCTCCAGGATCGGGAAGCCGGGGCCGAGGAACGCGTCCAGGGACTCCTGCTTCGCCAGAGAGGGGAAGCGCCCGAAGATCAGGGTGCCGCAGATCGCGACCTCGATCGGCAGGAGATGCGCTCCCAGCGCCCGCGACACGGTGCCGAACTGCTGCAGGCACTTCGGAATGCCGATGGCGTTTCCGTCATCATCGTAGCGCCAGTGATGGAAGCCGCAGACGATCGGACCGTTGCCCTTGTCCCGGGTTCGCAGCGGATAGAAACGATGGGCGCAGATGTTTTCGAAGCCCTTCAGCTCCGCGCCGAACCGCTGTACGAAGACCGAGCGGGTCGCCAGCGACGCGCGGAACCAGTCGCCATCGTGCGCGACGTCCCCTGTGAAGCCAAGGAACGTCCACGCATGGCTGAGGCAGCGCTGCTCGTGGGCGAACGCCTGCGGATCGGTCAGGGTTTGTGCCCAGTCTGAAGCGAAGACGGAGTCACCTCGAAGCGCCATTGTGCCGACCTCGTCGGGATGGATCGCGAGCTGATCGTCTTCAGGCTGACATCTCCCAGCCGCCGCGTCCACCCGCCCTTCAGTAAGGGATTCGCCTCATTGGAGCGCGCCACTCCAGTGGCGCTCATGCCTCGCTAATTTACGAAAGCTTGAGCGCCACTGGAGTGGCGCGCTCCAATGGGACCCGCTTCGTCTCGTTCTAGAACTTCACCTGTCCGGATTTGCCGGCGGCGTTCTTCAGGACGAGCGTGACGGCGGCGCCGGCGGGGAGGGCGGTCTTGGCTTCGCCCTTCAGCGCAGTGCCGCCCGAGGCGGCGAGCTGCACGGTTTCGCGGGTATTGCCCGACACGATCAGCACCGAGCCGGAGAAACCCTTGGCCGAGGTAGGCTTGTTGCTCTCGTCGAGGATGTTGACGGTGACGGTGTTGCCCGACACGACCAGCTCGGCGTGGATGCCGGCCACGTCCTGCACGGGCCCGCCGTTCGGTCCCTTGACGTTGCCATGGCTGTGCTGAGCCATCGCGATGCCGGCCCACAGGATCGAAAAAGCGATGATCAGTATCTTCTTCACGGGGTCTCTCCTTGCTGTTGAACGGGAATGCGGTCGCGATGGAACAGCGCGTAGAGCGCCGGCAGCACGACCAGGGTGAGGAGGGTCGACGAGATGATTCCGCCGATCACGACGGTGGCGAGCGGCCGCTGCACCTCGGCGCCGGCGCCGGTCGCGATCGCCATCGGCACGAAGCCCAGCGAGGCGACCAGCGCCGTCATCAGCACCGGCCGCAATCGCTTCATCGCGCCCGTTCGCACGGCCTGGTCCACGCTCATGCCGTCGGCGCGCAGGCGCTGGATGAACGAGATGATCACCAGCCCGTTCAGCACGGCGACGCCGCTGAGCGCGATGAAGCCGACCCCGGCGCTGATCGACAGCGGGATGTCGCGCAGCACGAGGGCCGCGATGCCGCCGGTCAGCGCCAGCGGCACGCCGCTGAAGACCAGGGTCGCGTCGGCCATCGAACCCAGGCTCATGCACAGCAGCACGAAGATCAGCAGCAGCGCCACCGGCACCACGATCGCCAGCCGCTGCGAGGCGGCGACGAGCTGCTCGAACTGGCCACCCCAGCCGATCCAGTAGCCGGCCGGCAGCTTCACCTGCTCCGTCACCTGGCGCTGCACTTCGCTCACGAAGGAGCCGAGGTCGCGGTCGCGCACGTTGGCGCTGACGACCACCCGGCGCTTGCCGTTCTCGCGGCTGATCTGGTTGGGACCGGGCGCCGTCTCGATCTCCGCCACCGCCGACAGCGGCACGTAGGGCGCGGCGGCACCGCTGCCGGTCTGCACGATGGCGCGCCGGCCGGTGTCACCCGCCGTCACCGCCGCCTGAGGCACGGGAATGGGCAGCGACGCCAGCGCATCGAGGTCGACGCGCAGATGCTCGGGCAGGCGCACCACGATGTCGAAGCGCCGGTCGCCCTCGAAGACCAGGCCGGCTTCCTTGCCGCCGACCGCGATCTCGACCACTTCCTGTAGATCGGCGAGGGTGATGCCGTAGCGCGCCAGAGCGGCGCGGTTTGGCTTTACCGTCAGCACCGGCAGGCCGCTCACCTGCTCGGTGCGCACATCGGCAGCACCGGGCACGCGCTGCACCACCGACTGAACCTTGGTCGCAACGGCGAGCAACGTGTCGAGATCGTCGCCGAATATCTTGATGCCGAGATCGCTGCGCACACCGGAGATCAGCTCGTTGAAGCGCATCTGGATCGGCTGAGTGAACTCGTAATTGTTGCCCGGCACCTCCGCGACGCGCTTCTCGATCGCCGCGACCAGGTCGGCCTTGGGCCGGTTGGGATCGGGCCACTGGCTGCGCGGCTTCAGCAGGATGAAGGTGTCGGCGACATTGGGCGGCATCGGATCGGTGGCGACCTCCGCCGTGCCGATCTTGCCCGCCACTTCCTTCACCTCGGGGAATTCGAGTACGGCCTTCTCGACGGCTTCCTGCATCTGCACCGACTGGCTGAGGCTGGTGCCGGGGATGCGCATCGCATGCATGGCGATGTCGCCCTCGTCGAGCGAGGGGATGAACTCGCCGCCCATGCGCGAGGCCGCCACGCCGCTCACCGCAACGAGGAGGAGGGCCAGCCCGATCACGACGAATCGCAAGCGGATCGCCTGGTCGAGCACTGGCGCGTAGAGCCGCAGCGCCCCGCGCATGAACAGGTTCTCCTTCTCCGCTACCTTTCCGGTGACCAGGAGCGCCACCGCCGCCGGCACCAGGGTCATCGAGGCTATGGCCGCGCCGGTGAGCGCCAGCAGGACGGTGAGCGCCATCGGCGTGAACATCTTCCCTTCGACGCCGGTGAGCGTGAGGATCGGCAGGTAGACGACGCCGATGATCAGGGTGCCAAAGAGGCTCGGCTTGATGACCTCGCCGGCGCCCGTGAGGATCGTGGCGAAGCGTTCCTGGCGGGTGAGAACGCGGCCGCGCCGGTGCTGCTCCTCCGCGAGCAGGCGCAGGCAGTTCTCGACCACGATCACCGCGCCGTCGACGATGATGCCGAAGTCGATGGCGCCGAGGCTCATCAGGTTGGCGCTGATATGGTTCTCCACCATGCCGGTGATGGTGAAGAGCATCGACAACGGGATGACGCAGGCTGTGACGAAGGCCGCCCGGAAGTTTCCCAGGATCAGGAACAGCACGACCACGACCAGCAGCGCGCCTTCCAGCAGGTTCTTCTCGACCGTCCAGATCGTGGCCTCGACCAGCTTGGTGCGGTCATAGAAGGCGCGCGCCACGACACCCTCGGGCAGCGAACGCTCGACCTCGGCGAGGCGCGCCGCAACGCGCTGCGCCGCCGTGCGGCTGTTCTCGCCGATCAGCAGCATGGCGGTGCCGATCACGGCTTCCTTGCCGTCGACCGTCGCGGCGCCCGTGCGCAGCTCCGGCCCTTCCTTGACCTCGGCGATGTCGCCGATGCGGATCGGCACGCCGCCGCGCGAGCCCACGACAATGTTGCGGATGCCTTCGATATCGTCGACCTGGCCCGGCGTGCGCACCAGATACTGCTCGCCGTTGCGCTCGATATAGCCCGCGCCGACATTGGCGTTGTGCGTGGCCAGTGCCGCCATCACCTCGCGGAAGGTGAGCTTGTAGGCCATCAGCTTCGCGGGCTCGGGCAGGACGTGGAACTGCCGCTCGAAGCCGCCGATCGTGTTGACCTCGACGATGCCCGGCACGGTGCGCAGCTGCGGCTTGATGATCCAGTCCTGGATGGTGCGCAGCTCGGTTGCCGAATAGGGCGTGCCGTCCGGTTTCTTGGCGCCGGGCCTGGCCTCGACGGAATACATGTAGATCTCGCCGAGGCCGGTCGAGACCGGTCCCATTGAGGTCTCGACACCGGGCGGCAGCTTGTCCTTGGCCTGCTGGATGCGCTCGTTCACGAGCTGGCGGGCGAAGTAGATGTCGGTCCCGTCCTTGAACACGACCGTGACCTGGCTGAGGCCGTAACGCGACAGCGAGCGCGTATAGTCGAGCTTCGGCAGGCCGCCCATCGCCGTTTCCAGCGGGAAGGTGATGCGCTGCTCGACCTCCAGCGGCGAGTAGCCCGGCGCCACACTGTTGACCTGCACCTGCACGTTGGTGATGTCGGGCACCGCATCGATCGGCAGCCGCGTGAAGTTCCAGGCGCCGAGCGCGCCGACGGCGATGGCGGCGAAGATCACCAGCCAGCGGTTCTGGATGGAGAAAGCCAGGATGCGGTCGATCATGGCGCGCATCCCGTGTGGAACTTTAAGGGTCCCTCGCTACGCTCGGGATGACGCGGTGTGTGCACTACGGAAGAGGGTGTCATCCTGAGCGAAGCGAAGGATCCTTCCTCTTCCCTCAAGACGGTGCGGAAGGGCTCAATGCTCATGCGCCGCTCCCGCCTTGCCGAACTCGGCCTTGATGACGAAGCTGTTCTTCGCGGCGTAGGTGTCGCCGGCCAGCACGCCGAAGATCACCTCGACCCAGTCGGCGTCGCGACCGCCCAGCTCGACCTCGCGGGCGGCGAAGGTCTCGCCCTCGCGCACGAAGACCACGGTCTTGCCTTCCATCGTCTGCAGCGCGCTGGTGCGGATCGCGGCATCGACCGGCTTGGCCGACAGCAGCACCCGGCCGTCGACGAACAGGCCCGGCCGCAGCCGGTTGTCGCCATTCTTCACGACGGCTCGCGCGATCGAGGTCTGGGTGTCGGTCGCGCCGAGTGGCGACAGATAGTCGATGCGCGCCTCGATCGGTGGCCCGCCGTCGCCGACATCGATGGTGACGGCATCGCCCGCGCGCACGCGGCCGAAGTCGCGGCGGAACACCGCGAAGTCGATCCACATGGTGGAGAGATCGGCGATGGTGAAGAGGGGCTTCGCCTCCGAGGCGAACTCGCCCAGGGTGCCGTCGCGATCGATGACCGTGCCGTCGATCGGCGCTTTCAGCTCGTAGCTGGTCAGGCTCTGGTTGCTCTCGACCGTCGCCAGCACCTCGTCCTTCTTCACCTTGTCACCCAGCCGCTTGCGCATGCTGCGGATCACGCCAGGGAAGCGCGGCGTCACCTTCACCAGCGTTTCCTGGTTGGGCTGGATGATGCCGTTGAGGCGCAACATGTCGCGCAGCTCGCGCGGTCCGGCCTGCAGCAATTCAATGCCGGCCGCCGCGACCTGCGCGTCGGTGAGCGTCACGCCCTCGTCGTGCGCGTGGCCGCCTTTCTCCTCGCCGTGGCCATGTCCGCCCTTGGCCGGCGCGGCCGTCTTGGCGAAGCGGGGATCGAAAGCGTAGTAGGCGGCTGCCGCGACCGCGCCTGCGCAGACCAGCGCGATGGCGAGATATCTCAGGAACTTCATCATTTCGCCCTCGCCAGCTGAACGGGACTGCCGGTCAGCCCCTCGATGGTGGCGATCGAGGTGTGGAAGCTCGCCAGCGCCTCATGCTCCTGCAACTCGGCGTCGGCCACGGTCCGGTAAGCGTCGAGGATCTCGAGCAGCGTATAGCGGCCCTGGCCGTAGCCTGCTTCGATGGTCGACAGCGACGCGCGCGCCGCCGGCAGCACCGTCCGACGTAGCAGGTCGACCTGGACCAGCGCGCCGGTCGCCGTGTCGTGCGCCTTGCCGACGATGGCGATCAGGGTCAGCCGGTTCACCGCCTTCTCGGCGTCGGTCTTCTGCGCGGCTTCCTGGGCCTCGCGGATGGCGCCGGTGTTTCGGTCGATGACGTTGATCGGCACGGAAACGCCGACCCGCAATGCGTTCTGGCTGGACTCCGCATAATGGCGCCACGCCACGCTGGCGGTGATGTCGGGCAGCGGTTTCAGTCGCGCCGATAGGAGCTCAGCATCGCGCCGGGCGCGGACGGCCGTCCAGCGCATGAGCTGCGGATTGTCCTCGATGGCCTTGATGGCATTGTCGAGCGGCGCCGGCCGCGCGATGCGCCCGAAGTCGCCGGCGACGGCGGCGAAGTTCGGCTTGTCGAGGCCCATCAGCGCCGTGAGTTCGCGCCGCGCGACGTTCAGCGCGATCCGCGCGCGCTCGCGGTCGAGCCGCACCATGCCGGCGGCGGCCTGTGTGCGCGACACTTCGGACGGTGAGGAGGCGCCGGCCTCGACCCGCTTCTGCATCTGCGGCACCAGTCTTTCGAGGGCCACCGCATGGCGCTCCTGCAGCGCGATCTTGCGTTCCAGAGACAGCGCCTCGACGAAGGCGATGGCGGTCTCCGACAGCAGCTCCAGCCGGGTGGCCTCGCGCTCCCAGCGCATCGTGTCGTAGTCACCCAGCGCCGCCTGGACGCGGGCGTTGCGCTTGCCGCCCAGCTCGAAGAGCTGGCTGATCTGCAGCGTGTATTCGGCGCCGCTGGTGATGCCGTTCTGGCCATAGGCGAAGTTGTCGACCTCGACGCCGACGGTCGGATTGGGAAGCGCGCCTGCCTGCTCGCGCCTTCCGTCCGCCATGTTGATGGTGCGGTCGGCAACCGACAGGCGCGGATTGCTTGAAATCACGGTGCGCAGGGCCTGCGGCAGCGACAGCGCGCCCGTGCGCTGCGCCTGTGCCGAGGCTTGGCTCGTTTGAGCCATCGACGGATGCGCCACGACGACGGCAAGCGTCGCGCAGAGCCAGAGACGGGGAGGCATGAGAAGACCCGATCGCAGGAACGAAGACGACCCGAAGCGCTCAGGCTTCAGGCGGACGACGTGAGGCGATCAGGCTCTGGGAGGCGGCGGGGAGAGAGACGTCTGGAAGGAGACGAGGTCACGGACCGGCGCAAACTGCACGGCGACCTTGCCGAGCGGCGCGTCCGCCACGGCCAGCAGCGACGGTAGCGAGACCGTGGCGCAGACATGACATTTTTCGGCCGAGGACAGGCCGGCTTCGTCCTGCGGCCCATCGTTCGCTGCGGCGGCAAAGATCGCCGTCGGCGTTTCTGCGCTTGCAGTGGCGATGCCGCAGACATGGAACGTCGTGACGAAGGCAACCGCCAGCGCGCAGAACAGCCGAAAGAGTCGGGAGGGAAGGCGACGCGTCACGGCGCGGAGTGAACAACACGTGGTCGCTTCGGTCAACGAAGAGTGGATCGGCAAAATGCCGCTGGGGCGATGGCCATTGCATGTTACCTTCCACGCACTCGGGAGATACAAGATGACGTCCTCCGTTCTTTGGCGCGTTGCCCGCACGGCAGGACTCTTGCTGCTCCTCATGCTGGCCGGCATCGTGGCCTATCTCTGCTTCTGGCCGATCCCCGCGGAGCCGGTGGCGTGGCAGGCCCTCGTGCCGCCGGGCTATGTCGGCGCCCACGCATCCAACACGCGCCTCTCCGGGCTGAACACCATTCCGCTCGGCCAGGAATACGGGCCCGAGCATCTCGCCCTGGGGCCGGACGGCAAGCTCTACGCCGCGATGAGCAGCGGCAGCCTGGTGCGCATGAATCCCGACGGCAGCGACCAACAGGTCTTCGCCAACACCGGTGGCCGCGTGCTGGGCTTCGCGTTCGATGCCCAGGGCAACCTGATCGCCGCCGATGCCATCAAGGGGCTGATGCTCGTCAGCCCGGACGGCAAGGTGAGCCTGCTGGTCGACAAGGTGGGACCCGATGATCCCGTCGGTTATGCCGACGCCGTCGTCGTGGCGCCCGACGGCACGATCTATTTCACCGACGCCTCGACGCGCTTCCTGCCTGCCAAGTGGGGCGGCACCTATGAAGCCAGCGTGCTCGACATCCTGGAGCAGGCGGCGAGCGGCCGCGTGCTGGCCTACGATCCCCGGACGAAGAAGGTGCGCATCGTGGCGCGCGGCCTGTCCTTCGCCAACGGCATTGCGCTGGGCAACGACGGGCACACGCTGTTCGTCGCGGAGACGGGCCGTTACCGTATCTGGAAGATCGACGGCCGCGCCAACGATGTGGACGTGTCGAGCGGCTCGCCGCAGGCCCGCATCCTGCTCGATAACCTGCCGGGCTATCCGGACAATCTGATGCGCGGGCGCGACGGCCGCATCTGGGTTGGCCTGTTCAAGCCGCGCAATCCCGCCGCCGACAGCCTCGCGCAGCGGCCGTTTCTGCGCAAGGTGCTGCTGCGCCTGCCACGCTCCTGGCTGCCGCTCGGCAAGTCCTACGGCCATGTCTTCGCCATCGACGAGGACGGCCGCGTCGTCGAGGACCTGCAGGACCCCGCGGCGGCCTATCCCGAGACGACCGGCGTGACCGAGACCGCCGATCGTCGGTACATCCATAGCCTGCATGCACACGCGATCGGCTGGCTGCCGACGCCGCAGAAGGAAGCGACGCTTGAGGATATCTATATCCTGCGCAGCATCCGCGAGCGCCACGAGCCCACCGCGGAGGCTTGCGCCGCGGCGAAGACCGGCTTCGAACCCTTCCCGGCGGATGCCGAGCGCTTTTTCTCCTTCTGGAGCCTTCGTCTGCAGGCCGAGGACGGCAAGGTGGCCGATGCCAAGGCCATGCGCGTCGCCGAGCTGCGCGGTTGCTTCGGCCCAACCGAGGATCGCGCGCGGCAGAACTTCTATGCTGAGGTGAAGCTCGGCACGATGACCTTCCAGGGCAAGGGCGAATGCCTCGCCCTGATGATCGATTTCCCCGAGCCCGGCCTGTTTCCGGTGCGCTGCCACCTCGCGCTGAGCGGCCTGCCGACGCCCTATGTCGGCGGCCTGCTCACGACTAACACCTTGACCAGCAAGGCGGCTTTCGGCGGCGAGACCGATCCGCCCGGCTACACGCAAGCTTCCATCGCCACGATCCGCCTGTGGAAGGCGAAGCAGTAACTATTCAGGGAAGGGACTGACATGAGCAACGACAACAATCCGAGCGATCCTGATCGCCGCGACGCGCTGCGCACCGCGGGCGCCGCGATGCTCGTGGGCGTGGCGGCAACGGGGCTCGCGGCAACGGCGGCGGCGCAGGAGCCGCAGCGCATCCGCGGGCTGGGTGCTCGCCTGCAGGGCGTGCAGCATTTCGGCCTCACGGTCCAGAACATGGAGCGTGCCTACGAGTTCTACACCGAGGTGCTGGGCGGCACCGAGGTGATGCGCGACGGCGACTTCCAGGGCGAGCGCATACACAACACGCTGCTGACCGACCAGGACGTCGAGGCCAAGGTGCGCGGCGTCAATCCCGCGACCATCGGCGTGCCCGACCTGCGCGGCGGCGCGCAACGATTGGATGTGCGCTTCATCCAGTTCGACAATGTCGTGCTTGAGCTGCTGCAGTATCGCGACGCCGCCCAGCCGATGGGCGGCCCTAAAAGCTTCGCCGAGCCGCTCGATCATATGAGCCCGGCCTTTCCGCGCATGATGCACATCTGCTTCCACATCCGCGACGATGTCGACTTCAACACCTTCATCCGCGACCTCGAGGCGGAGTCTGCCAAGCGTGGCATGACACATGTGCGCGCCAACCGCGTGATCACCGTCGGCACCGAGGCCGAGCGCAAGGCCGCGCCCCTCGACGCCAACAGCAACCCGATCACCGAGGGCAAGTCGAACGGCTGGCGCCTGATCTACTGCAAGGGCCCCGAAGGCGAGCAGCTCGAATTCGTGCAGGCGCTGGGTCCGGTGAAGCAGGTTTTCGACGGCGCCCTCGACGCCCGCCGCAAGCTGGTGGCGGCGACGCCGCGGTAGGTTCTAGAATAACCGTGTAGCGGAGCATGGGAGGCGTAGCGTGACCCCGGACGAACAGGATCACTGGCTCGACAAGGTGCTGGGCGACAATCTGATGACCGGCACCTTGCGGATGTTCCTGCTGCTGGCGCTGATCTCTGTCGTGGGCGGCGGCAGCTTCTGGCTGCTGAGCCGCTGAGGCCGGCGTGTGGCTTCGATCGAAGCGGTGGACTAGGCTTCGACCTGCATCGCAGGGGGAGCCGGTTGGAGTTCTTTGCGCATCTACCGTCGCTGACGGCGTTCGCGCTGACGCTGATGCTCACCCTCGTGCTGCCCGGCCTGATGGAGCGCCTGCGGCTGCCGGGTCCGGTCGGATACATCCTGGCCGGCATCATCCTCGGTCCGCAGGTTCTGGCCGTCCTCAATCCCGACGGCAAGATCGTCCAGTTCTTTGCCGATATCGGCAAGCTCCTGCTGATGTTCTTCGCCGGCTTCGAAGTCGACATCGAGCAATTCAACCGGGCGCGCCGCAAGGCGGCGAGGTTCGGCCTCGCGACCTTCAGCCTGCCGTTCCTGCTGGGCGCCGGTGTCGGCTGGGCGATGGGCTATCCAGCCAATGCCTGTGCCGTGATCGGCGCGGTGCTGGCCTCGCATACGCTGCTCGGCCTGCCGCTGGTGAAAGCGGCGAACCTCATGGGGCGCGAGCCGGTCGTGGTGACGGTCGGCGCCACCGTCTTCACGGACCTGCTGTCGATCTTCGTGCTGGCAATCTGCCTGCCCATCCACGTTTCGGGCTTCGATCCCGCGCAGGTACTGATGGAACTCCTGTGGCTTGCCGTCTACGTGCCGGCAGTGCTGATCGGTCTGAGCTGGCTCGCGGCGCTGATGCTGAGGACGATGGGTGGCAGCAAGGTCAATCGAGCGCTGATCATGCTCGTCGTGATGGCGATCGCGGCGCAGGGAGCCGAGCTGATCAATCTCGAAGGCATCATCGGCGCCTTTTTGGCGGGCGTGGCGCTTAAAAAGGCATTCGGCAAGACGCCGGTCGACGATTCGCTCGAGGTGATGAGCCAGACCCTGTTCATCCCGATCTTCTTCGTGGCCGCGGGCTTCCTCGTCGACTTCAAGGTCTTCTTCGGCACCCTGCGCGATCAACCGCTGCTCGTGCTGGGCATCCTCGTCGCCCTGTTCGGCGGGAAGTTCCTGGCGTCGGAGATCGTTGGCCGCCGTCTGGGCTATGCCAGTTGGGATCGTCTGCTCATGTACGGACTCACTATCCCGCAGGTGGCCGCGACGCTTGCCGTGGCGCTGGTTGCCTATTCGACGAAGAATGCCGCGGGTCAGCGACTGATCGACGAGCCGGTGCTCAACGCCACCGTCGTCCTGGTCATCCTGTCGTCGGTGCTCGGCCTCGTCCTCGCGGGGCGGGCGACGGCACGTCTCAAGGCCATGGCTTAGCGCGCGTTGCAGCTAAGCAGTGTTTGGGAATGGACGGCCGGCCGGTTTTCTGTCCAGCATATGACCAATAGCGTTGGCTTCAGATGTAGCGTGCACCACACCGGGAGGACATCATGAGCGACGACAAGCACGACAAATCGAACGGTTCGAATCGGCGCAGCCTGTTGCTGGGCGGCACGGCCCTTTCGGTGCTGGGAACGGTCGGGCTCGGTGGTCCGCAGATTGCGCAAGCGCAACCACAACCGGCGCCGCAACCTCCCGGCGGCCGCAAGCCCAACATCCTGGTGATCTTCGGCGACGATATCGGCGTGCCCCAGATCAGCGCCTACACGATGGGCATGATGGGCTATCGCACGCCCAACATCGATCGCATCGCCGCCGAAGGCGCGATCTTCACCGATTCGTACGGTCAGCAGAGCTGCACCGCCGGCCGCGCCTCGTTCATCCTGGGCGAGGAACCATTCCGCACCGGCCTGCTCACCATCGGCATGCCGGGCGATCCGCACGGCATCCAGGCGTGGATGCCGACCATCGCCGATGTGATGAAAGTGCAGGGCTATGCGACGGGCCAGTTCGGCAAGAACCATCTCGGCGACCGCGACGAGCACCTGCCGACCAATCATGGCTTCGACGAGTTCTTCGGCAACCTCTACCACCTCAACGCCGAGGAGGAGCCGGAAGGCTATTTCTATCCGAAGGATCCGGAGTTCCGGAAGAAGTACGGGCCGCGCGGTGTCCTGAAGACGTCGGCCGACGGCAAGATCCAGGATACGGGACCGCTTAACACCAAGCGCATGGAGACGATCGACGAGGAGTTCCTGGCCGGCGCCAAGGATTTCATCGATCGCCAGGTCAAGGCGGACAAGCCATTCTTCTGCTGGTTCAACTCGACGCGCATGCATGTCTTCACCCATCTCAAGAAGGAATCGCAGGGCAAGACGGGCAAAGGCATCCACGCCGACGGCATGGTCGAGCACGACGCCATGGTAGGCGAGTTGCTGAAGCTGCTCGACGACCTCAAGATCGCCGACAACACCATCGTCCTCTACACGACGGACAACGGTGCCGAGATCGCGCTGTGGCCGGATGGCGCCATGACCATGTTTCACGGCGAGAAGGGCACCACCTGGGAGGGCGGCTTCCGCATCCCGATGATGGTGCGCTGGCCCGGCGTCATCAAGCCGGGCACCCAGGTCAACGATATCATCTCGCTGCTCGACTGGTTCCCGACGCTGTGTGCCGCGGCGGGTGAGCCCGATATCGTGGGGAAGATGAAGGCGGGCTATCAGGCCGGCAGCAAGACCTTCAAGGTCCATCTCGACGGCTACAACTTCATGCCCTTCTTCAAGGGCGAGGTGAAGGAGGGGCCGCGCGACGCGATCTATTACTTCGATCAGGGCGGCAATCTGAATGCCGTGCGCTGGAACGACTGGAAGGTGAGCTTTGCCATCGCATCCGAAGGCAACATCGCGACAGCGCTGCGCGAGACGCCGTCATGGGCATTGATCGCCAACCTGCGCATGGATCCCTATGAGCGTGGCATGAAAGAGGGAGGCGGTGCGATGGATTTCCTGGCTCGCCAGATGTGGCTGCTCGTCCCGATCCAGGGGAAGATCAAGGAACTCTTTGCCGACTTTGAGCAGTATCCTTACCAGCTTGGCAGTACGCTCAATGCCTCCGGTATCAATTACGGCCTGCTGCAGCAACAGCAAGCCCTGAAGAGGCTGAAGGACGTCGAGAATTTGCGCCCGCGGTAGGGCGCCTCGATCTTCCCTTGACCGAGGAGCATGACATGGCAAGCAACAAGACATCCCGGCGCAATATTCTCCTCGGCGGTACGGCCCTGGCCGTCCTGGCCTCCACCGGCCTCAAGCCCGTGCAGGCGCAGCAGGCCCAGGGAGCGCCCGCGGCTGGGCGCAAGCCCAATATCCTCGTCATCTTCGGCGACGACATTGGCTTTTGGAATCTGAGCATCTGGAACCGCGGAATGCAGGGCTTCAAGACGCCCAATATCGACCGCATTGGCAACGAAGGCGCCGTGCTGACGACCTACTACGGCCAGCAGAGCTGCACCGCCGGCCGCGCCGCCTTCATCACCGGCCAGTGCCCGTTCCGCACCGGCCTCACCAAGGTCGGCCTGCCGGGCGCGACGGTCGGCCTGCAGAAGGAAGATCCGACCATCGCCGAGATGTTGAAGCCGCTCGGCTATATGTGCGGCCAGTTCGGCAAGAACCATCTCGGCGATCGCGACGAGTTCCTGCCGACCGCGCACGGCTTCGACGAGTTCTTCGGCAACCTCTATCACCTCAATGCCGAGGAGGAGCCGGAGAATTCCGACTATCCGAAGGATCCCGAGTTCCGCAAGAAGTTCGGTCCGCGCGGCGTCCTGAAGACCTCGGCCGACGGCAAGATCGAGGACACCGGCCCCCTCACCAAGAAGCGCATGGAGACGGTCGACGAGGAGTTCCTGTCCGGCGCCAAGGATTTCATGGAGCGCCAGGTCAAAGCCGACCGGCCGTTCTTCTGCTGGTTCAACTCGACACGGATGCACATCTTCACGCATCTCAAGCCAGCTTCGGATGGCAAAACCGGGCTCGGCCTGCAGGCCGACGGCATGGTCGAACATGACGGCCAGGTTGGCGACCTGCTGAAGTTCCTCGAGGACCAGAAGATCGCCGACAATACGCTTGTGATCTATACGACCGACAACGGGGCCATGAAGAGCATGTGGCCCGACGGCGGCATGTCGCCCTTCCGCTCGGAGAAGGACACCAATTGGGAAGGCGCGGTGCGCGTACCCTGCGTCGTGCGCTGGCCCGGAATCATCAAGCCGGGGACGAACATCAATGGCCTGTTCTCCGCCGAGGACTGGCTGCCGACGATCGTTGCCGCCGCCGGCGGCGATCCCGACGTCAAGACCAAGCTGCTCAATGGCCTGCAGGTCGGACCCAAGACCTTCAAGGTCCATCTCGACGGCTACAATCAGTTGCCGGTGCTGAAGGGCGAGACCGAAGTGTCGCCGCGCAAGGAGTTCGTCTATTTCAGCGACGATGGCGAGCTGATGGCCTATCGCGACGAGCGATTCAAATACAACTTCATCGCGCAGTTCGCCAAGGGCATCGAGGTCTGGAAGATGCCGCCGACCAACATGCGCGTGCCGGTCGTGGTCGACCTGATGTCTGATCCGTTCGAATACGCCTTCGATGGCTCGGCCTACTACGAATCGTGGATGATGCCGCGCGCTTACCTGCTGCTGCCGGCCTCGGCCAAGGTCGCGGCCTATATGGCAAGCTACAAGGACTTCCCACCGCGCCAGCGGCCGGCCTCCTTCTCGATCGATCAGGTAATGGAGAAGGTCAATGCGTCGATGAAGGCCAAATAGCCCGTTTACAGGTCGTCGGTAATGTCCTTGCTCGACATCTTCGCCTGGATCGTTCTCGCCGTCCTGGCGGCGAGCGCGGTCGCGATCGTCTGGATCGCGGGATCGCTGCCGGGACGCATTGCGCGCTCGCGGCACCACCCCTGGGCGGAGGCGGTCGGACTCGCGGGTTGGGTGACACTGTTCCTTGGCTTCGCACTGTGGCCGGTCGTGCTGATTTGGGCCTATGTCGACGTCCCGCGGGACCGGCGCTGAGGAGCGGCGATGATTGTCGCGATCTTCAACGTCTACCTCGTCCTGCTCTTTGCGCTGGTGAAGCTCGGCATCGTCCGCTTCACCCTGTTCTGGAAGGTCTCGCCGGCCATCGTGCTGGGGCTGCTGCTGTTCGGCCTGTTCATTCCGATGGGATGGGGCGCGCCCAGCGGGCCCGCGCTGCTGATCCGGCCGTCGGTCGCGATCGTGCCCGACGTTGCGGGCGAGGTTATCGAGGTCTCAGCGACTCCCAACCGTGCGCTCAAGTCCGGCGACGTGCTTTTCCGCATCGATCCCGTGCCGTTCCAGTCTCAGGTCGACGCGCTCGCTGCCCAGCTCAAGTTCGAGGAACTCCGACTCTCCCAGATGGGTGAGCTGGAGCGGACTCAGGCGGGCCGTCTGTTCGACGTGCAGCAGCGTCAGGCGAGCGTCGACCAGCTCCGGGCGCAGCTCGAAGGCGCCAAGTGGAACCTCGACAAGACGGTGGTGCGGGCGCCGGCCGAGGGCTACGTGACCAATGTCGCGCTGCGCAAGGGCGCGAGGGTGGCCAGCCTGCCGCTGGCGCCGGTCATGGCGTTCATCGACACGACCGATACGTCGATCGGCGTCGAGATCGCCCAGAACGATGCCCGGTTCATTGCGCCCGGTCAGGCGGTCGAGGTCACCTTCAAGCTGCTGCCCGGCGAGATCCATGCCGGCAAGGTGGTGGAGGTGCTGCAGGCGGTGTCGACCGGGCAGGTGCAGGTGTCCGGTCTCGCCATTGCGCCGTCGGCCATCCAGGCGACGCCCTTCGTCGTGAAGATCGCCCTCGACGATGCGGCACTGACGCGGCGACTGCCGGCTGGTTCCACGGGAACGGCCGCTATCTTCACCGACCGCATGACAACGACCCATGTGATCCGCAAGGTCCTGCTGCGCCAGATCGCGATCCTGAACTACGTCCTTCCTTTCTGAGGTCACTCGCCGATGTCCGCACGTGAACAGATCGGGGAAATCCAGCGACGGGTGAATGCCTCCGTTATCGGCCAGGCCCGGGTCGTGGAGCGCCTGGTGATCGCGTTGCTGGCCAACGGCAACGTGCTGGTCGAGAGTCTTCCGGGCCTCGCCAAGACACGCGCCATCAAGAGCCTCTCACGGGCGCTAGAGTCGGATTTCAGCCGCATCCAGTTCACGCCCGACCTGCTGCCCTCGGACGTGACCGGCGGCGAGATCTATCTCAGCCAGGGAGCCGGGGCCGGCACCTTCCAGTTCCGCCAGGGACCGGTGTTCGGCAACCTCGTCCTGGCGGACGAGATCAACCGCGCGCCGGCCAAGGTTCAGTCCGCTCTGCTGGAGGCGATGGAGGAGCGCCAGGTCACGGTCTCCGGCAAGCGTTATAAGTTGCCCGACCTCTTCATGGTGCTGGCGACTCAGAACCCGATCGAGCAGGAGGGCACCTATCCTTTGCCCGAGGCGCAGATGGACAGGTTCCTGATGCACATCCGCATCGACTATCCGAGCGACGCCGACGAAATGAAAGTCCTGCAGCTCGTGCGGGGCGAGGAAACGCAGGGCGCGCATGAAAGGCCGCCGGCGCCCGTCCCGCAGAAGACGATCTTCGACGCGCGCGGCGAGATCGATGCGGTGAAGAGCGTCGCCGCTGTCGAGGCCTATATCGTGGCGCTGGTCGCGGCGACGCGGCGGCCCGCCGAGTTCGGCGACAGGCTCAAGGACTGGATCGCCATCGGCGCCAGCCCGCGCGGCTCGCTGGCGCTCGACAAATGCAGCCGCGTGCATGCCTGGCTGCACGGCCGCGACCATGTCCTGCCGACCGACGTGCAGGCCGTCGCCCATGATTGCCTGCGCCATCGCCTGACGCTCACCTACGAAGCGAGCGCCGAGGGCGTGGGCAAGGACGGCGTGATCGACGAGATCCTGAAGCAGGTGGCCGTGGCGGCCTGAAGGAGGAGTCGGCGGATGAGCCCGGCGCGCGCCCATGTGACCCTCGACGAGCTGTTGCGACTGCGCCATCGCGCGCGCGGCTTCAGCTTCCTGCCGCGCCAGCCTGTCCATTCGCTGCTCACGGGACGGCACGCCTCGCGGCTGCGCGGCCGCGGCCTCGATTTCGAGGAGTTGCGCCATTACTTCGAGGGCGACGACACCCGCACCATCGACTGGGCGGCGACGGCGCGGCGTGGCAGCCCGCAGGTCCGCGTCTACACCGAGGAGCGTGACCGCCCGGTGCTGCTGCTGGTCGACCAGCGGCAGTCGATGTTCTTCGGCAGCCGACGCGCCATGAAGTCCGTCGTTGCGGCGGAGGCAGCCGCGCTCTCGGCGTTCCGCGTCGCCTCGCTGGGCGATCGCGTCGGCACCATCGTCTTTTCCGAAGCAGGCGGCGTGGTGCAGATCCGGCCCGAGGCGCGCGATGCCGGCGTGCGCCGCATCCTGGGCGAGATCGTGCGGCAGAACCGGCTGCTGACAGCCACCGCTGCACGGCCGGACGGAACGAACCTGCTCAACGAGGCGCTCCGCCGCGCCGCGCAACTTGCCCATCATGACTGGCTGGTCTGCCTGATCTCCGACCATGACGGCGCCGATGCCGAAAGCGCCAAATTGGTCACCCGGCTCACAGCGCATAATGACGTGCTCGCTGTCTTCGTCAGCGATCCCCTGGAAGACGAGCTGCCCGACATCGGCCGCGCCGTGATGAGCGACGGCGAGAGGCAGATCGAAGCCGATCTTTCCAGCCGCGACCTGCGGCAGCGGCACGCGCGCGCTTTCGCCGAACGCCGTGATCGGGCGGGACGCTTCTCGCTCGACCACGACATCCCGGTCCTGCCCCTCACGACCGGACGCGACGTTGCCGAACAGCTTCGCGAACTGCTCGGGCGGCGCCTTCAGCGCAAGGCTGCGTGAGCGCGCGATGAGCGATCCCGCCGACCTCTCCAATCTGCGTGACATCGTCCTGCCGCCCGAGGTGGCGTCGTGGCCGCCGGCACCGGGCTGGTGGATCGTGGGCGCGGCGCTCATCGCCGCTGCCGCGATCCTCAGTGCGGCTGCAGTCGCACGTTATCGCGGCAACCTCTACCGGCGCGTCGCACTGGAAGAGCTGGAGCGCGCAGCACCGCAGGACATCTCATCGATCCTGAAACGCGCGGCCTTGGTCGCATGGCCGCGCGGCGAGGTCGCGTCGCTGACGGGCGCCGGCTGGCTGGCCTTCCTCGACCGGACGGGTCGCACCGACGCCTTTTCGCGCGGTGGCGGTCGTGACATCGAGGCATTGGCTTATGGCGGTGCCGGTGATGCGAGTGCTGCCCGAGCGGCGGCGCGCGACTGGCTGCGGCGGCATCGATGCTGACCTTCGCCCATCCCTGGCTGGCGCTGCTGCTGCCGCTTCCGCTCCTGGTCTGGTGGCTGCTGCCAGCGCATCGGGAGAGCCATCGCGGCGTGAAGGTGCCGTTCTTTGCCTCCATCGTCGCGCTGACCGGCGTGCAGCCGCAGGAGGGCGTCGTGGTCGGCCGCCGCGGAGGCTGGCGCACCGCGACCCTCGCCGGCTGTTGGCTGCTCACGCTCACTGCGCTGATGCGGCCGCAATGGCTCGAGCCGCCGGTGCATCACGAGAAGCCCGCGCGGGACCTGCTGCTGCTCGTCGACCTGTCGGGATCGATGGATACCAAGGACTTCACGGATGCCACGGGCGTGACGGTGAATCGGCTGACGGCGGTGAAGCAGGTGCTGGACGAGTTCCTGGCCAAGCGGCAGGGCGATCGGGTCGGAGTCGTCGTGTTCGGCAACGCAGCCTTCACGCTGGTGCCCTTCACGACCGACCTCAAGCTCGCGCGGACGCTGGTGCAGGAGATGCAGGTGGGCATGGCCGGCCCACGCACGGTGCTGGGCGATGCGATCGGGCTCGGCGTCAACCAGTTCGCCCGGTCGACGGCGCCCGCGAAGACGATGATCGCGCTCACCGACGGCAACGACACGGCGAGCAGCGTGCCGCCCGCGGAGGCCGCGCGGGTCGCGCGCGACAGGAAGATCGTGATCCACACGGTGGCCATCGGCGATCCCAAGGCGGCGGGCGAGGAGAAGCTCGATGAGGCAACGCTCCGGGACGTGGCGTCCACCACCGGCGGCGGCTTCTATCGCGCGCTCGACCGGGCGGCCCTGTCCGGCATCTACGCGCGCCTCGACCAGATCGAGACGCGCAAGGTCGATATCGTGACCTACCAGCCGCGCCGGGACCTGTTCTGGCTGCCGCTGCTGTTGGCGGCGGCACTGTCGATGCTAGCACAGGGGCTCGCCCTTGTTCGTTGGCCACGCTGGCGAAACTCCAAGGTCGCGACGTCATGACGACGTTCGTCGAGAACTTCCATTTCCTGCGGCCGTGGGCACTGATGCTCGTGCTGCCGGCCGTCGCCCTGTGGTGGGGACACGGGCAGGCGGCCGACACGACGCGACGCTGGCGCAAGGTCATCGAGCCCGACCTGCTGAAGCACCTCGTCGTTGGCGGCTATACAAGGCGGTTCCTGCGGCCGCACGACCTGATGCTCGCCGGCTGGATCGTCGCGACGCTCGCCATCGCCGGGCCGACCTGGCAACGCGATCCGTCGCCCTTCGCCGAGCAGGCGGCGCCGGTGGTGGTCGTGCTGAAGGTCACGCCGTCGATGATGACGCCCGACCTCTCGCCGACGCGCCTCGACCGCGGCCGGCAGAAGATCGCCGATCTCCTGAAGCTGCGCGACGGCATGCCGGCCGGGCTGGTCGCTTACAGTGGCTCGGCGCATCTCGTGCTGCCGCCGACGCCGGATCGTGACGTCGTGGTCGGCATGACGGGCGCGCTCTCGCTGGCGATCATGCCGCGCGAGGGCGATCAACTCGGCCAGGCGGTGAAACTCGCGGCGCAGGTGCTGCGCGACGGCGGGCAGGGCGGTTCGATCCTTGTCGTCGCCGACACGGTGGCGCCCGATCAGGCTGCATCCTTAAAGCAGGTCACAGCGGGCGTGCCGGTCACCTTCCTGGCCGTTGCACCGCCGGCCGCGGTCGACGCCGATGCCGGACTGGCGGCTGCGGTCTCGGCGCTGGGCGCCCACGAAACCACGGCAACGATCGACAATGGCGACGTGACGGCGATCGCGCGCAGGCTGGCCGCGGCACCCGGTGCACCCGTCGCGGCCGGTGAGACCGTGCGCTGGCAGGAGGAGGGCTATTGGCTGGTGCCGCTGATCGCACTCCTCGTCCTGCTGTGGTTCCGCCGCGGCTGGGTGGTCGCATCATGATGCGGACCTCGCACCTCCTGATCCTGACTGCCGCTCTCACGGCAGTCGCGCTCGCCATTGCCGGCTGGTCGGTCGGCTGGCAGGCGCTCTGGGAGACACCGGACCAGCGCGGCCGGCGGCTGATGGCGCGCGGCGACGATGCCGCTGCCGCCAAGGCGTTCGCCGATCCAATGTGGGTTGGCGTCGCGCACTTCCGTGCCGGCGACTTCAAGGCGGCGGCCCAGACTTTTGGCGGCATGGACACGGCGCCGGCGGCTTTCGACCAGGGCAATGCGCTGCTGATGATGGGCAAGTACGACGAGGCGGTCGCGCGCTACGACCGCGCGCTCACGCTGCGGCCGGGATGGCCCGATGCCGAGGCCAACCGCACGCTCGCGCAGCTACGAGCCGAGCGGATCCGTCAGAAGGGCGGCGACGCCGGCGACCAGCGCGAGGGCGCCGACGAGATCGTCTACGACAAGGACCGCAAGAATACCGGTGGCCAGGAAACCGAGGTGGCGGGTGCGCCGATGAGCGACGAAGCCGTGCGTGCGCTGTGGCTGAAGCGGGTCCAGACGCAGCCGGCGGATTTCCTCAGGGCACGCTTTGCCTACCAGCTGCAGAGCGGTGCACCATGAGGGCGTTGCTGTTCCTCGTTGCGTTGATCCTGGCGTTGCCCGCCGGCGCCCAGACCGAGGGCTTGATCGTGCGGTCGACGCTCAAGCCCGACAGCGGCGTCGTGATCGGCCAGCCCGTGCGTCTGCTGGTCGACGTGCTGTTTCCCGGCGACATGCCGCGCCCGCCGAAGGTCGTGGTGCCGGATATGCCGGGCGCGCAACTCGTGCGCTACGAGACGCAGGCCACGGGCATGAACGAGACGATCGACGGCAAGGCCCATACCGGGCAGCGCTTCGAGTTCGCGCTCTATCCGCGCCGCGGTGGCACGCTCACGGTGCCCGCGCCATCCGTCACTCTCCTGAACACGGCCGAAGACGTCGTTGGTACGGTGCAGGGAACGCCGGCCACGCTACAGGTCGCCGTGCCGCCGGGCGTCGATCCGTCACGGCCCTTGATCGCCACCGACAAGCTGACCCTGGAAGAGCGATGGGCGCCATCGCCGACCAGACCCTTCAAGGCGGGCGATGCCATCGTGCGCACGATCGTGCGGACGGCGGCGAACGTTCCCGGCATGGCCATGCTCGATCTCGTGTTCGAGGCACCCTCCGGGGTGCGTGTCTATGTCGAACCGCCGCTGGTCGAGGATCGCGTGGAGCGCGGTGACCTCACCGGCCGGCGCACCGACCGCGCGACCTATGTGTTCGAGGCGGCGGGTTCGTTCGTGCTGCCCGATCTCGCGCAGCCCTGGTGGGATCTCTCCGCAAGCCGCCTGCGTCGCGCCGAGGCAAGCGGCGCCACGGTCGCCGTCGCTGCGCCCGCGATCGTGCCAAAAAGGGCGGCGACCGTCGAAGGATGGATCTTCCTGGCCGTCACCGCGCTCGGCCTCGCCGCATTCGCCCTGTGGGCCGCGCCGAGGATCGCGGCAAGGTGGAGCCAGCGCCGCGCGGTCTGGCTCCAATCGGAGGCCAAGGCTTTCGCCGATCTGCGCGCGGCCGCCCGTACCGGCGATGCGCACAAAACCTATCTCGCCTTCACCACATGGCGCCATCGCCTCGTACGACCGGCCTATGCTGCCTCCCTTGCCGAGGAAATCGAACTCGCCCTGTTCGCCGGCAAGCCCTGGTCGGTCGCACTGGCGGTCGCCTTCGTCGAACACGCCGCGGCGCTTCGACGACCGCACGCGTCTTCGGCCCATGCCGCACTGCTGCCGCCGCTGAATCCCTAGAGCCTCATGATTTGAAAAGGAATCGAAAGGGATGCCTTTTGATGAATTGATCCGCTTCCGTCTTGGCGGCGCCCCGGCGACATCGTTGGAGCGCAAACGAAACAAACGAAATATACGAATCAAACGAAATGAAATGCCCCGGGGCGCGATTCCCGGGTTTGGGGTGGCTTGGCTATAGCGAGTCACACTGCACCAAGCGCATCGCGATCTTGCCAAGGCCTCACATTCGGGTGTAATCGCCGTGCGAACGATTCGCATTTGAGGGATTGCTTGGCGCCGGCCGATACTTCGCTTGCCATCTATCTGGCGCATCGGGCCGACCTGCTGAAGTACGCCGACAGCATCGTGCGCGACCGCGCCAGCGCTGAGGACCTGGTTCAGGAGGCGTGGCTGCGCTTTTCCTCCGCGACCGCGCACGCGACGCACATCTCCCATCCGACGAGCTATCTCTATTCGATCGTCCGCAACCTCGCGCGCGACTGGCTGCGGCGCTCGTCGACCAACCTGGCCCAGCCCGAAGCGGCGGAGGTGATGGAGGCCGTTCCCAGCGACGCGCCGTCGGCCGAGCAGGTCCTGTATTATCGCGACGAGCTTCGTGCCTTCGACGCCGTCCTGTCGGAATTGCCGGAGCGCACCCAGCGCGCGCTGATCCTGTATCGCTATGAAAAGCGGACCCTGCAGGAGATCGCCGACACGCTGGGCGTCTCGGTGGCGCGGGTTCATACGATGGTGAAGCAGGCCATGCTGTTCTGCGCGCTGCGGATCAAGGGCCCGGAAGCATGACCTCCGCCATTGAAAATCCCGGCGCCGGCACGTCACTGTCCATGCCGCCCGTGCACCTGAAAGAGGAACCGTCATTGACCCTGGACCCGACCGAGGGACAGCCCATCCGAGGCCAGGCCGTCGAGTGGCTGATGCAACTCCAGGAGTCACCCGGTGACATGCGGCTGCGCGCCGGGCTGGACGCGTGGCTGGCCCGGGACGTCCGCCACCAGCAGGCCTACGAAGAGATGGAAGCGCTGTGGGGGCAGGCCGAGCAGGTCGGTGAGCTCAGGGCGAACCGCGGACAGGCCCATGTCAGTCCCATCCGAGGCGCGCGCCGCGCCCGGAGACGCTGGGCGCTGGCCGCTGGCCTTGCGCTCGCAGCTTCGCTGGCCCTGGTCACGGTCCCGAAGGTGCAGCTTTGGCTGGCGGCTGATCACCAGACGGGCGTCGCGGAGTTGCGCGACGTCGTGCTCGACGACGGCAGCCGCGTCGCGCTCGACGCGCAGACGGCGATCTCGGTGGAGTATACGGGCGCGCAACGGACGGTCACGCTGTTGTCGGGGCAGGGATACTTCGACGTGACGCCGTCGCGCGAGCGGCCGTTCGTGGTGAAGGCCGAGAGCGTCTCCGTGAGGGTCACCGGGACCACCTTCAGCGTCGGCCTGTCGGACGCAGGCATAGCCGTTGCCGTCCGGTCGGGATCGGTGAGGGTGAGCGAGCCGGCGAAGGGAACGGTCGCCGATCTCACGCCGGGCCAGCAGGTGAAACTGTCGCGCGCCGGTGCCGTGACGCTGGGCGAAGTCGCGGCCGACGATGTCGCGGCGTGGCGCGAGCGGCGCCTGGTCGTCTACGACGTGCCCATCCGCCAGGTGGTCGAGCAGATCGCGCGTCACACGAAATCGGTCGTCGTCTTCGCCGACAGCTTCATCGCCGAGCAGCCGGTGACGGCGACGGTCGACCTGCAGCGTCCCGACGAGGCGCTGCGAACGGTCGTGGGACTTCGCTACGGCAAGGTGACCGAGATCTCGCCTTACCTCACGGTGATCTCCTCGCGCTGATCGGGCTTTCTCCAGCCCGACTCAATTTTCTTTGCTCCCGCCGTTGAAAATCGGGAGGGGCCTGCGTCCCGTCTTCCGGGCGATCGAGCGCGATGGCCCATGGAGGAACGAACCCGTGATCCCGCCGGCACGGTCTTTGGGGGAAAGAGCGTGGCGACAAGCGTTGCGGTGCGGTCGGGCGGCTGGAAGGCGGCATATCAATTTACGGGCATAACTCTGGGTGTCTGTGGCGCCCTGTTGCTGGCCGGCACCGGATCGGCGCGCGCCCAGAACGCGCAGGAGGCACAGGCCCCGCGCAGCGTTGCCTTCGATATCGCGCCGCAGCCGCTGGCGTCCGCCCTGATGACGTTGGGACGGCAGGCCGGCCTCCAGATCGCCGTCGAACCGTCCGCGGTCGCCGGCCGAACGAGTGCCGCCGTGCGCGGCCCGATGACGGTGGACCAGGCCCTGCAGCAGCTGCTGGCCGGCACCGGCCTCGTGTTCCAGTACACCGGCACCTCGTCCGTCCAGGTCCGCGCCGGTGTGTCCTCGTCCGGCGCGCTCCAGCTCGATCCGGTGCAGGTGCAGGGCAATACCGTGCCGCCGCAGGCCGAGATCGGCACCTTGCCGGCGCCCTTTGCCGGCGGTGACGTCGCGCGCGGCGGGCGGGTCGGCGAACTCGGCAATCGCGACTATATGAACACGCCGTTCAGCACGACGAACTACACCGAGAAGTACATCGAGCGGAACCAGGCCCGCACCCTGATCGATGCCGTCGCCGACGATCCCTCGATCCGGGCCGCGTTCGGGCAAGGCCAGTACAACGACAACCTCCAGATTCGCGGCTTCTTCCTGAACACCGGTATGATGTCCTTCAATGGGCTCTATGGTGTCACGCCGATCTACGCCATGGATCTTGCCGGCATCGAGCGAATCGAGGTTTTCCGCGGGCCGTCGGCAATGCTGAGCGGAATGGCGCCGCAGGGTTCGATTGGTGGAACGATCAACTTCGTGCCGAAGCGCGCGACCGTGGCGCCCATCACCCAATTCACGGCGCGCTATGCCAGCAACGCCCAGTTCGGCGGCAACATCGACTTCGGGCGGCGCTTCGGGCCCGACGACAGCGCCGGCCTGCGCCTCAACGCGGCGTTCATGAGCGGCGATACATCGGTCTCCAACAGCGCCGATACGCTTCTCAACCTGACGGCCGGCTTCGACTTCAAGGGCGAGCGCACGCGCATCGATGCCGACCTGGCCTACAACAATCGCAACATCACCGGCGCCCAGGGCTCCACGGGTCTCGCCGCCGGCCTGCTGCTGCCGGCGGCCCCCAATGCGCAGAACAATTACTACCAGCCGTGGGATTTCTTCGCGACCAACCAGACCTACGGCATGCTGCGCTTCGAGCACGACCTCACGGACGAGATCACGGCCTTCGTGAAAGTCGGTGGCCGCCGGTCGAACGGCGCCTTCCTGAATTACTTCCCCACGATCGTGAACACGTCGGGCGGGACTTCCACGTCCGCGAGCCGCTCGCTCGTGTTCAACGAATCGGTCACCGCCGACATGGGCGTCCGCGCGCGCTTTGCGACTGGCGGACTGAAGCATGAAGCCGTCGTCAACGGATCGCTGCTCACCACATGGTCGGGAACGCGCAGCAACGCGTTTCCGGGCGCGCTGGTCTCCAGCATCTACGCCCCGGTGACCCTGCCGGCGCCGAACCTCTACCCGCTGCCGACCGGCGTGCCGACGACCTCGCAACAGGTCCTGAAGAATGTCGGCATCATCGACGCGATTTCCGCCCTGGACGACAAGATCCAGTTGATCGGCGGCGTGCGTTACCAGGTCGTCCAGGCCTCGAACTGGAACGCGACCACGGGACTGCAGACGGCGGGCTATGACCGGAGCGCGGTGACGCCGTCGGTCAGCGCCATCGTCCGGCCGTGGAAGCAGGTGTCGTTCTACGGCAATTTCATCCAGGCCCTGGAGCAAGGCGTGATCGCGCCGGCCGGACTCGTCAACGCCGGCGAGGTCTTTGCGCCGTTCGTCTCCACGCAGTTCGAAATCGGCGCCAAGCTCGATCTCGGCAACTTCGGCGCCACGCTCGCCGCCTTCCAAGTCACCCGGCCCAGCCCCTACGTGAACGTGGCGACAAACTCGCTCGTGGTCGACGGCCAGCAGCGTAACCAGGGCATCGAATTCACGATGTTCGGCGAGCCCGTGCCCGGGTTCCGGCCGATCGGTGGTTTCTCGATCCTGAACGCGGTCCAGACCAATACGCTGAACGGCACCAACAACGGCAAGTATGCTGTGGGCGTGCCGACCTTCCAGGCCAATCTCGGGCTGGACTGGGAGACGCCCTGGGTGAAGGGCCTCGCCGTCGGCGGGCGCGTTGTCTACACCGGTTCGACCTACTTGGATGCCGCCAACCTGCAGCCGGTGCCTGCTTGGACGCGCGTCGACCTCAGCGCCAGCTACACGTTCGAGCGCCCCGACGGCAAGCCGATCGCGCTGCGCGGCCAGGTGATCAACGTCGGTAACAACAACTACTGGATGGCAGCCTCGGGCCTGACGCAGGGCCAGCCGCGCACGTTCATGCTCTCGCTGACGGCGGACTTCTGAACGACTGCCGGTCGGCGGTGCCTTCGCCCAACTTGCCAAGGTCTCGCTCCCGGGTGTATTCGCCGATGCGAACGATTCGCATTGGTGGGTTCTGGCCTTGGCGCCTTCGGATTCGTCCCTTTCCGTCTATATCGAGCACCGCGCCGAACTGCTGAGCTATGCCAACAGGTTCGTGAAGGATCCTGCGCGGGCGGAGGACGTCGTGCAGGAAGCCTGGCTGCGCTTCTCGGCACGTGACGGGCAGGGCGAGGAGATCGCCCATACGCTGCGCTATCTCTATTCGATCGTTCGCAACCTCGCGATCGACTGGGCGCGGCGCGCCACCCGCGAAGTGGTGGAAGCACCTGACAGCGAGACATGGCGGGGACTCGCGGCTCCGGTACCGTCTGCCGAGGACACGCTGCTGCGGCGCGACGAGCTGCGATCGATCATGGAGGCGATCTCCACACTGCCGGAGCGAACGCAGATGGCCTTTCGCCTGTACAAGCTCGAAGACAAGACTCTGCAGGAGATCGCGAGCACCCTGAACGTATCCGTGTCGCGCGCCCACCAGATGGTGCGAGACGGTATGGTCTGCGCCACGAGGCGCCTGTTCCTCGATGGACACTGAGGCGTGGATTTTTGTGGAACCGCCCTTGAATCGGGGCACCGAGATCGGTCTAGCCAAGGGATGGAAGCTTCGTGACCCTAGCCGCGAACGAACTGGACGAGGCGATCGAGCAGGCGGCGGACTGGGCCCTGCGCCTCGAGGCGGCGCCGTCCGATGCCGCGCTCAAGGCCAGGTTCGAGCAATGGTTCGCGGAGAGGGAAACCCATCGCGTGGCCTACCGGATGGTGCAGTACACGTCGGCCACGCTCGACAAGGCGCCGCGTGCCGCGCCGGTCGAAAGGCCCGTTGCGAGGAAATCCCGTCGCGTCCGGTGGCTCGCTGCCGGCGCGGGACTAGCTGCCGCCATCCTCACCTTCGTGGCCTTCCCGGTTCTGCAGCGGCACATCCTCGCGGATTTCGTGACGGGCACTGCCGAGCTGCGCGAGATCGTGTTGCCTGACGGCAGCGTGGTCCATCTCGACGCGGGCAGTGCCGTTGCCGTTGACTACCAGGCGAGCGCGCGGCGGATCACGCTGCTCTCCGGGCAGGCTTTCTTCGAGGTGGTGCGCGACACCGGGCGGCCCTTCAGGGTTGAGGCCGACAAGGTCGCCGTCACCGTCACGGGCACCGCCTTCGGCGTGAACAGGACGTCGCCCGGCGTCTCCGTTGCCGTTCAGTCGGGAACGGTGGAGGTGGCGCTCGCCGGCAGCGACGCCAAAGCCAGCCTGAGCAGGGGAGAGAGCTGGGCCTACGACGGAGAGACGAAGAGCGTGAGCCGGGGCGAGGTGGCGCCGGCCGCTGTCGCCTCGTGGCGCACGCGCCGCCTGGTCGTCCACGACGCGCCCTTCGGTGAAATCCTCGAGGAGATCGGGCGGCACATGGAGGGCGTGATCGTCGTGCGCGACGGTTCGCTGAACCGGCAGATGGTGTCCGGCGTCTACGACCTTTCCCGCCCGCCCGAAGCCCTCGAGGCACTTGTTGGATCGCAGCGGGGCAAGGTGAGCCAGTTCACGCCTTACCTCACCGTCATTTCAGCCCGCTGATTTTTTTCGCGCGCGCCCTCGAAAACGACACTTCCCCTTCGTCTAGGTCGGGCGCGAACGATCGCCGTCCGCGCGAGCAGCATCCGTGACCCGCCGGCAACGGACTTCCGGGGGAGAGTCATTTGGCGTTCAAGCGATCGGGGACGGGCAGCGTTGCGGTTGCCGTCCTGGCGGCGGGATCATTGCTGGCCGGCGAGGCTGCGGCCCAGGTATCGAGCCAGGCGGCGGATGAGGTGCAGCAGGCGCAGGCCGAGCGCAGCATCCCCTTCAACATTCCCGTGCAATCGCTGGGTCAGGCGCTGACCGCTTTCGGGCAGCAGGCCGGCCTCCAGGTCGGCGTGAGCGCCCCGGCCGTCGCCGGCAAGACCAGCACGGCGGTGAGCGGCACCATGACGGCCGAGCAGGCGCTACGCTTGCTGCTATCGGGCACGGGCGTCGGCTACCGCTTCACATCGCCGACCGTCGTCACGATTTCCGGTGGACCCGATACGAGTGGCGCGCTGCAACTCGATCCCGTGCAGGTGCAGGGCGTCTTCCCGGTGCCGTCGCAGGCGATGATCGACAATATCCCGCCTCCTTACGCGGGTGGGCAGGTGGCTACCGGCGGCCAACTCGGCTTTCTGGGTAACCGCGGTGTGATGGATACGCCGTTCAACCAGACGAACTACACGGCGAAGAAGGCTCAGGACCAGCAGGCCAAGACCGTGCGCGACGTGTTGATCGACGATCCGTCGGTGCGGCCGGGTCGCGCCGACAGCAGTCCGGGAGATGATTTTGTCTATATCCGGGGATTCAGCGTCGACTCCTCGACCTCGACGACCTACGGCGGCCTCTACGGGATGCTGCCGTCCTATTCGATCATGGCCGAGCTGGCCGAGCGGGTCGAAGTGCTGAAGGGGCCCAGTGTCATGCTCAATGGTATGCCACCGGCGACTTCGATCGGCGGCACGATCAATATCGTGCCGAAGCGTGCGCCCGACGAACCGTTGACCCAGCTTACGGCAAACTATGTTTCGGCTGGACAGTTCGGTGGCCATGCGGATATCGCGCGTCGCTTCGGACCGGACAAGCAGTTCGGTGTGCGCTTCAATGGCGTTTTCAGGGCCGGTCAGACCGACGTGAAATGGAACAGCGACCAACGCGCACTTGGCATCCTTGGTCTTGATTTCCGGGGAGAGCGTGTCCGACTCTCGGCGGACCTTGGCTATCAGGATCAGTATATTGGCGGCTTGATTCCTTATTTTGGCCTTGCCAGTGGCGTTCCCCTGCCGTGGGCACCGAACGTTCGCAACAATCCTTCTGGCCAGCCTTGGGGCAATCAGTTTCGAAAGGATCTCTTCGGCATCGTTCGCGGTGAAATCGACCTGACCGAACGCATCACGGCCTATGCCGCCTTTGGCGCCCATGACAATCGACAGGGGGGCCTCTACACGCCCTCCGTTACCATCACGAACTTCAACGGAGCGGCCACCTCCGCCGGTGGGGCCGTTCCAAGCTTCTATCAAAAGATGCTGACCGCCCAGGCGGGGCTGCGAGCCCTGTTTGATACCGGACCTGTCGGCCACGAGCTGGCTTTGAACGCGGCGACCTATACCCAGGAAAACGGCAATGGCGCTGTCACGAGTCCTGGATTCGCCACGAACATCTATAATCCGACGATCATCAATCGGCCCAACGTGCCGACCCCGGCGTCGAATAAGGTCAGCACCAGCAGCCTTTCAAGCTGGGGCCTGGCCGACACCCTGTCGGCCGCCGACAAACGCCTGCAACTCACCGTAGGCGCGCGCCTGCAACAGGTCAGTGCGGTCAATTTCAATGGTACGACGGGCGCGCAGACCTCGAGCTATGATGCGAGCGCGCTCAGCCCGTCGGTGTCGCTGCTCTTCAAGCCCTGGCAGAATATCTCTGTCTACGGCAATTGGATTCAAGGCTTGCAGCAGGGCACCATTGTCGGTCCGCAATTTGCCAATGCCGGCGAAGTCTTTCCGCCTTACAAGTCGACACAGTATGAAGTGGGCATCAAGGCGGATTGGGGTAAGTTCACGACGACCGCCAGCCTCTTCCAGATTTCACAGCCGAGCATTCTAACCAACGTGGCCAGTAACACGCTGGTCCTCGGAGGTGAGCAGCGCAATCAGGGCCTGGAGCTGAATGTCTTCGGCGAACCGATGGAGGGCGTGCGCCTCCTGGGCGGCGCAATGTTTCTCAGCCCCGTCCTGACCAAGACCCAGGGCGGTCTGACGGATGGCTGGATTGCGCCAGGTACGCCTCAGTTCACCTTCAATCTCGCCGGTGAATGGGATCTGCCCTTCATTCCGGGCATGACCCTGAATGGCCGTGTCATCTACACCGGCTCACAATACATCGACACGAGCTGGCCGCGGCGCAGCTTGCCGGAGTGGACGCGGTTCGATCTCGGTGTCCGCTATGCCTTCGAGAATCCAAGTACCAAGGGCAAGCTGCTCGTTGCACGCTTCAATGTCGATAATGTTCTCGATGCCAATTACTGGTCTGGTTCCAGCACCCTCACGCTCTTCCTGGGGGCACCGCGGACATATCGCTTTTCGCTGACTGCGGATTTCTAGAGGAGGCGCGGCGGCTCGTGTCATGAGGCACTCGCCGCCGCCTTGCAAAGCTCGTCGCCGCTCTGTAGAGGAAAATGCGAACTGTTCGCATTTGGGGGCGAAGCCTTTTGGCGCCCGCGGAGTCATCGCTCGCCATCTACATGGCGCACCGTAACGAGCTTCTGAACTACGCCCATCACCTGCTGCGTGACCGGGCAAGTGCGGAGGATCTCGTTCAGGAGGCATGGCTCCGCTTCTCTGCGAGGGTCGGGGAGGCGGGCGATCTCGCGCTCGACTGGCTGCCGCCAATCTCGCGACGGTGACCGCGCAGCGGTCCTGGAGCCTTGATGCGGACAGCCGGATCGTGCCCAATCCCGCTGCTTCTGAGACTCTAGGACAATGAAAGGTCCGGCCATGCGAAAGAACAAGATCAAGGAGATTTGGGCCGCGGGGAAATGCGCGACACTGGGCTGGCTCTCGGTGCCGAACACCTTCACCGCCGAGGTCATGGCACGGCAGGGCTTCGACGCGCTGTGCGTAGACCTGCAGCATGGCCTGTCGGAGATGAAGGACGTGGCGCCGATGCTGCAGGCGATCTCGCAGACCGACACCGTGCCGGTCGTGCGCGTCGCCTGGAACGAACCGGCCGCCATCATGAAGGCGCTGGATCTGGGCGCCTACTGCATCATCGTGCCGCTGGTGAACAATGCCGAGGAAGCCGCCAAGGCGGTCGCCGCCTGCCGCTATCCGCCGGTCGGCATGCGCTCCTCCGGCCCGGTGCGCGCCGTGCACTATGGCGGCGCCGATTACGTCGCCAACGCCAATGACGAGATCGTCGTCATGGCGATGATCGAGACCAAGGAAGGTATCGAGAACCTCGAGGCGATCTGCGCCACGCCGGGCCTCGACGCCGTCTATATCGGTCCCGCCGATCTCTCGTTCGCGCTCGGCCTGACGCCGCGCGGCGACAATCCCGATCCGCTGCACATCGCGACCTGCGACAAGATCCGGGAAACGGCCCACAAGGCCGGCATCAAGTGCGTCATGCACTGCGCCGCGGCGCCGTTCGCAGCCGGTGCGGTGAAGCGCGGCTTCGACATGGTGATGCTGACCGCCGATCTCTCCTGCATGATCGCCGGTGCCCGCCAGCAGCTCGAGGAGCTCAAGGCCAAATCGGCCTGAGGACTGGATGAGGCCAAGATGAGAAAAGCGCGACGGCGGTAACCGGATATCCGCCGCTGTCGCGCTGGCGGGCCATCGGTATCCTGAAACCGCCGCCTCGAAATCAGTCGAGTTCCGCAAGCGCCTGCCGGATCTGCTTCTCGGCCGACGGCCAGCGTCGGATCGCCTGCTCCGGCTTCAGGACCTCGGTCTCCATCCCGGATTTTGCGTAGACGAGTTCGCCGTCTTCATTCACTTGCAGCGTTCCTTCCAGGCCTGAAATCGCGATCGGTTTGGTCACGGGTGCCTCCGGTGTCGTTTGTTCCCGGAAACTACGCAGGCTGGCGCGTTCTGTTGCACCAAGAGAGAGGGAAGAGGTTGCCGGGCAACAATCTTCATAGGCGATGAGTGAAACTCCGAAGGCCGTGAACCATCACCGTGATGGGAACGAAGGATCACGATTCGTTGACTCGCATACCAGCAGTATGAATCGTAACGCTTGGATGCTCACCGTTGTTGGGATACTGGTGGGAACATGACGGATTTGGCAGACGCGACTCGCCTCACTCTTTGCCAGCGTATCCATCGTTTCGTGCTTGTGCTGGAACGCTTCAGGCGCAATCCCAACCGGCGAGAGGCCTATCATGTCCTCTCTGCCATCGAAGCCCTGCGGGAAGGACGATACGAGGCGGGGATGGAGTCCATCCGCGCCGCCGAACATGTCCAACCCATTCCCGACGGCCTCGCCATTCTGCGCGGATTGCATGACGACATGACCGCGACCGAATTGCGCCAGGCCTTGCGCGCCGTCGTACGACCGGCCAACGAGGCAACTCCCGGCGGCGCTCCTGCCGAGGCGGGGCAGGTCACAGGGGCCGGCGAAGCGGGCAAATAACCGCCGGATTCGAAGGGCTAAAATTCTTTGCAACTTTTTGCCACATTTGGCGTTTGTTTTTTGTCGCTCTCCCCGCGATAGCTGCGCGCTCGTAACCCGGCGTGTGGCGCGATTTACTCACCGCCCTTCCCCAAGGGGGCGCCCACACACACCCGTGAGGCAAATCCAGAAAAGGCCCGCTCCCCCGAGCGGGCCTTTTTTGTCGGGTCGCCCCCTGATGATGCAAATTTATCACAACCGGGAAGCAACCGACTTCTGCATGTCCCGTTGCGACGACGGCTCAAGGTTTGCCAGCGTGAGGAGGGCGAGGATGCCGACCGACATCATCCATACAGGCTTGGGATCCGAACTCGCCCTGCTCCGGGCTCTGGCTGACGGCCGGCGGCGACAGTCTTTGGTCGACCGCCTTCTGCGCGAGCGCCGCGAAACTTCTGCGGCTTCCGAGCGCGTCCGTATTCGCCGGCAGGTGGTGAAGAGGCCTCCAGCCAACGCTTCGAGAAGCGAACCTTAACCGCGAGGAGCCGTAGTCGATGGCGCGGATCGCCTGGACCGACCTTGCCCAGTCCCCCAGTACCGCGTTTCTGATCGCGGGCGAACTCACGCCGTGTTTCGCTGGCGGGCGGCGGGAAGACGATCCATTCGATAGCGCACGGCTCAGGTTTGCCGCCAACCTGATGGTGCGCACCTGCAGTCACCTCAAACTCAAGGGCCCCTTTGCCGTTCAGCCTTCGCGCGATGGCAATAGCCTGCTTATCCATTGCGCGGTGGCGGAGCCCGGCGATTTTGAGCGGCTGGCCGAGGTAACGGGCGGCGTCGAGATCGAAGCATCCCTATGGCGCGGTCGCCGCCATTTCCAGCTCGATGAAGCTCGGCACGAAACGCTGCTCGCCGTGGCCGGGCCGCCGGACGGGCGGGGGGCGGGGCGCCGAGCACGTGCCGCCGCTCGCGAGGCGGAGGAACAGTCGCGCTACCGCTGGGGCCAGGACTGAAGGCCTGGCCGTGAAGGACAACACGGCCTTTCTGCTGGAGGCCGACACCACACTGCATCTCTGCGTCGACATGCAGCGTCTCTTTGCCGAAGAGACTGCCTGGCAAGTGCCTTGGCTGCCGCGTGTGCTTCCGGCGGTCGTCGAGATCGCGGAGCGGCATGCCAACCGCACCGTCTTCACCCGCTTCGCGCCACCGGTCACCCCCGGCGCGGCCGGGGGCGCGTGGCGCGCCTACTACCAGCGCTGGCCGCAAATGACACGGGAGGCGCTCGATCCCGGCCTGCTCGAACTGGTCGAGCCGCTGGCTCGCCTGGTCCCGCCGGCCCGCACGATCGACAAGCCGGCCAACTCCGTCTTCAGTCGCACAGGCTTTGCCGCGGCCCTCAAGCGTCGCGGTATTGCGACGCTGGTCGTCACCGGCGGCGAGACGGACGTCTGCGTGCTGGCGACGGTGATGCAGGCGATCGACCTCGGCTTCCGCATCGTGCTGCCGACGGACGCACTGTGCAGCACCAGTGACGGCGCGCACGACGCGCTGGTCAACCTTTTCCAGGCCCGCTTCGCCTCGCAAGTGGAGGCGACGACCACGGAGCAGCTTCTGCGTCGCTGGTGATGCAACCTTCGGTGCAGGGGTGCCGTTCCGGTTGCGCAGCCTGCGACATCATCCCGTCGCTTTCCTACCCCCGAGCTGCTCCCTGTGCCCGTCCCGCTTTGCGTGGACGGGCTTTTCTTTGGGTTCGCCGCCGGACGGCGATCGATGGCCGATCCTGTCATCCTTCTCTTCCCAAGGTCGAAGCATGTGCAGGAGGAAGCCTTGCCAAAAGTTTCATGGGCTGACCTCTCGCAGACTCCGGCGAAGGCACATCTTCTGGTTGTCAACCTCGAAGATTCATTCTTTGGTGGCAAGGTGGCCGACGACCCCTTCGATTCCCACCGTCTTCGCGAGGGCGTCAATCTCATGGCAAGGGTCTGCACCAGGTTGAAGCTGGCCGGGGCGCACGCAGCGACCACTTCCCGCGCGCGGAGCGACAGCCTGGTGCTTTGCCTGTTCGAGAGCCGGATGGATCGCGACGCGGTTGCAGGTCTTGCTGCAGCACGGGCCGCGGTCGAGGATGCCGAAGGATGGGCAAGCCGCCGCGACTTCGCTCTCTGCGCGGCGATCCATGAGCAGCTCGTGGCGATCGGTGGCGAAACGGACAATCGCTATGCCGGCCGCCGTCGGCGCGAACGCGAGCGCGACGCCACGGCGCAGACACTGCGCTGGGGCGACGCCTAGAAGAGGGCCGGATGCAGGCGGGAATGGACCTATACGTGTCGGCAGCCGCCTCGGATCAACCTCGCGCGAAGAATATAGGTCCTCTCCATTGTACGCGCGCAAACCGACCCTTCGGTCGGTTGCGCGTACATCGGGCTTCTCTCCACAAGCGAGGATACGATGCACTCGATGAAGCGTTTTCTGATGGCGCTGGCGACAACTGCCGCCGCCGCATTGCCTTTTGCTTCTGCTGGAGCCGCAACGATCGGCGGCACCTTCCATGCGGTTCAATACGATTACCGGGATTTCTGGACGGCGTCCGACGGCAAGTATTTCCGTGTCGTCCTGGCTGGAAATCCGTTTCCCCCACAGCCGCCCGAACAGGCGGCCGCCGGTCTGCTGCCGGTGATGCAGGCCGCCAAGCCGAGGCCCGCGCTCAGGTTCACGTATGACGCACCGCTCGAGGAGCCGCGTCCCGACTATCGACTGGTCCTGGTGTCCAATGCCGCCAACGATCTGAACGGCGAGAGCGTCTGCAAGGGCACCACACGCTTCCAGCCGGGCCGGGCGGGCGTCGTGAACCTGTTCGCCGTCTATTGTCGCAACGACATGGTGATGTCGATGACGACCGCTTGGACGCCGGCCTCGACGCCAGACGATCCGAATGTGTCGTTGCTTTTCCGCGAGCTGTTCGAGGTCGTCTTCAGCGATTCGCCCGCCCTGCGGCCCAATGTCGGCGGCGGAGGTCGTCGGTAAGAGGACGTTCGCGTTCGACGAGGGGGAGAGACGTTAGGCTGCCTCGCCCTCTTTTTGCGGGCGACGAACAACCGACACGATCTCCCCCGAAGAACGCGCCGGCTCCAGCTGTTCGATCGCGGCGCGTGCATCCAGAAATCCCGACCGCCACCTCCGCTCGGCGGTCGCATGCGAGAAATCGAAGGGCATTTCGGCACCCGCTTCCCCGGCGACCGGCTGGTAGCTGAGGTAGAGGACCGAGGGATGAACTGTCGACAGCCGCTTCCACAGGCGGCGATACAAATCCAGACGGGCGAAAGTCTGGTTGCCGAATACCAGTGCATTCTTCCGGGCCAGAGCCGATTCGAGTCCGGTCGGCCGCTGGCCCTGCCGATCGAACAGATCCAGCACCAGCACCGTCGCCTCCGTGCCCTCGACCTCGTCGAGGATCGGTTCGACCGGCGCGTTGGCGATCAGGCCACCGTCTCCCAGCAATCGGCCTGCGATTTCGACGGGTGCGAATTCGGGCAGGAAGCCGCAGCTTGCCAGCAGGTGCTCGATTCCGATGCGGTCGCCCTTGCCGGTGTCGAAATAGACGGCGTCACCCGTCTCGATGTCGGTCGCGCAAACCGTAAAGCGGAGATCGCCGCCATTCAGCCGACCGAAGTCCACGTGCGCGCGAAGAAACGAGACGGTGGGATCCAGACTGTAGAAGCTGGCAAAGGGTAGGAGAGGCACGCTGGTATGCAAGTGCCGCGGCGATCCGAACAGGGGGGCCTGGAGCACGCTCAGCCAGTTGGCCGAGTGCCGAAGAGCCGTGAAAGGCAGGGGGAAGAGTTGCGGATTCCACGCCGTGCCCTTCAGCCAGTATCCCTCAAGCGTACTCAGCCGACTGTCCGGCGATGATCCGGCGATCAGCGCACCGTTGACGGCTCCGACCGAACTGCCTGCGATCCAGGTGATCCGAAGCGCGGGATCATCCTGCAACGCTTCCCAGGCGCCGGCCTGATACGAGCCGAGGGAAACGCCACCGGACAGGACGAGCGCGACATGTTGATCCATCATGTCACGCCAACGGTGCACTGCAGCATGAGTTGCGGCCACACGGCGTCGCAGAGGACGTCGCGAGCATGACGCTTTCGAGAATATGCCGAAAGCAGGGCAACCGGCCCCATCGAAGGCCGTTGGCAGCGCTCTTCACGCATAACCGAATGGAACCAACCCATGGCCAAGAAGCCCGTACCGCCGCCGATGGCTCCTTCTTCTCCCCGCACGGCAGGGCAGGACACGCCCCTCGACAAGGAAAACGCCGCGCGTCAGGAAACGGCCAAGACGAGCGATCTTCGGCCCGATACGGCGCCGCCGGGCAACGTGCTGACGACCAACCAGGGCGTCGGTGTCAGCGACGATCAGAATTCCCTGAAGGCCGGGGTGCGCGGGCCGACGCTGCTTGAAGACATACTGATGCGCGAGAAGATCACGCATTTCGACCACGAGCGTATCCCCGAGCGCGTGGTGCATGCGCGCGGCGCGGCGGCGCACGGCGTGTTCCAGGTCTATGAAGATCTGTCCGAGCTCTCGTGTGCGCAGGTCTTCCGGGATCCCAAGGTCCAGACGCCGGTCTTCGTGCGCTTTTCGACGGTGGCGGGCTCGCGTGGCTCGGCCGACACGCCGCGTGACGTGCGTGGCTTCGCGGTCAAGTTCTACACACAGGAGGGTGTTTGGGATCTGGTCGGCAACAACATGCCGGTCTTCTTCATCCAGGACGCCAACAAGTTCCCCGACCTGATCCATGCGGTGAAGCCGGAGCCTCACAACGAGATCCCGCAGGCCGCGTCGGCCCACGACACCTTCTGGGATTTCGTGTCGCTGACGCCGGAAAGCGCCCACATGCTGATGTGGGCGATGAGCGACCGGGCGCTGCCACGCACCTTTGCCACCATGGAGGGGTTCGGCGTCCACACCTTCCGCCTGGTCGATGCCGAGGGCGGCTGGCGCTTCGTGAAGTTCCACTGGAAGCCGCTGAAGGGCGTCTGCTCCATGGTGTGGGACGAGTCCCACCTCCTGACGGGGCGCGACCCGGACTTCCAGCGCCGCGACCTCTTCGAATCGATCGAGCGCGGCGACTTCCCGGAATGGGAGCTGGGCCTGCAGATCGTCGAACCGGCGGACGAGCACAAGTTCGACTTCGACTTGCTCGATCCGACCAAGATCATACCCGAGGAACTGGTACCGGTCCGCAAGGTCGGCAAGCTCACGCTCAATCGCAACCCAGACAATTTCTTCGCCGAGACCGAGCAGGTGGCTTTCCACACCGGCCATGTCGTGCCGGGTATCGATTTCACGAACGACCCGCTGCTGCAGGGCCGGCTCTTCTCCTACATCGACACCCAGCTGCGTCGCGTGGGGCCGAACTTTCACGAGTTGCCGATCAACCGCTCGCTGCGGCCGGTCGACAACAACCAGCGCGACGGGTTCGGCCGCCACACCATCAACCCGGGCAAGGTCGCCTATTTCCCCAACAGCCTGGGCGGCGGCTGCCCGATGCATTCGCCGGCCGCCGCGGCGGCCTTCCGCTCGGTCGCGGTCCAGGAGTCGGGCGCCAAGCTCCGCCAGCGCAGCGACAGCTTCAGCGATCATTTCAGCCAGGCGACCCAGTTCTGGAACAGCATGAGCGACTGGGAGAAGGACCATATCGCGGCGGCCTTTTCCTTCGAGTTGAACATGGTCGTCGATCAGGGCGTGCGGAACCGCGTGATGAACGAGTTGCTGTGCAACATCTCTCCGCAGCTCGCCGACATGGTTTCGGGCCAGACCGGCATCGACGTGGCACCGGCCGGGACGCCGCAGGCGCCGACCCCGTCCGCGCCGACGCCCTCCGGGCCGCTCAATCCCAAGGCCGCGGACCTTCGCTCCCCCGCGCTTTCAATGGACAAGGCACCGCCGATGGTGCGGGGCCGCAAGATCGCGGTGCTGGTCGGTGACGGCGTGGATTCCGCCGCGATCAAGTCGATGGCGGGTTCGATCGCGAAGGCGGGGCAACTGGCGGAACTGATCGGTCCGACCGCCGGTGCCGTGATCGATGCCGCCGGCAAGCCGCTGCCGGTGAACCGCGCCGCGCCCAACGCGCCGTCGGTGATCTACGACGCCGTCCTGGTGCCGCCCGGCGTGGCCGAGGGATTGATGGCCATGCCGATCGCTCAGCGCTTCATCGATGAGGCCTTCCGCCACGGCAAGCCGATAGCGGCGGCCGAGGACGCGCGCGCGCTGCTCGATCGGTTGGGCGTCACCGACGCGGAAGGGGTCGTGGTCGGCGACGACAGGCTGGTCGCCCTGCTGCTGGACAATCTCGCTCAGCATCGCTTCCCAAGGCGCGTGTCGAACCTCGCTCCTAATTGATCGCAACGTCCGGGGGATCAACCCGTTTCGCGAACAATCCAATTCCACAGGAGGTTTTATGGCTACGAACGAAAATGCAGTCGCTTTGCTCAAGGCCGACCATCGCAAGGTCGAGGAGCTGTTCGAGTCCTTCGAGAAGGCCCGGTCGGAGGACCGTAAAGTTGCCCTCGTGAAGGAGATCTGCACCGAGCTGATGGTGCATTCGACCATCGAGGAGGAGATCTTCTATCCGGCCTGCAAGGGCAAGATCGAGGACGAGGACCTGCTCGACGAAGCCTATGTCGAGCATGACGGCGCCAAGGTGCTGATCGCGGAGCTGCTGCAGGGCTCGGTGTCGCACGAGTTCTACGACGCCAAGGTCAAGGTCCTGTCCGAACTGATCAAGCATCATGTCAAGGAAGAGGAGATGCGGTCCGAGGGCCTCTTCGCTGAGGCACGCGATGCCGGCGTGGACCTCGACGATCTGGGTGAACGGCTGAAGGTCCGCAAGGCGCAGCTTCTCGCCAAGTTCAAGGAGGCGGGCCTGCCGCCGCCGCAGACCCGCTCCTTCACGGGCCACAAGCTGGCCCAGAGCGAACCGGTACAGTCGGCTTAGGCTGTGGATGGGCGGCTGGCTTCCTTCGGCCCGCCGCCTTTTATCCGACGGCAGGAAATTACGGACCTCTCCTGCAGGTTGTGCTTGAGACGGGGCGCGCCTGCTGCCAGATTCCAGGGATGGGAAAGCGTTCGGTTACCATCGATGGTCACCGCACCAGCATCTCGCTGGAGGACGCCTTCTGGACTGAGCTGACGGCCATTGCGCGAGCCCGCGGCCTGTCGCTCAACGCCCTGGTTACGGAACTCGACCGGGCCCGCGCCGATGAGGGCAACAATCTGTCGAGTGCATTGCGAGTGTTTGTCCTCAAGCACCTCATCGAGCAGAAGAGCGAAACCTCCAGCATCTCCAAGCCTTTCGTCTTCTAGCCGGCATTGCCTGCTTTGGGCATGATGCGAATTGGGCGAAGTCGGGGGCGGGGATTGCAGCTTATCAACACTATTGCAGGAACAGTGCATGGCCGTTTGGCGCGGGGACCCCAGTGGCTCGCCTTCGGCTATGTGTCGGCAGTGTCCTGGGTCAGCCGCACCCTCCTGCCGGTGCCGCTGCAACGCCGGGTCCGCAACGCAGTCTGCAGCTACGGCCATGAATGGCCCGACATGGACTTCGCGCCACGCCGGGTGCGGTTGGGCAAGCGCACCGAGGTCGCGCTGGTCCCGCACTGGAACGAGTTCGACCAGGAGGCTCTGTTCCTGAACGTGCTCGAATACGAGACGCCGGTTTTTCGCTGGCTGGAGGACAATGTCGCGGCGAACTACGACCTGATTCTCGAGATCGGCGCCAATGCCGGTCTCTACACGGTATTCTTCGACGCGCTGCTGAAGAACAGTCCGGCGCCCGCAGGCAGGAAGCGGCGTGTCGTATCGTTCGAGCCGGCCCCGGAGGCCTATCGCCGGCTGGTCGCCAACGTCGCCGCCAACAAGGCGCACCATGTAGTGCCGTACCAAGCGGCGATCGGCGAGACCTCGGGCCTGCAGGCTTTCTATGAGCCGATCGGACATCTCACCAACGGATCGCTTCTGCGCGAGTTCTCGGCGATTTTCACCGACAAGGTCGAGGAGACCGTCGCCGTCGTTCTCGCGGCCCCCGAACTGGCGCGCTGGCTGGCGGCGGCCGACCGGGCGCTGATCAAGATCGACGTCGAGGGATTCGAGCCGGAACTGCTGACGGCGTTGGCTCCCCTCCTGGAGCGCTATTGCCCCGATCTGCTGATCGAAGTCCTGCCGTTCACGCTCGACGCTTTGAATGCCAATCCGGTGCTGGCTATCTATGACAAGCACCTGATGCTGCCGGATGGTCTCGAGAAATCCGATAGCTTCCACGCATCGAAGCAGCACCGCGACTGGCTGCTGCGCCGCGGAGGGTAGGCGGCTCGCGTTCGCTCTCGAACTGCAACCATTACGGCGCGGCCCGTTAAGGCGGCGGCTGAAATGCTCAGCTTCATTCGAGAGGAACGACCATGATGAAGATTCTTGCCGTTGCTGCCGTTGCTGCCGTTGCTGCAATGGTCGCGGGTGCCCCGGCGTTCGCCGCCACCGACGCGGAATGCACGGACATGTGGAAGAAGGCCGACGCCAACGGCGACGGTTCCGTCTCTGGCGGTGAGGCCGTCCGCTACCTGTCGTTCATGCGCATCGGCGGCATGACCGTCGCCACCGAAGGCACCATCACGCAGGCCGAGTTCATGAATGCCTGCCGGTCCGACGCCTACAAGGCCAAGCAGGCCGATGCAGGAGCGCCGCTGAAGGGCTCGAACTCCTTCACCGAAGGCCAGGCCAAGGATCGCATCGTCGCCCAGGGTCTCGACAACGTGACCGGCCTCGCCAAGGACGGCGATGGCATCTGGCGCGGCACCGCGCAGCAGGCCGGCAAGCCGGTTCAGGTTGCCGTCGACTACAAGGGTAACGTCGTTACGGCCAACCAGTAACTCCCGAACAAGAAGGAACAATCCCATGAAGACCGTTAGCCGAGCTTATGACACTTACGCCCAGGCCCGTGCGGCCGTTGACGCCGTGGAGCGGGCGGGCATCCCCAGCAGCGACGTCAGTATCGTTGCCAACAAGTATGTCAGCGCCGAATACGCCGACGTCGACGACGTGAGCAAGACAGCCGTCGGCGCGGGCATGGGCGGCGCGGTGGGTGCCGGTGCAGGCCTTCTCGCCGGCCTCGGCATGCTGGCCATTCCGGGCCTCGGCCCCGTCGTCGCGGCGGGCTGGCTCGCTTCGACTGCGGCGGTGGCTGCGGGCGGTGCGGCCGCCGGCGGCATCGTGGGCGCATTGGCCGATGCCGGCACCGACCGCGACCACGCCGAAGTCTATTCGGAGGCCGTGCGGCGCGGCGGCACCCTCGTCACCGCGCGCGTGCCCGATGCCGATGCCGCTCGCATCGAATCGATCCTCGCCACGTCGAGCCCGATCGACCCGGTCGCCCGCGGCGCCGAATATCGCGCCGCCGGCTGGAAGAGCTTCGATCCCAAGGCGCCGCCGTACCGGCCGAGCCAGGCGGAGATTGATCGCATGCGCGCGAACTGGCCCGGCTAAAGGGCTATCGTTGAAAACGAGAAAGGGCCCGCATCGTCGGGCCCTTTTTCATGCGGGCATCGGGGAGCGCTTATCGGTCGTGGCATTTTTGCCACTCGGCCCTTCCGGTCACGCAACAATCACTAGCATCCGGAGTTGACTCTTCGAATGAATGACAGAGGGCGAAATGGAAACGCAAAGGACGCTTCTCGCGGATCTCGCGCACTACTTCCTTGACCCGGCGGATCCCCAGGAACAGCTCGACGCGCTACGGCGCGACAAGGCCGATGCTCGGGCCAGGATCCGCACCGTGCTCGATCGGCTGGCGGAAAAGTACCAGGTGCCGAGTGCCGAAGTTGACGAGGTGATGGACGGCGTGAGTGTCGCCGTCGGAAACCTGACCTATGAAGTCGAGAACGAGTATCTCGAAGAGCTCGACATTACCGAAGCAGCCTAAGGCTGGCCCAACTCACGGACGTCCACCAAGGCGCCCGTCACCGCTGCGGCGGCGGCCATCGCCGGTGAGACGAGGTGGGTACGGCCTTCCGGTCCCTGGCGGCCTTCGAAATTTCGGTTCGACGTGCTGGCGCAGCGTTGTCCCGGAAGCAGGCGGTCGTCGTTCATGGCGAGGCACATCGAGCAGCCGGGTTCGCGCCATTCGAATCCCGCCTCTATGAGCAGGCGGTCGAGACCTTCCTCTTCCGCCTGTCGTTTCACCAGTCCTGAGCCCGGCACCACTAGGGCACGGACGCCCGGCGCGACCTTGCGGCCGCGTGCCACGGCGGCCGCGGCACGGAGATCTTCCACGCGGCCGTTGGTGCAGGAGCCGATGAACACGACGTCGACCGCGAGGCCGGCGAGCCTCTGTCCCGGCACCAATCCCATGTAATCGAGCATGCGACGGTGCTGCGCGCGGCGTTGGGCGTCCGGCTCGTCTTCGGGATCGGGGACGCAGCCGGTGATCGGCACCACCGCCTCTGGATTGGTGCCCCAGGTCACCATCGGCGCAATCCGCGACGCCTCGATCTTGACAACCCTGTCCCAGGATGCGCCCGGATCGGAGGGCAAGGTACGCCACCGGTCGATGGCGCGGTCGAGCGCTTTGCCCGCAGGTGCGCGCTCGCGGCCGCTCACATAGGCGAAGGTCGTCTCGTCCGGCGCGATCAGCCCGGCGCGGGCGCCCATCTCGACCGCCATGTTGCTCACGGTCATGCGGCCGGCCATGTCGAGCCCGGCGATGGTGTCGCCGCAGAATTCGATCGTATGGCCGTTGCCGCCCGAGGCGCCAACCTCTCCGACGATGGCGAGGGCCAGGTCCTTGGCCGAGATGCCGAAGGGCAGGCCGCCCGTCGCCTCGACCTTCATGTTGCGCGCCTTCTCCTGCACCAGCGTCTGTGTCGCCAGCACCTGTTCGACCTCGGACGCGCCGACACCGAAAGCCAGCGCGCCCAGCGCTCCGTGCGTCGAGGCATGCGAATCGCCGCTGACGATCGTCTGGCCGGGCAGCGAGAAGCCGAGCTCCGGGCCGATCACATGGACGATGCCCTGGCGCGCGTCGAGCAAGGGGATGTAAGGCACGCCGAACGCGGCGACGTTCGCCTCGAGTGCCGCGACCTGCGCCCGCGATCTGGGCTCCGCGATGCCGCTGCGGCGGTCTTCCGTCGGAACGTTGTGATCGACGACCGCGAGGGTCGCAGCGGGCCGCCGCACGGGCCGCCCGGCGCGGCGCAGCCCGTCGAACGCCTGCGGGCTGTGCACCTCGTCGATCAGGTGCCGGTCGACATAGAGCACGCAGGTCCGCCCACCGAGCCGCTCGACGACATGCGCGTCCCAGATCTTGTCGTAGAGAGTGCGTGGATGCAGGACCGTCATGGGCCGGTCCTGCTCATTGAGCCAACTGGAAACGGATCGGAATGATAACCGTGAACGGCGTGGGCTTGCCCCCCTGGACATAGGGCTCGATGCGCGCCTCCTTCATCGCGTCCGTGGCCGCCTTGTCGAGCGCGGGGTAGCCGGAGGATTCTTCCACGGAGATGAACTGCGGCGCGCCATTCGTGTGGAACGTCACCTTGAGCCTCACAGTGCCCTCTTCCCCGGCCATTCGCGATGCGTCGGGGTAGGACGGCTTGGGCGTGACCTGCATGACGAGCGGCGGCCCACCCCTGGTCGCTGCGATCGCGGCTGACGATGTCGGGGGAGCGGTTGATGGTGTGGGCGGCGCTGGCGGAGCGGGAATGCCCGGCAGCTCACGCCCGGCATATTCCTTGACGCAGTTCTTGAGGCGCGCGGTCGCCGTCTCGAAGCCCTCGAGAGGCATCGTGAAGTGGCGCTGGTTCGCGGAGACGTCGATCTGCTGGGCCGACTGCAGGGCCGCAAAGAATTCCGGTGCTGCGTCGATGGTCAGCGTGTCCGCCGATATGGCCATGCCCGAGAAAGTGAACCGCCGGCTGCCGACCGTCAGCGAGGTCGGGTAGGCCTGCCGCGGCTTCAATTCCCAGCGAGGCGCCGAGGCGGCGAGGAACTGCACCCCGCCCGGCGTGAGGCTGACATAGAGGGCGAAGCCGTCACCCTGCAGCCGTCGGATGGTGCACCGGCTGAACGTGCGGGACGCCGCGCTGGCAACGAGCGTCCAGGACCCGACCTGCACCATCGAGCCCGGAAAGTGCTGGATTTGGGCGCGCGCAGGGACCGACAATGTGATTGCGGCACCAAACAGCAGCGCCAGGTGCAGAGACGTTGGGCGATACGTCATCGGTCAATCAGGCGGAATTGCACGGGAAGAACGATCGTGATCGCCGTCGGCTTGCCGTCCTTGAGATACGGTTCGATGCGCATCTCCTTCATCGAATCGATCGCCGCCTGATCGAGCGCCGGATAGCCCGAGGAGCGCTCCAAGGCGATAACATCCGGAGAACCGCCCTCTACGGGAAACCTCACTTTCACATACGCAAGGCCCTCTTCCTGGGCGAGCTTCGACGACGCAGGATAAACGGGCAGCGCGAACTTCCTGACGACGAACCCCTTGTCGCGAAGCGTGGACAAGGCGGAGGCTTCCGCTGCTGCCCGAATTCTGGTTTCCGGGGGAAGTCCGGGTGCCGCTCGCGCGATCGGCACGGTTCGGTTCTTATAGTTTGCGACGCACTCCCTGAGCCCTGCCATGGCGGCCTCGATGCCTTCGATATCCATCGCGAAGTGGCGTTGGTTGGCGGCGATGCTGAGCGTCTGGCCCGATTGCAACGCGGCGAAGAACTCCGGCGCGGCGTCGACGCTCAACGTGTCGTTCGACATCGCCATGCCGGTGAACGTGAACGGCCGGGCTCCGACCTTCAGCGACAGCGGGTAGCTCTGACGTGCCTGCAGGTCCCATTGCGGTGCCGAGGTGCCGAAATATTGGACGCCACCGGCCGAGAGGCCGATGAAGATGGCGAAGCCGTCGCTCTGCACCCGGCGCATCGAGCAACTGTGAAACGCCCGCGAAGACGCGTTCGCAACGAGCGTCCAGGTCCCGACTTGCTTGAGGGAACCCGGAAACGTCTGGGCGCGCGCTTGCCCGGTACCTGAAAGTGTCGCCAAGGCGACGAGCAAAATTACCAGGGAAGGCACGACTTCGGAATCCCGGCTCCGTCAGAAATCAACCCACGCACCACTTCGGTCTCCCAGCACCCGTTCCGGTGATCCTAGAGACGAACCCTTGTCATGCATAGGTTGTATCGATCGCGCGCCGTTTCTCGGAAGGGAAATGCGAGCCCCGCCTCTTTGCCCTTGCAAACCCGGAGGCCGGATCATCAGGAACCGGCATCGTGACCGACGTTCCGAATTCCTCGCCAACACCAAAGCTCGATCCGCTCGGAATCGAAATCGGGACCTACGCGCACGATCCGCTGGGTTTCGTGCTGTTCGCCTTTCCCTGGAGCGAGGCGGGGACGGTATTGGCGAACGATAGAGGCCCCGAGCCGTGGCAGCGCGAGGTGCTGACGGAGATCGGCCGATCGCTCGCGGGCGCTTCCGACGCGGTCCGCATCGCCGTCGCCTCGGGACACGGTGTCGGCAAGTCGGCGCTGGTGGCCTGGATCATCGTCTGGGCGCTCGCCACCTTCCGCGACACGCGTGGGATCGTGACGGCCAATACGGCGACGCAGCTCAAGACCAAGACCTGGCCCGAACTCACCAAGTGGCTGCGGCTGGCCGTCTGCGCCGACTGGTTCGAGATCGCGGCCACGTCGATTGCCAGCGTCGAGGCCGCGCACCAGCGGACCTGGCGTATCGATGCCATCCCGTGGAGCTTGCGGGCCACCGAGGCCTTCGCCGGCCTGCACAACCAGGGTCATCGCATCTTCGTCGCCTTCGACGAGGCCTCGGCGATCCCCGATCCGATCTGGGAGACGATCGAGGGCGCGCTGACCGACCGCGACACCGAGATCCTGTGGCTGGCCACCGGCAATCCGACGCGCAACACCGGCCGCTTCCGTGAATGCTTCGGCCGGTTCCGGCATCGCTGGCAGCACCAACAGGTCGACGGCCGCAAGGTCTCACTGACCGACAAGGAGGAGATCGCGCGCTGGGCGGCCGACTATGGCGATGACAGCGACTTCTTCCGTGTCCGCGTGAAGGGTGAATTTCCAAGAGGGGGCGCCATGCAGTTCATCGACGGCGAGACCGTGGAGGAGGCGGTGGCCCGTCCCGCCGAAAGCCACTTGCGCCAGCCGCTGGTCATCGGCGTCGACTGTGCGCGCGGCGGCGACGACCAGAGCACGATCTGGTTCCGCCGCGGCCGCGATGCGCGCAGTGTTCCCGCCATCAAGTTGCGTCTGCGCGACCTCATGGTCCTGTCGGGAAAAGTGGCGGAGCAGGCGATCCAGCACCGCGCCGCCGCGGTGTTCATCGACGAGGGCGGCATCGGTGCCGGCGTCGTCGACCGGGTGCGCCAGATGCTGGCCGGCAAACTGGTGGTCGGGGTCAATTTCGGCGGCCGCGCCGACCGCTACACGCTGGGCGACGGCATGCCGCTCACCGCCAACAAGGCGGCCGAGATGTGGGCCTCGATGCGCGAATGGCTCAAGACGGGCGCCATCCCCGACGATCCCGAGTTGAAGGCCGAGCTGACGGGCCGCGAATATGGCTTCAACCTTCACAACGCCATCCAGCTCGAGAAGAAGGAGGACATGAAGAAGCGCGGCCTGTCCTCGCCCGACAATGCCGACGGCCTCGCGCTCACCTTCGCCTATCCGGTGGCGGAGCTGCCGGAGGAGACGGGGTTCGGGGGAAGCGGCGAAACGGCCGCGCCCCGTACCAACGCAATCGAATCGGATTACGACCCGCATGCGGAGCTGTAACCGCTGGACTCAGTGCCACTGCATTGTCATGGTCCAGGCAATCGCCCGCAGAGGCGATTGGGAGGCATCCTGGGCGACCGTTCGATCGGCCGGCTCGATGTCTGGAGGCCCGTCGTTCCCTCTCTGGGAGCGGCGGGCCTTTTCATTTGGATGAGCCGCAGGCCTCGACGATGGCGGGTGCGACCATCGTCGCGAAGGCCTGGGCACCCTTGGCCGAGAAGTGCTCGCCGTCGAGGAAGTGGCTGCCGTCGAGCTTGCTTCCATCCACCTCCACGAGGGCGTCACCCAGCGCCAGGGCCTCGCGTTTCAGGACGCCCCGGAGATGCGCCAGCAGCCTGTGCAGGTCTTTCAGGTCGATGTAGGGCGTCCACATCGGGTGAGGGCCGACGTCGGGCGGCGGCGGGGCTTCGTTGAACATCTCGCCGATCCAGATCGTGCGCACGCCACGCTGGCGGTTGATGGCGGAGATGCTGCGGATGTTCCGGGCAAAGATCGCCTCCAGCACCGGGTCGGGATCGGCGCTGAGCGTACCCTTGGGATCAGGTGGTGCGCGCACCGTGTCGAAGGCGAAGGTCGCACCGCGTCGCAGCAGGCGCAGGAGCGGCGAGACGGCGACCGGCGGGCGATCGGAATGGCGGGCCTCCAGCATGTCGACCAGCATCGGCGTGTGATAGTCGGCGTAACCGGGATCGAGGTTGCGGAAGTGCGAGTTGTTGAGATCCTGGCCGCCGACATAGTAGACGGCGCAGCGCGGCTGTACGCCGTAGGCATCCTGGTAGAAGGCGGTGCGGATCAGGTGCTCGACCGTGCTGTTGCCGCTCACCGCGCGGTTCAGCACGGCATAGCGGCCGGCGCCCATGAGCCCTTCGAGTCGGTCGGGCCAGGTCTCGCCATCCGACAGGCTCACATCCTCCGTTGTCGAGCCGCCGAACACCACGACGACGATCCGGTCCTTCAGCTCCTCGGGTGAACGCTCGCGGCCGCGCAGCCCCTGCGAATCGACATGGAAGCGCGTGCGCGCGCCGGCCGGCGTCGGAACGTTGGCGGCCTGCAGCAGCGGATGCCAGACCCGTGTCGCACTGCGCACGCCGCGCTCGGGAAAGATGCCGATCGCGGCGCCCCGTCCGTGCTCGGCCATCACCGCGGAACCGAGTCCGAGGCCCAGCTCGATCGTCGCCAGCGACAGCACCATCATCGCGATACGCGGCCACGGGGCGCAAATGATACCCAGCGCGAGCAGGGCGCTGACATAGGCGAAGAACCATGCGGCGGGTGAGCCGGCGGCGACGTCGCGCGCCAGCCCATAGACGAGGACGACCGTGCCGCCGCCCAGGACCAGCAGCAGTGCGACCGCAACGGCGATCGTCCGCTCGAAGCGATAGGGATGCGACAGGCCGAGATGGCGCACGAGCCAAACTTTCATGGCTCAGCGATATCCGGAAACGGCTGACGCTGCGGCCCGGGTTTTGCACCACGACGCCCAGGAACCAACTTCATGGAGGCCGTCGATGCACGAGCGCATGGAAGAGCTGGAGAAGCGGGTCAAGATCCTCGAAGCCCGATTGGCAGCACTTTCGACCTCTTCGACGTCACCGGACTGCCCGTCGTGTGGCACCGACAAGATGCGACTCTCGGCAGAAAACACATTCGGTCCAGGCGTCATGACCAGGACGCGCCTGCGCGTGCGCCATTTCACATGCAGCCTCGACAATTGTCGTCACGAACTCACCGTCCAAGTGCCCGAGGAGAATGCCGGAGACACGGCGTTACAGGACAGTCCATGCAATCTCGCGGGGTGATCCGTCAGCGACCGCCTCAGATTTGCAAAGCGCACAACGGTTCTATTTTTGCGCATGGCGGCTGTTGAACAGGAAGTAGCCCTCGGACGCAAACAATCTTCCGGCATCGAGCAAGCTCGTGATCTCTGCCCTCCAGGTCGCAAGTTCACCATCGGAAATGGCGCCTGCATTCGCAGCTTTCGCCGCCGCGCCTAGAAAATAGTCGGCGGCAAGTTGCTGCGGGAAGACGACGACGCGGCTTGCGATGGAAATATCCGTGAAGCCGAGGTCGGCCAGCATGGTCGCCAGTCGTCCGGGCAACCAGCTCTGCGCAACGGCCGTCTCCGCTTCGTGAGCCATGACGCGACGAACCAGCGCGCGATCGGAGACGTTGACCGTCGTGGTGCAGAACTCGGGCTCGATGAGCGCCATGGCACCGTTCGGACGCAACACGCGCCGCATGCCGGCCAGGACCGCTTCGATATCGTCGAAGTAGATCAGCAGGCGCTCGGCGCGCACATGGTCGAAGGAATTCTCGGCATAAGGGAGCTGGGCCGCGTCGCCGACCCTGTAATCGATCGAAAGTCCTTGCTCGGTCGCACGACGCCGCGCTTCCGCGATGAACTGCTCGCTCCTGTCGATACCGTGCACCGTTCCGCTGCTTCCGGTGCGGTGCGCCAGCGGTACCGTCTCGAGGCCGAAGCCGCAGCCGACATCCAGGATCGCGCTGCCGGGGCGGACCATCTCCCGCTCCAGTCGCTTCAGCTCCTGCAATTGCTCGATCCGATCGAACGCTTCCAGCGCCGCGATGTAGGTCGCCGTCTGCCCCGTATCGTCGATGGCGGTGAAGGCGTTGAGCGAGAGGCCTTTGTTCACGGCGATGCGCTAGTTGAATCCGCGATAGACCACCGTCGCGAACATGCCGGCGGCCATGTGATAGAGGTTGTGGCAGTGATAGGCCCATAGGCCGGGATTGTCGGCATCGAAGGCGACCTTCACAGTCGCGCGCGGCGGCACCAGGATCACGTCGCGCATCGCGCCCGCGAGGGGCTGCCCGTTGATCTCCGTCACCTGGAAGGAATGGCCGTGCAGGTGCATGGGATGCGACATCATCGTGGTGTTGCGCATCACCAGCTCGACTCGCTCCCCCTTGTCGATGGTCACCGGCGAGCCTTCGAGTCCGTGCACGCTCATGCCCCAGATGTAGGCCGTCATGTCGCCGGTCAGGTCGACCGGCACGGAGCGATCGACGGGGCGGGCAGCGAGCGGCTGTTGCGCTCTGAGCTTCATCTCTTCCATCAGATTGAGCGCCGGAGTGGCCATGGCCGCCATTTCCGGAATTCGAGAAACGACGGCGCCGCGCGGGCGCAGCACGATGCCGGTCTGCGACGTTCGGCCTTCGCAGCGCGCCAGAATCGGCAGGGCCGTGCCGTCGGCCGGCAGGCGCACCACGATGTCGACCCTCTGGGCAATCGCCAGCGGGAATTGGCGCACGACCAGCGGCGCGACCGGATTGCCGTCGACGGTGAGCACGGTGCCTTCGACAGCGCCGAGATCGATCATGAAGTTCGACGAGGCGGCGCCGTTGATGATGCGCAGGCGCACCTCGGCGCCTTTCTCGACGTCGACCATCTGCGGATCGGCGAGCGTGCGGTCGTTGGCTAGAAAGGCGTCGTAGGTAACGTCGTTGAGGTCAGGGGCGGCGCCCGCTATGCTCATGCCTCCGCCGCTGCTGCCCATTGCCATCGCCATCGGCTTGGGGCGGCGCAGGTTCTCGAAGATCGTGCGCGGCGGCGTCCATGAAAAGTCTTCGAGAAAGAGCACGATCTCCTGCAGCCCGCTGCGGATGGCGCTCTGCTCGCGGACAATTAGAGGCGCGGCCAGCAGGTTCTGTTCCTGGAGGCCGAAGTGCGAATGCATCCAGCGTGTGCCCACGGGCAGGGCCGGGAATTTGTAGTCCGCGAACTGGCCGGGTGCGATCGGCGGCGCGGAGATGTAGGGCACGCCATCCTGCCGCCAGGGCGGGTTCAGCCCATGCCAGTGCAGGCCGGACAGCACGTCCAGGCCGTTCTCCAGCCGCACGTCGAACGTGTCTCCCTCGTTCAGCGTGAGGCCGAAAACGCCGGAAGACTGCTCGACGCCATAGCGCCGGGCCGGCTTGCCGTTGACCTCGATCGTACGCGTGACCAGTCGCAATGTGCGGCGGCCCGATCCAGATGGAAGCTGTGCAGAGGCAGTCCCTGCCAGGGCCAGAGCCACCGCACCGCTGCCGCAGACAAGCAAGTCCCTGCGCTTCATCATCGAACGCTCTCCTCGCGCGATATTACCCGCTCCTAGATCTGTCCACTTCATCAACTTTCCGCTTGCATCGCCAAAATCCGGTTCATCAGTAACTCAAGGGCTCGCTCACAGGAGAGACGCCCTTGGGAATTTTTGGTGGCGGCCAGGCCGCTTATCCTCCGATGTCACCGCCGGCCCTGCCGCCGGCACCTGAGCCCTATCCGTCGATGGCCGATCCGTCGGTGCGCGAGGCGCGGGAGGCGCAGAAGAAGCGCGCCGCCGCCATGGCGGGCTACGCCTCCACGATCGCGACCGGTGGGCTTGGGCTCACCGATGCCGCGTCCACCACCGCCTTGCGCGGCAAGACGATGCTGGGGGCCTGAGCGATGGCGCACGATCCTGCCCTTCGCCGCCACCTCGACGCCCGGCTCGGCGTTCTGAAGCGCCAGCGCCAGTCGTGGGAGCCGGGCTGGCGCGAGCTGTCGCGCCTCGTCAATCCGCGGCGCGGCCAGTTCTTCACCTCGCCCAACCAGGGCGGCCGCGGCGCGCAGGCCAACGCCGCCATCCTCGATCCCACGGCGCTGTTCGCGCTGCGCACCCTGGTGGCCGGGCTGATGTCGGGCGTCACCTCGCCGGCCAGGCCGTGGTTCCGACTCTCCATCCCCGACCGTCGCGTGGCGTCGCTCGCACCGGTGAAGGCCTGGCTCGACGAATGTGCCGAGCGCATGCGCATGGTGTTCAACGCTGGCAACCTCTATTCGGCGCTGCCGTCGATCTACGAGGAGCTGGGCCAGTTCGGCACCGGCTGCGCGATCGTCGAGTTCGACCGCGAAGACGTGATCCGTCTCTACACGCTGTCGACCGGCGAATACTGGCTGGGCCTCGACTGGCGCGGCCGCGTCGACACGCTGGCGCGGCGCTTCATGTATTCATATCGCCAGATCGAGGCGCGCTGGCCCGATCACGGCATTGCCGAGATCGCCGAGCGGGCGCGCGGCGGCGATGCCGACAGCGAGATCGCGATCCTGCACATGATCGAGCCCAATACCGGCTTCGAGAAAGGCCGGCTCGACTCCGCCGGCAAGAAGTTCCGCTCGGTCTACTGGCGGGAAGGCGGCGGCCAGGCCGAGGGCGAGTTCATCCATCGCGGCGGCTATTCGGAATTCCCGGCGCTGACGCCGCGCTGGGCGCCGATTGGCAATGACGCCTATTCGAAAGGGCCTGGCCACGACGCGCTGCCCGACGTGAAGTCGCTGCAGATCCTGAAGAAGCGCGAACACAACGCCGTCGACAAGCATGTCAACCCGCCGATGGGCGCGCATGTCAGCCTGCGCGGCTCGGCCTCGTCGGTGCTGCCCGGCGCCATCAACTACTTCACCACCCAGGAGAGAGGAGCGGGGATGTGGCCGCTCTACCAGACGGCTCCCGGCGCCATCGCCGAGGTCGAGCGTCTCGTGTTGCGCACCCAGGCCGTCATCAAGTCGGCCTTCTTCGCGGACCTCTTCCTGATGATTTCCGACATGGAGGGCGTGCAGCCGCGCAACCAGCTCGAGATCAGCGCGCGCCGCGAGGAGAAGATGCAGATGCTCGGGCCAGTGCTCGAGAACCTGCACGACGACCTGCTGCAGCCGCTGGTCCAGCGCACCTTCACCATCATGGCCGAGAACCGCCTCTTCACCGAACCGCCTCCGGAGCTGCACGGCTATCCGCTCGACGTCGAGCTGATCTCGATCCTGGCGCAGGCGCAGAAGGCGGCCGACCTCGGCACGGTCGAGCGGCTGTGGGCCTTCGCCGGCAGCATCGCCGCATCGCGGCCCGAGGTGCTCGACAAGCTGAACGCCGACGAGAGCATCGACGTCTATGCCGACAAGCTCGGTGCGCCGGCCGCCATCACCTTGGCCGACGACGTGGTGGCCCAGCTCCGCGCCGCGCGGGCGCTGCAGGCCCAGGCGGCACAGGCGCTGCAGATGGCCGGCGCCGTTGCCGAGGGCGCCAAGACCCTCAGCGAGACCGAGGTCGGCGGCGGCCGCAATGCCCTTCAATCCGTACTGGGAGTTTAGCGATGCATGATCCCAATGACGCAAGGCAGGTCCGCCAGGCCGAACAGCGCGAGAGGCAGGCGCGGGACCGCGTCGCCGACGACCTCTGCACGGTGATGGCCGGCGAGCCGGGCCGCCGCTTCGTGCACGGGCTGCTCGGCCTCTGCGACATCCGCAGCGACGGCTACGTGCCGGGCGGCCTCGAGGCACAACGCCACCAGGATTACCGGGCGGGCCGTCGCAGTATCGGCATCGAACTGCTGGGCGAGCTCGAACGGCACGCACCGGAGATGACCGAGCTGATGAGTGCGGAAGCCCGCATCAACGAGATGGAAGCCGAACTGGCGGCCTGGACCGCGGAGGAGCAGAACGATGGCTGACGCAATCGATACGACGACCACGCAGCAAGCGGCCGACCCGGACGCGGCGCCCGCGGTCGTGCCCGACAGCGCGACGGTGGCCTCCGAAGCCGTGGCGGAAGGGCCCGCGGAAGCGTCGGCCGACTATTCCGGGCTTCGCCTTCCCGACGGCTACCGTGCCGACGATCCGGTGTTCGGCGAAGCCATGAAGCTGTTCGAGGGCGAGAAGATCGCGCCCGCGGTGGCGCAGAAGCTGATCGACTTCACGGTGGAGCGCGACAAGGAGATCGCGCGCGCCGTGAACGACCACGCCGCGTCGTCGTGGACCAAGCAGGCGACCGAATGGCGCGCGACCTCGCAGAAGGAGTTCTCGCCCGAGGCGCTGGGCAATGCCCGCACCGCGCTCGCCCAGGTCTTCGACCGGCAGACCATCGCCTATCTCGAAGGGTTGGGCTTCACCAACCATCCGGGGCTCATCCGCGGGATGGTGAAGGTTTCGCAGGCGATCAAGGACGACTCGTTCGTGGGCGGCAATGCCGGCCGCGGGAACGGCGCGATGGACCCGAAGGCTCTCTATCCCAACTCCCAGCACAACTAGGAACCAAGCTCCATGGCAACGCTTTCCGTGACCAATCCGACCCTGGCCGACTGGTCCAAGGTCATCGACCCCAACGGCAGCATCGCGCAGGTGATCGGCCTGCTGTCGCAGATGAACGAGATCACCGACGACATGGTGTGGAACGAAGGCAACCTGCCGACCGGCCACCGCACCAGCGTGCAGACGTCGCTGCCAACCGGCACCTGGCGCCGCTTCAACGAGGGCATCGTGGCGACCAAGAGCACGAGCACGCAGATCACCGATTCGTGCGGCATGCTCGAGACCTACTCGGAGATTGACAAGGCGCTCGCGGACCTCAACGGCAACACCGCGACCTATCGCCTGAGCGAGGACCGGGCCTTCCTCGAAGGCCTGACGCAGCAGCTCGCCGGCGTGCTGTTCTACGGCAACACCGCGACCAATCCCGAGCGCTTCATGGGATTCGCGCCGCGGTACAACACGACCTCGACCTCGACATCGCAGACGGCCAACAACTTCATCTCCGGTGGCGGCGCGGGCTCCGATAACACGTCGATCTGGCTGGTCGGCTGGGGCGATCTCACCGTGCACGGCATCTTCCCCAAGGGCAGCAAGGCCGGCCTGTCGATGAAGGACCTGGGCGAGCAGACGCTGCTCGACGCCGCCGGCAACCGCTACCAGGGCTATCGGACGCACTACAAGTGGGATGCAGGCCTGTCGGTGCGCGATTGGCGCTACGTCGTGCGCATCGGCAACATCGACGTGTCGGATCTCGCGGGCGCCACCCCGGCCGACCTGGTCAAGCTGATGATGCGGGCGATGAACAAGATCCCCAACATCAAGATGTGCCGGCCCGCCTGGTACATGAACCGCACCGTGAAGCAGTGGCTGGACATCCAGCGCAACCTCGGCGCCGCGGTCTCGAACACGACCAACAATACGAACATCCGCCGCACGCTCGACGAGAGCGATGGCCGCCCCTTCGACAGCTTCGGCGGCATCCCGATCCGCAAGTGCGACCAGATCACGCTCGCCGAAGCGACCGTGTCGTAGGCGGCAGCGCAGGAAAGGAAGAACCCACACCATGATGTACGACAAGCTCAACACCTTCGGCACCGATCAGGCGGTCACCACGACCGCCGCCTCGACCGACATCATCGATCTCGGCGCGGCCCGCGACATGGGCAACGGCGAGCCGCTGGAACTGGTGATCCTCGTCACCGAGACGGTCACTGCCTCCGGTGCCGCGACGGTCACCTTCACCCTGGAGACCGACGACAATGCCGGCTTCTCCTCGACCTTCGTGCTCGCCAGCTCCGGTGCCATTGGCAAGGCGGCGCTCACCGCCGGCACCGAGGTGTTGCGCGTGAAGGTGCCGCTCGATGCCGAGCGCTACCTGCGCACCAACTACACGGTGGCGACCGGACCGCTGACGGCCGGCAAGTTCACAGCGTTCCTCGCCCACGACCGTCAGGCCAGCAAGGCCTACGCGTCCGGCTTCACCGTCTGAGCGGAGATATCGACATGGCCCAGAAAAGCGACAAGCACGACAAGTCCGTGGAGTACGTCGTCGTCGACAATCCCTTCTACGACGGCGTCCAGCTCCATCCGATCGGGGCGCGGATTCTTTGGTCGGGCCCGCCCGGCCTGTCGCTGGCGCCGGTCGACGCGCCGCGCCGCCGCAGCGCGGGCGAGGCGCCGATCTTCGGCGATCCGCTGGCCGGCCGTGGCGACGGTGCGCCGGTCAAGGCCGCGAAGCCCGGCGACCAGGTCGTCCTCGTCCAGTGAACGTCGTGCGGTGAGTCGAGAGGGGCCGGTCTTCGGGCCGGCCCCGCCACCGCGAGGAGAAGAAGCCATGGCTCAAGACATCGCCTACCAATCCGCCGTTCGGCGCAGCGCCATTCCTGTTTCGGAGACGAATCCGCTGCCGGTGGTACTGACCAGCCTCACAGGGATGGCGCTGATCAAGTCGACCGTCACCATGTCGGGCATCTCGGCGGAGCTGGTCCCGGCCGATGCTACCCGGCGCATCGTCCTCGTGAGCAGCACGAGGGCCAACGCCGATGCGGCGATCGATCCGACCGGCGGCACCTGTGCGCTCGACGCCGGTATTCCGCTGTCAGGCGGTGACACGGTGCAGATCACCGGGAAGGAGGCGCAAAGCGCCATGACCCAGATCGGCACGAACGGGCAGAAGCTCACCGTCTACGTCGGAGCCTGAGCATGCCCATCGCCTTTCTGAACAGGACGCGCGGAGGCGGGTACCGCGCCTTCGATGCCGACGTGCTGGCGTGGCGGGATGCCGTCGTCGCCAACGGCGGCTCGGTGTCGCTGGCGCGCCTGATCGTCGTCGACCAGTTCGTCTTCAGCGAGAAGGCATCGGGCACCTGGTCGCTGACCGACGACTATCTCGGCTTGTGGGCGGAGAATGCAGCCCAGGCGTTGACCTCGCTGAAGCAGCGCCGGCTCGCGACAGTGATCAACTCGCCGACCTTCACACCGGATCGCGACTATGCGTTCGATGGCAGCACCAACTACATAGACACCGGCTTCGTGCCGGGCACTCATGCCATCGCGATGTCCGTTTCGTCGATCCACGCCGAGATCTACGAACGCACGAACTTCAATGGCGCCTCCAACGTTACGGGCTTGGGGGTCAACTCGGGCACCAATCAGACCATTCGCATCATCACCCGCAACAACCCTCAGGCCCTCGGATACGCAGGGGGGCAGTCCGCGACATTCACTCTTCCGTCCATAACCAGTCTCGGCTTGACGCAGATCGGGCGTTTCAGCAGCACGCCAGCCGATGTGTACGGCTGCAAGAACGGCGTAGCGATGACGCGCACCGTCGATCCGGGTGCGGTTGGCGCATCGCTGCCGAGCCACAGCCTCTTTGTCGGCGGACTGAATAGCCTGGGAGCATACGCTTTCGGTCGCACCACTTTGGTCGGATTTGCGGCGTGGGGCGCGGCTCTATCCAGCGGGCAGTGCCTCGCCCGCTACAACGCCGTCCAGGTGTGGGCCACTTCCGTGGGAGCGCAGGTCTGATGACGATGTTCATCCTTCTCACCAGCGATCAGGCCGACCAAGTGCGCGGCCCGTCGATTGTCACCCCGTCCGCGGCGCTCCAGCCGATCGAGCGACGGGGCGATGTGTTCATCCTGGGTGTCGGTGTCCTGACCGACGCCGCGCATGCGGCACATTGGGGATATATCGCGCTGCTGCCTCAGCTCGACGACACCGATCCCGCGTTTCCTGGAGAAGTCGCATGAGCGACACACCGCCCAATGGCAAGGCCGGATTTGGCGTGCAGGCGTATCGCTGCCTTGTCGGCGGCGGCATGGCGCTGCTCGTCCTGCTCTCGCAGCGAACGCTCGCCACGCTGGACGACACGACGGCCGCCGTCCGCAGCCTGCAGGCCCAGGTCGCTGCCATGCAGGGGGCGACCGAGAGCCGGTTCAATGCCCATGCCCAGCGACTCGACACGGCGGATCGGCGCAATGACGCGCAGGACGTGAAGATCGACGGCCTGTGGCAGCGCCTGTGGTCGCCAGTTCCCGCGACGAGGGCGCCATGAGCCACGCCGCCGAACGCACCCTCTTTCTTTTGCAGGAGCCTGCCTGATGCCGTTCCTTCCTCTGCTGCTTGGCCTCGCGCCGACTGTCGCCTCCTGGATCATGGGCGACAAGACCGGTGCCGCCGTCTCGAAGGTGACCGGCATCGCGCAGGAGATCCTGGGCACGTCGGATGCCGCCGGCATCGAACGGGCGATCTCGGCCGATCCCAACCTGGCGCTGCAGTTCAGGATGGCGATGATCCAGGCCGAGGCCGATGCCCGGCGGCAGCAGTTCGACACGCTGCAGGCCGAGCTTGCTGACGTGGCGAGCGCGCGCAACCAGACGGTCGAGCTGGCGAAGGCCGGCTCGGCGATCGCCTGGGGTGCCGTCGTCGTCAGCGTGCTCGTGACGGTCGCCTTCATGGCGGCGCTGTGGTTCGTCGTGCGCCAGGAGATCCCGCTGGCCTCACGAGAGATCGCCTACATCCTGCTGGGCACCCTGGGTGCCAAGTTCGGCGACATCGTCGCCTATTGGGTCGGTTCCAGCTCGGGCTCGGCGCAGAAGTCCGCGGCGCTGGAAAAGGCCGTGGTCGCCGGGGGAGGGCGGTAGATGCCGGCCGACACCGACATCGGCAACATGGCGCTCAGCCGTCTCGGCACGCGCGCCACCATCGCCGACCTGACCGAGAACAGCACCGAAGCGCGCCAGATCAATCTCTGGTACGCGACCGTCCGCGACGAGCTCCAGTCGCTGGTGGACTGGAACTTCAACCGTGTCTCGCAGGCGCTCGTTGCCTCGGGCACCCCGCCGGCACGCTGGGCGTCGAGCTACGCCTATCCGTCGGATTGCCTCAGGATGCGGCGCCTCGACTTCGGCGGCGCGTGCTGGGTCGCCGGCGAGCCGGCGGCCGGCTTCGAGATCGCTTCCAATGGCAGCGACACCTTCCTCTATTGCAACGAGGACCAGGTCTCGGCGATCTACGCCCAGAGGGTGACCGATCCGGCGCGCTTCACGCCGGGCTTCGTCCTGGCCTTCGTCGACTGCCTCGCGGCGGCCGTCGCGCATGCGATCACCCAGAAGGCCGACCTCGCCGAACGCCTGGCCCGCCGGGCACAGGATCGCGTCGAGCGCGCCATGGCCGATAGCGCGAACGAAGGCATGATCCCGGGCGATGCAGACCGGCTGGCGCAAAGCCTCTCGGTGCGCGGCTTCGATGGAAGCACGCCATGACCGTGCCCGTCATCCTGCCGAGTTTCGCGGCCGGCGAGTTGTCGCCAGCGTTGCACGGCCGCGTCGACCTCGCCAAGTACCAGGTCGGCCTCGCGACCTGCCTCAACTGGTTCGTCCATCCGTTCGGCGGCGTCAGCACCCGCGCCGGCACAGGCTTCGTCGGCGAGGTTCATGATCACGGCCAGCGCTCCAGGCTGGTCGGGTTCAGTTTCAGTACGCAGCAGACCTACGTGCTGGAATTCGCCGACCGGAAGATGCGGGTCATCAAGGATGGCGGCTATGTGCTCGAGCCCGCGACCGCCATCACGGGCGTTAGCCGGGCCAATCCGGGTGTCGTGATCACGGCGGCACCACACGGCCTGTCGAGCGGTGACGCGGTGTGGCTGAACGAGGTCGGCGGCATGGACGCCGTCAACCGCCGCCGCTTCACGGTGACGGTGCTGGGGGCCTCTTCCTTCTCGATCGGGATCGACACGGCGGGCTACGGCGCCTGGATCTCGGGCGGCACGGCGGCGCGGCTCTACACGATCGACACGCCCTATGCGGCGGCCGACCTTGCCCTGCTGAAATACGTACAGAGCGCCGACACGATGACGCTCACGCATCCATCCTATGCGCCGCGGAACCTGACCCGCACCGGCCATGCCGCCTGGACGCTGACGGCGATCACCTATGCGCCAACGCAGCAACCGCCGACGGCGCTGGTTTCCAACTCGCCCGGCTCGGGCTTCGACTATGTCGTGACGGCCGTCAGCGAGGAGACCGGCGAGGAAAGCGTCGCTTCGGTGGCGGTTTCGTCCAATATCCAGACCTCGAAGATCACCTGGACGGACGCGGCCGGCGCCAATTCCTACAACGTCTACAAGGGCAAGAACGGCGTCCATGGCTTCATCGGCCGGGCAGGGGACGGCGCGACGGGCTTCACCGACACGACAGTGGCGCCCGACACATCCGACACGCCGCCGGAGGACAAGAACCCGTTCGATGCGGCGGACAAGTATCCCGGCTGCTCGACCTATCACGAGGGCCGGCAATGGTATGCCCGCACCAACCAGAAGCCGCAGACGCTCTACTCGTCGGCGTCGGCGGCCTTCAACAACATGAACACCAGCTCGCCATCGAAGGACAGCGACGCCATCACCCGCACCATCGCCTCGCGCGAGGTGAACGAGATCCGGCACCTGCTCAGCCTCAACGTGCTGCTGGTCTGGACCTCGGGCGCGGTGTGGAAGGCCTGGGCCGGCGCGCAGGCCGATGTCATGACGCCGGCCAATTGCGCGGTGAAGCCGCAGAGCTACGAGGGCGTGTCGCAGGTCCCGCCGATCGCCACCGAGAGCAGCGCGCTCTACGTCACGGCGTCGACCAAGAAGGTGCGCGACGTCGCCTACGATTTCGGTTCGGACAGCTGGGCTGGCCGCAACGTCTCGATCCTCGCCGGCCACCTGTTCGAGGCGCACGGGATCGAGGAATGGGCCTATGCCCGCGATCCGCACGGCATCGTCTGGTGCGTGCGTGCCGATGGCATGTTGCTGGCCTTCACCTACCTGAAGGAGCACGACGTCTATGCCTGGTCGCGGCATGTGACCGACGGCGCGGTCGAGAGCGTGGCGGCGGTGCAGGAGGCCGATGAGACGGTCCTGTATCTCGCGGTGCGCCGCACCGTCTGCGGCCAGACGGTCCGCTATGTCGAGCGCATGGCGAGCCGCTATTTCCCCGACGTCTATTCCTCCTGGTGCGTCGACTGTGGCTATCGCCAGGACGGCTGGAATATCGATCCGGCCCGCAGGCTGGTCCTGTCGGGCGCGACGTGGAATGCCGGCGACGCGGTGGCGCTGACGGCTGTCGGCCACACGCCCTTCACGGCGGCGTCGGTCGGGAAGAAGTACCTGCTGCGGTCGGGGCAGGATCAGGTGATCGTCACCGTCTCGGCCTACACCGACGGCACCCATGTCGACGCCACGCTGGACACGGCGCCGCACGTCGATCTGCAAGGTCCGGCCATTGCCGACTGGGCGTTGGCCTCGCCGACCCTGGACGGGCTCTGGCATCTGGAGGGCCGCGAGCTCGCCGTGCTGGCGGACGGTTCGGTGCAGCCGAACGCGACCGTGAACAACGGCACCATCACGCTGCCGCGCGCCGCCGGCTGCATCCTCGCCGGCCTGCCCTATGCCTGCGACCTCGAGACGCTGAATATCGAGGCCGGGCCGCCGACGCTGCAGGGCCGGCAGAAGGTCGTGAACGAGGTCGTGCTGCGGGTGAAGAACACCCGCGGCCTTGCCGCCGGACCGACTCCGGACCGCCTCGTCGACATCAAGGAGCGCAACGATGAGCAGCCCGGCTTCCCGACGACGCTGACGACCGGCGACGAGCGCGTGCTGGTCGATCCGTCGTGGAATGCGGCCGGCCGCGTGTTCGTACGGCAGGCCAACCCGCTGCCGGCGACCGTGCTCGCCATCATCCCCCGCCTCGAAACCGGAGCCTGATCCATGGCCCTCAGTACGACCGCCAACAAGGTGATCCACAACGGCAACGCCTCGGCGACCGTGTTCCCCTATACCTTCCCGATCCTCGACGCCGCGCACCTCTCGGTCATCTACACCGACGCCGCCGGCGCCGAGACGACGCTGTCGCCCAGCCAGTTCGGCGTGACCGGCATCGGCACGAAGACGGGCGGCAGCGTCACCTACACGCGCTCGGGCGCGCCGATCGCCACGGGCACCAGGCTGACGATCGTCCGCACGGTGCCTTATACGCAGACGACCGTGCTCTCCAACCAGGGCGGCTACTATCCCGAGGTGGTCGAGCGCCGGTTCGACGAGATCTACATGGCGATGCAGCAGCTCGCCGAGATCGTCGGGCGCACCACCGTCTCCAGCATCAGCGATCCGGCGACCGAGCAGAGCAACCATGCGCTGATCCAGGCGCTGCAGGCCGACCTCGGTGACTTCGATAAGCTGACGACGCAGGGCGATCTGCTGACCCGCGACGGCAGTGGCTACAGGCGGCTCGCGCGGGGCACGGCCGGCCAGTTCCTGGGGATCAGCGGCGCCGACGCCGCCTGGCAGTCATTGCCCGCTTATCCGGTATACTCCGGCCGACGCCAGACGGTGAGTGCAGGCCCGGTGACCTCGGCCGGTCTGCCCAACTTCCTGCCGGCGACGAGCGCGGCCCTGTCGATCGCCAGCGCCAACGTTTCATCGACCTACCCGCTTGTGGCTACGGCAGCGGCCGGTTGGTCGGCGTCGAACGGCGCGCCAGTCGACATCATCGGCTACAGTGTCGCGAATCTGACATGGACGGGACTGACGGCCAGTCGCGTCGCCGCGACGCCGAATTTCCTGTACGTCACGATCGCCAATGGCGTGATGACGCCCGGCTCGACGCTCCTTGCCCCGATCTATCAATGGGGCGGCACGCCGGCCGTCACCAGTGGGCAGTTCACCTTCAACATCGCCGAAATGCGCGGCTATCTCGGCAATGGGACGACCGCCCCGCAGGTCAACCTGGTCATGGTCGGCGAAGCGGCGACCAATGCGACGGGTGTCATCAGCACCGCTGCTTATGCCTACAACGGCAAGTTCGCTTCGGCCTTCACGGCGACGCTGCCTGGGACGGCAACCTTTACCTCGTCCAATCATAACATCGGCGTCAGGCCGAGAGTGGCGAAATTTGTCATTGAAAATACGACGACCGAATTCGGTTTCGCGGTAGGCGATCAGATTGTTGAGGGGCATACATCGGTCGTAGGATCATCTTACGTTCCGCTGTCTGTGATCGTCACCGCCAAGACGATGGGCATTCAGACTGGCGTTAGCGTCTCCTTCGCCGCCATCGAGCGAACGACTGGCAACTTGCTGCACCTGACGAATTCTAGTTGGAAGTATGCGTTCATTGCGGAGCGCGGCTGGTGATCACCATGCTCCCCACCACCGAAGACGATGCGCGTGAACTCGCACCCCTGTTGCGCGTCGAGGATCGGGCGGAGATCGCGGCGCTATCTGGCCGCGATCCCGCCGGGTTGCTGGTCGAGAGCGTTGCGGCCTCTTGGGAAGCGACGACCTACCGGGCCGAGGGCGCACTGATTTGCATCGGCGGTGTTGCGCCGCTCAGCCTGATAGGCTCAACGGGTGTGCCGTGGTTGATGGGAACCGACCTTGTGCCAAAGCATCGCCGGGCGTTCATGCAGCACAGCCGCGAGGCCATGCCGCGGTGGTTGGCCCAGTTCCCGATCCTGCGCAACGTCGTGGATGCCCGATATAGCGAGTCCGTGCGCTGGCTGCGCTGGCTGGGCTTCCGCTTTGGGCCGCCCGTGAACATCGGCGTAGCTGGCCTGCCGTTCTTTCCCTTCGAAATTGAGGCATGCAATGTGTGAAGCGATTACTTTGGCGTTGACTGCCCTCAGCACGGTTGCAGGCTTCGCGGGTCAAATCGGTAAGGAGCAGGCTCAACAGCAGGCCGCCTCCGCCAATGCCGCTCAAGCCCGTTATCAGGCGCAGGTCGCTGCCCAGAACCAGGCGCTGATGGAGCGGCAGGCGGCCGATGCGAAACAGCGCGGTCAGGTAGCCGAGCAGAGCCGACGGCGCGTCACCCAGCAGCAGATCAGTCAGCAGAAGGCGACACTTGCCGCGCAGGGAGCCGATCTCGAAGGCAGCCCGATCGACATTCTGGGCGACACGGCTGCGGCTGGCGAGTTCGACGCAAGGACGATTCGAGCTAACGCTTCGCGCGAGGCCTACGGTTACCAGATCCAGGGGCACGGCTACGGCAACCAGGTGATCCTGGAAAACACGCGCGCTGCCAACTCGACCCACACACCTAACTATCTCGGCGCTGGTGCGTCGCTTTTGTCGGACGCCTCCGCGCTCGCTGACAGGTGGCGGCCGTTCCTGAATCCGAGCTAGAGCTTGGCGTGCGGCGCCCGGTGCACCGCCCGTGACGGGGATCTAGCAAGGTACAATTGATAACGATCATCCGCTCGGACGTCCCGCCGACCGTCAGGGCGTGGCCGGCGCCTAACGCGATCACGCCAGCCGTTATTCATATGGGCGAGGACGGAGGCGTTCCCCTGTTCTGCTGACAAGATTTTGTCGCCTATCGATCGGCAGCGCTAGGATGCCTTTCGATCGAACTCCATCAACAGGCGATTGACGTACCGGTCACGAGGCGTGCCTTGAAGCCGGGTCGGTACGAAGCGGATGCCGAGAGGCCCTCTTTCGAGGTCCGCGGAGTTGGTGTTGGGCCCGAGCCCATAGCGCGCCCAGACGACAAGTCTATCGGTGCGTGTCGGAACAATCCCCCGGTGCAAGGCCACCGTATTGACGAGGTGCATTGATCCAGCCGGTCCCGTCAGCTGCACGGCACCGGCCTTGAAGTGCCGTTCGCAGGCGAGGGAGAAGTCCTCGCCCATGTCGTCGACGAAACTGCGCTCGACATCCATCTTCTGGCGCCAGAACGGAATGCCCTTAAGAAGGCTCTTCATCCCCTCGAGTGAGTGCGATCCTGGGATCACTTCATGTGGCCCACCATCATGTCCAACGTCGGTGAGATAGATGAAGAGGGTTACAAAGCGCCAGTCGTCAGTATCCCGATGGAAGAACTGTACGTTCGTCATCTCCGGTTTTGGTGCAACGAACGACCACCACGCATTGACGGAGTATAGCGTCGGGACACACCCTAGGTATCCCTCGATCAATTGCAGAAGGCGTGGATCGTTCATGGCGTCTATCAGCCCAGGCGCTCGAACCACGGTTTCGGCTGAATAGGCCGCTAGTGGAAAGTCGCGACGCGCTGCAGCCAGAGATTTCGGACGGCCATCGAACGACAGCGCATTTGCGCCCTTGTGCACGGGCTGGTCCTCGAAATACCGGTGCAACTCCTCGACGTTGGGCAGGGTGATGGGAATCCGAACGTGCGACCTTTCCTGCAGATGAGGCAACAGGGCGGCGAACTCGTTGGATGGCAGCTCTTCGCGGAGGTGACCCTCTATCGTGCGGCGATCCTGCACAATTTTCTGGGCCAACTCGTGCCATTGGTGTTTCGGCAGGCCGCGCCTGAGTACCGTGAGGGCGCGAGCGTTAAGGTCCGTGTAGACGGTCATTGGCAACGCTCAGCTAAAGAATGTACTGGCGGGATTCCCGCCGAGACTATTTGTGAAGGGGATGGTGCGAACGTTGGCCGGGATCGGCTGGATTTGTTCGGGATCGAAGACGTAATTGTGCCGAACTAGGCGGTCACATCCCGAAATGTGTAGGTAGCAGTTTATGGACCAGAAAACCCGCATCTCGAAGATTGGGTAGTACATCTTGTCAATGGCGTTATCCTCGATTCCTAGTTTTCCGAAGAGATCGCGGCGGACAAAAATCGCGTTCCATGTTGTTGTCGTGGCCAATTCGTATCCGAGTGCAGCGCCAAGTTCGATCAGGGCCCGCAATGACGATCCTTCATTTACCTGGACACTATCCTCCTGAACGAAAAGAACGTCGTTCGGAATCGTCGGATTGAAATCGATCATTACGACGCGCGGACGGTAACCACGAAGGCTTGCCCACAAATTATAATCGTTACCCTCAACGTCGATACACAGGAAGTCCAACTCAGTTGGCGCACCAGCGTTCGCGAGTAGCTTCTGAAGAGATCCATCGCCAGAAGTCTTCACCTCGGCCATGACCGTTCGAACCGCTTGGGAGTTCTTATATAGGCCCCGGAGCTGCTCGAAGGCAGCGAGGTCGCTCTCTATCAGCAGCCCGCCCCAGCCTCGATCGCGAATGAGCGAGAGGGTGTTTGAGAACTTGACGCCATCGTGGGCGCCGACTTCCACACAGTACTTGCTGCCTGGCCCCAGCTTATCAAAGATATGGGCGATGATGCCGTCTTCGCCACACTCCGACGTGATGTTGCTCTGATAGTCGAGCAAGCGATTCGATGGGACCCTAGCTCGGTCGAGGCGGCCGGCATTCTGTTCGAGGAACTCGTTCCTGTATGACAGTCGAGGTCGGAAGACGCGCAGCTCTCGGGGTAGGACCTGTATGTCTGCATCGGCTACATGGATTCGCTTGATCTCTCCGGTGCGGTCGCGCTGATGACGCCAGATGAGTTCGCGATTACCGGCTAGAATCAGGGTACCATCGTAGCTCTGGAAGAGCCGAGTATTCGCAAATGAATGGAACATTCCTTCAGGGGAATTATCCCGAATCTCGAAGGCACCTGAGAGTTCGTTCAGGACGAAAATGGCGTTGCCGCCGATGACCGCGACGAGCTCGTATCCCTTTTCCTTGCCAAGTTCGCATACCGCAGCGAGGGAAGCCGACGAGGGGCCGGGCGCTGCAGGATCCTTCACGTAGAATATCTCAGGCGGGCAGAATTCGCTGAATTCGATCATCACGACCTTGGGACGATACCCTTGCAGCGACTTCCAGATGTGCCAATCGTTGCTGTCGATATCGATAACGAGAAATTCGAAGTCTTTCGGGATTGGCGTCCGCGCGAGCAGCGAATCAAGGGAACTCGGTCCGTCGATCTCAATGAACTCATTCAAGCAGTAAATGTCCGGTAGGGCGGACGAGTTCTCCACCAGCTGCTCAAAGGCCCCTTCGTTGGCTTCGATGTAGACGGCCTTCCAGCCACGATTATGCACGAGGTTCCAAGTATTGGAATGGTACTTGCCGTCCCACGCGCCGAACTCCACACACCAGCCATCATCGATGCCGAGCCGGGACAGGACGGCGGCGATTACACCATCTTCTCCCACTTGAGATGTTACGGACTTTGCGTACTGCCTCAAAGGATTGTTCCGGTCGATCTTCTCCTGGATCAACTTGGCATCCGGACCGACTACTTCGAGCCGTCGCTTTCCAGCGCGAAGTTTCGCGACGTCGGGGCGTAGAAGTTGGTCAGCCTTCTGCAATAGGACATCAAACACGCCTGGGATTCTCCTGATGCTGCCAAGGATTGGCAGATCAAAGTAGCATTTCTGCTGCGATCGGACTGCCAAAAGCTTGGAAACTGGTACACAGCATATCTGTAATCGACGTGACTGTGTGTCGAGACGAGAACAGCCCTCGCCGACAGGTGGCGAAACTTCCAGCAGACTAACAGCTAAGGGGAAAGGCTTTGCGCTAAATGCGTCAAGGCAAGCTGCTTGCTGCAGAACATCATACCGGGACCTGATTTAAATATGCATTTCTTGTGCAATTTGTGTGTAGTGGGAATTGTATGGATGGCATACAACCAAAGATACTGATCGTTGCTACTCTGTCTTGGATTATTTGAGTGAAGACATTAAAATTGTATTGGATGCTTTGGTGAAGAGTGGGCGAGCAACTGGAATGGATGATCGGGAGCGTTATCACTTTGACCTCAATGGCTACCTTCATGTGAAGAGTGTCTTGAGCCCACAAGAGGTTGCGGAGGCGCGTGCAGCAACGGACGCGTTGGAGCAGTACTTCGTCGACACTGTCCATGCCGCCCCAAAGTACCACAGCCTCCACTTCAAAATGGAATACCACTATGATGCAGAACTGGGCACGAGTTCATACGAGGCAAATCATGGTGGCGGCGGCCCCCAATACGTTGTTGACGATTTTCTCAATGCCGATCCTGCCTTCGACCTGTTTGTTGGCCATGCACGGACGCTGGAATACGTTCGTGAACTGATTGAGTCGCCCTTCAAGATTGTCAGCTCCGAATTGCGCTATCGACATCGCGGCAATATCACGGGGAGCCACATGGGAGGGCCGATCGATTGGCGTAACCGGTATACTTTTGTCGGCGATTCGACGCCAGCGGCTGGCAGCAATACCAGCCGGCGTCATATCGATCTTCTCTGCGTGCGCGTGCTCTACGCCTTGCATGATCTGCCAGTGGACAATGGGCCGCTTTGCGTTGTGCCAGGCTCACATAAGGCCAACTATCAGTCGCCTTATGGAGGCGATCCTCTGCACGAGCCCGGTATGGTGCCACTACCCATGGCCTCGGGCGATGCGCTGTTCTTCACCGAGAATTTGCGCCATGGCGGCTATCCAAATTCCATCGATCGCGTTCGCAAGACCGCTCATATCTGCTTCGCTCCAGGTTGGGTCGGTTCCCAGAGCCCCGCCCATTGGAATGGCGATGTGTTCGTCAAGCCCGAGGCTTGGGCGCGTTATAGCGAGGCGCAGCGCTCGCTTCTTCCGGAGCCCATAAGTCACGGAGAACGTCATCCCGAACAGCGGTCAATAAAGCGGCTTATGGCGGAAGTCGAAGCCCTGACCAGGGAAAATTCGGAATTGAGGGCCGATTTGGAGAAGCGCAAGAAGTCGAAGATAAGAACGATCAAACAACGGCTTTTGGGCGGCTAGCCTATTTCCGGTGGATAGGAATGAGAACATCTCTATCAAGCCAGGGCAGAAACGTACGCAGGACCAGACTGCTGCCTCGCTCATTTACGTGGGCCCAAGACCAATATAGCGGACCACGTTCATCGGACTGCTCGCACTCTGTTGGCTCACAAAAGGGTTCGAAAGCGTCGAACAGGAAACTGCTCCGGCTTGTCTTGCTCATTTTTTGAAACAGTTCACGTTGCTGGCGGAGATCGGGTTCAAGCTGGGTGCGCAGCTGTCGGCAGGAATAGATGTTGCTGGGGCGAGTAACGTCGAAACCGAATATGGAAAGTCGGCGGGGGTGGCAACCAGCCGGCGGATTGCCGAACTGGGGCACGGACATCACATAAACGACCTTCTTGCCGAGTTCCAAGACAGCTCGCTGAAAGTCAGTGAGTGCCGTCTCATCGGTGAAGAACGGGTTGCGCGAATAAGTCGGCAAGACGACCACCTCGATGGAAGGCTCACGCTTCAGGATCTCGAATACCGCCGAGATGACACGTTTGCAGACCTCTCCACCGGCCATCCACTTCTCAAGGCTGTTCGAATACACACAGGCCGGAACCGCCCAATTGAAGCTGTGGGCGCCGACAAACGCGGCTTTCTCGTCAAGGAGTTTGGCGCGGATCGCGGAATAGAACGCCATGGAGACACTATCGCCAACCACGAGCGCGCGGGGAGTGGATGAGTTGACGAAACAGACATACGCATCGCCTGTGTCGATGCCGTATTTCGTCAGGCAGCTGCCATCCGAGGTGCGGGTGTCAGTTGGAACCCGCAGATCCTCGGCGAGCGGGCGGTTGATCTCCGCAACGCTGCGATCCGGCAATCCGTGCAGCTTTACGACGGCAACTCCGCTTGCCCCGAGGAACAGCATGGCAGCGCCCAATGTCGCGACGGGGCGCAGGCGAGGGGAACCAAACCTGATCGGCCTTTCGACGTATGCGTAGGTCAGCCAGGCGAACAGCAGGCTTGCGACCAAGAGGGCGCACCGCATCTCCACCGGTGGCTTGGCCCCATAAGCAAGCCAGGCGAAGGCGAAGAGCGGCCAATGCCAGAGGTACAGCGGGTAGGAAATCTTGCCGATCCACACCATGGGTCGCGCAGAAAGCAGGTGCCAGTTTGTAAAAGCCTGCGGGCCGCTGGCAATTACGAGAGCGGCGCCAAGGACGGGCAACAGCGGCCACCAGCCCGGGAACGATTGCGCGTCTGTAATCAAGCTGGCGATGACGATGGCGGCAAGTGCCGTCGCACCAACACTGTTTCTTACAACGGATGGGCCCATCCATCGCGCCAGGACTTCGCGGGGTATGTGGGCGCAGAGGACGCCTATGGCCAACTCCCAAACCCGCGTCAGCGGCGAATAGAAAGCAACGGATCTCTCGGTGGAAGTGACGTTGAGGGCAAAAGAGATAAGCACGAGGGCGATGGTCGCGGAAACGAACAGCCGACGTCGCTTTCTCATGATCCAAGCGAAGAGCGGCCATATAAGATAGAACTGCTCCTCGATGGCAAGCGACCACAGGTGCAGCAGCGGTTTGGTGTGCGCCTCCATGTCGAAGTAGCCGAATTCGTCGAGAAGCGTAAAGTTGGTCACAAAGAGTGCGGTCGCCGCGATATGTCTGCCGAGCTGTCGGAACTCCTGCGGGAACATGCTGTTCCAGCCGATCAACAAGACAAATACGACAACTAATACGAGCGCCGGGAAGATGCGCCTCACCCGCCGCGCGTAGAACGACGCGAAGCTGAAAGTGCCGGCGTCGAGTTCGTGAGTTATGAGCCCGCCGATCAGAAATCCGGAGATGACAAAAAAGACATCGACGCCGATGAAGCCGCCCCGGAAGTCGTCAGGGAAGGCATGGAACAGCATCACCGCAATTATAGAAATTGCCCTTAAACCATCGATATCGGGTCGGTAGTTCGCAGATGCCCAAGGGGGGGAGTATGTCATGGACATGAGTTAGTACATGTCCTCGGGGGGAAATGAAATGTCAACGTGTTACCGCGACCAAGGGCGATGGCTTCCATTGACGCCCGCACCATCGAGGCGGCGCTGTCCGCAAAGCCCGTGATTTTCTTTCGATGCTTTGGTGTCGTCAGTTACGCTACTCGATCTAACTGATGCCAGAGACCAAAGGCCGGCGCTGCTCTCGAGCCCCGCAGTTCGGGCACCCACAACGCCATCGGAATCCTACTCGCGCTCGTCGCGCCGGCGATCGCGATGGGCGCGCACCGCTTCGGCAGCCTCCCTCCACAGAGCGTGAGCCGCCTTCCGGACATCGTCGGGATAGCCGGCCAGCCGCTCGTGCCGCTCCCGCGCCTTCCGTTCGGCGTCCAACAATTGCGCCAACTGGGAATCGGGTTGCTTGACCGGCGTGACCATGGTGAGCGAACGACATTTCCGCCGGCTTTGTTGCCGCGGGAAGTCATTTGTCCTTATCGGGGCGACTCGCGTCGGACGTGCGCCGTGGGGGCCGTTGCGTCGGGTTGTGGATTCCGGCATCAGACCTTTCTCCCGCCGCGTCGTCAAAAAGAACCCAGAGTGACCCCGGAACCTGAATATCGGCCCGACATCGACGGCTTGAGGGCGGTCGCGGTCCTGTCGGTCGTGGCGTTCCATGTCTCCCCGGACCTGTTGCCGGGAGGGTTCGCGGGCGTCGACGTCTTCTTCGTCATCTCCGGCTTCCTGATCACCGCAATCATCCTCAAGGGGCTCGACCGGGGCACCTTCAGCCTCCTCGATTTCTACGCGCGGCGCATACGGCGCATCCTGCCGGCGCTCCTGCTGGTGCTGGCGACCGTCCTCGCCGTCGGCTGGTTCCTGTTGTTCAGCGGCGAATACCGCGTGCTGGGCAAGCACGTGGCGGGCGCCACCGCCTTCCTCTCCAACTTCATCTACTGGGGCGAAAGCGGGTATTTCGACCAGGATGCCAAGACCAAGGTCCTGCTGCATCTGTGGAGCCTCGGCATCGAGGAACAGTTCTACGTCGTCTGGCCGGCGCTTCTCATCCTCGTCTCGCATCTCCGGCACGGCATTGCCGGCGCCATCGTCGCGACGATCGTCGTTTCGTTCGCCGCCAACATCTACCTGACGGGCCGGGCGCCCGCGGAAGCCTTCTATTCCCCGGTGTCGCGCGCCTGGGAGCTGATGGTGGGCGGCGCCCTGGCCTGGCTGGCCGCGCGCGGCTGGAAATGGGGAGCGGCGCGGGCGGAGGTCGCTTCCGGGGCGGGCTTCGCGCTCCTCGCCGCCGGCTTCCTGCTGCTGGATCAGGCAAGCGCCTTTCCCGGCTGGTGGGCCCTGCTGCCCACACTCGGTGCCTTTCTCGTCATCTCCGCGGGACCGCGGGCGCCGCTCAATCGCCTGATCCTGGCCAACCGTGCCATGGTGGCCGTGGGCCTGATCAGCTATCCGCTCTATCTCTGGCACTGGCCAATGCTGGCCTTTGTGCGGATCTTCGAAGCGGGGCCGCCGGCGGTCGGAATGCAATCGGCGGCCGTCGCCCTCGCGTTCGTTGCGGCGACGGCGACCTACCTTCTCGTCGAACGACCGATCCGAAACGCGAAGCCGGGCGGGACCAGGGCCTTCGGGCTCCTCGGCGGCGCCGCGCTGATGGGGGGCATCGGCTTCCTCTGCTACTCGACCAACGGCTTCCCCGGCCTGCGCGCCCTGGATCCGCAGCGGGAAGCCTTTGTCCGTCATTTCGACAACAGCGGCCCGGACAGGTATTTCCAGCGGACGACGGGCCTGCTCGAGAAATACCGAAACGACTGCAACTTCTACGACGTGCAGTCCTTCTTCGCCGGTCGCCCTACGCAAACTCCGAGGAAGGCGATCGACAGGAGCTGCACGGAACGCGATCCCGCCAAGCGCTACTCGGTGATGCTCTGGGGCGATTCGCACGCCCAGCATCTTTACTGGGGATTGGCCCGGAATCTTCCCGCCGACTGGCAGATCCTGCAGGTCACCAGCTCAGGCTGCATGCCCGACATCGAGGGCGCCGAGCCCTCGACGACCAACTTTTGCCATCACTCGAACTGGACGGCCCTCCAGACGATCGCGAAGGAAAAGCCCGACGTCGTGATCGTGGCGCATAGCGCGGTCCACCTGGCCGGCCGCACCAAGGCGATCGATGCGATCGACGCGGAGCTGAAGAGGCTGGGCGTGAAGCACGTGCTGGTCGTGGGCCCGACGCCGCACTGGCTGTCGGATCTTCCCAACATCGTCGCGCGGAAGCTGTGGCCCGACACGCCGCGCCGCACGTTAACCGGTGTGAACGTCGACCTGCAGGCCCGCAACGAAGGGCTCAAACGCCGCTATGCCGGCTCCCGCGCGACAGTGTACGTGGATGTCCAGGGTGCGTTCTGCAACGACGAGGGCTGCCTGGTCTATCTGGAAGACGATCGCACCGCCGGGCTGACGAGCCACGACTATGGCCATCTGCTACCGGCGGCGTCCGACTATCTCGCCACGCAGCTTCTCGTCCGGCTGGTCGTCGACGGCGCGGGCGACTGAAGGGAATCAGACCTTCACGCCGTTACAATCAGGCCGCCGCGATTGACCCGGATGCACTTGCCCTGACTGATCAGTTTTCGGGTATGCCGTCGGATCGTCTCAGGTATGACTCGCGATGGGCCGCCGGCGCCTTGTTCGTGATGTGCGTGACGTTGGCTGCCCGGATCGCCGTGAACACCAGCCCGCCCATGAGGCCGCCACCGGAAGCACGACGCAGGACCTTCAGCGTGGCAAGCAGCAGGCGGATTACGACCACGGCGATGATGGTGAACTCCTTGTTCGCATGCCGCAGAGCCTAAGAGGGCGATCTTGGTGGCTTGTAGCTCACGATCCTGATTCGGCTGAGGGCACCAAGCATGCGTACGGTCTCCAGGTAAGGCTTGCGCAATAATGCATTCATGGGAGCGCTTCGCCGGACCGGTAAGGTCAGGCTCACCCCGTCCATTTCGGCGAGGCAGGCGCCCTTTCGAACGAGCTTGCGGGCGTGTCGTCGTACCGTCTCAAAGGAAAATTGAGGCGGCGCGACAGCTCCCGGATGCCCATCGGGCTGCTTTTCCCCGTTGTGACGAGCGTTTCGCACCACAGGGTCATGACGATCATGCCGTTCAGGATGTCGTCGTCCACCTGACCGACGACTAAGCCGCGCAGGAAAAACTCGGTCGAGACCCGGCCGACAGGGGGGCGTTCGGATGGAGCGCCGGTTTAGCCATTGCAAATAGTCTGTTGATGGACGAGGCGCTGGGCAAACAAGGCCGACACAGAAATGGGCGAGCTGCCTGTCACATGCTGACCCATTTTGGTGAGCTGCCGCATTGCGGGGGGCAATCTCGCGCTTGTAGCGTTCCTCCGGGGAGAATTTGAGACGCTCATTCCGATTGGGGGCTCCATGGACAACGGCATCAACATCACTGGTTCAGACTTCCTTTCATGGACCGGTTATCGGATCACGGAGGCGTCGAGCGTTGCCGAAGCTTACGGTTTCTCCGATGGCGTGAACTCGGACTACTGCAGCTACAACGTGGCGATCATTCTCGACCGGGTCGAAGATCCCACCAGTATGCTGTCCGGCAACTGGGCGAGCCGGCAGCAGTCACTGGCGGCACCCGATCTCTGGACGAGCTACGGCGCCAATCCTACAACTTACCAGACCGTATTGACCCAGCTCGCTGCGGTGGGGCTGACGGTGATCGACGCCAACACACCAGGCAACGACGGCTACTACACGTCGACAGTCGAGAACCGCACGATCTGGGTCCAGCTCTCGACACCCGCTGAATTCAACACGCTGTTCGGCACTCCAACCACTCCGCAGGCGCTGCAATATTCGTCATCTGCCGACCTACATTTCTGGAACGGCGAGCTTGCCCTGCCGCCAGAATGGGGAGTCGTCGGCCTCTGGTTCGACGCCAATCATCGTCCGCCTCCCCAGGACCTCACGACCAACCCGGGCGTGACCCTTGGGAACGGGGCGCAGAGTCCGGGCAATAGCGGTGTCAATCAGGACCTGGCCCCTCAGGACGTCGCGGTGCTCTACAATTTTCCGCTCAACGGTCAGAGCGTGCAGACGGGTGTCATTGGCCTGATCGAGCCCGGCACCGGCACCTACATGTCGTCGACCGATCCGACGGGAACCGGGTTCGAGGCGGCGCTCGATGCCTATCTCTCGGGGATCGGCGTTACCGGCACCGGCCAGGTCTCGGCGCAGGGCGTGATGGGCCAGTCGGCTCCAACCTCGGGGGAGCGGGCGCTCGATGTCGGCATCGTGGCCGCCATCAACCCGAACTCGAACCTTCAGCTCTTCAACGGCTCCGGCCTCAGCTCCAGCTCGGGTTTCCCGAATGCCGAAGCGTCGGTCTTCACCGCAGTTCAGTCGTCGATCTGGAATCCAACGGGTGTTCTGCCCGCGGTGACGTCGAACTCGTACAACGACGCGCCCAGCCCGGCGCCTGGCTCGCCGTACTGGACGGCCTATCAGCAGCTCTACATCGACGCGGCGCTCATGAACCAGACGAGCGTGATCGCGGCGGGTGACGGCGGCTCGAGTGCAGAGATCGCCAACGGCTTGACCAATGTCCACACCACATTGACCCAGCCGTACAATATCATGGTGAGCGGCACATCGCTCTCCAGCCAGAGCGTAGCGGCGACGGATACTTCGCTGTCCGCCGCGGCTGCCCTTGCGACGACGGGCAACCAGGCCCTCCTGTGGGAACTCGTCAGAACGGGCCTCAAGACCATGCCGACGGGCACCAGCGACATCGGCCAGTTCATCGAGACCGTATGGAATCAGTACAAGGTCGACAACACCGACGGGACCATAACCGGCTACTCGGGCAACGATGCGGGCGCGGGGGGCGTCGACGTCACGCAGCTTGCACCGCCCTGGTACCAGGCACAGTACGGCCTGAATCCGGTCACTAGCGATTCGCTACACCAGCCCGGCCGCGGCGTGCCCGACGTCTCGGCCAATGCTGGCGGCAACTTGTTCTACACCGTGCCCGAGGACGACATGATCGGCACGCATGGTGACGCCGGCACCAGCGCTGCGGCGCCGCTCTGGGCGTCGCTGATCACGCAGTTCAACTATATCTTCAACGACCAGGGCCTGAACAACCTCGGCTTCATGAACGACCTGCTCTACATCGCCTCGGCGATCGCACCAGGCTCGTTCAACGACATCACTGTTGGCAACAACAATTCGGCCTTCTACTACGATCCGTCAGGCGCCTATTCGATTGACGGCACCCAAGGCTCGGCGACCAATATCGGCTACTCGGCCGGTGACGGCTACGATTACGCGTCGGGCCTCGGCACGCCCAACGGCCTGCTGCTGGGACGCGCGCTCACCGCGATCGCCCATGCCCAGACTTCGTTCGGAGGCGCGCTCCCCGTGCTCGATTCGGACGGGACGGGCGGTTGGATCAGCGGCGCCAACCAGGCATTGCTGTTCCAGACCGTCGCGGCGGGCCACGTCTCCATCGGCATTGATATCGAGGGCAATGACCTCGGCTTCTCCAGCGGTACCACACAGTCCTACGCCTGGACGGCGCAGTTGGCGCAGCAGGTGCTGCAATCCGATTTCGATCCGAATCTCGTCCGCCTGTTCGACAAGGCAGGGCAGGGCGCGATCACCGACTCGCTCGTCGACGGAGGCGACAGCTTCGCGGTGTCGTTGAACGGCAATACAGGCGACAGTCCCCAGGCGGACCTCACAAGCGACTACGGCTTCGTCGACTTTGAGCGGGATGGCAGCAGTGTTCGGGTGGCGCGTCCTATCGCTATGGCGGAGACGGCGGGCGGTGCCGACAACCAGCTGGCGGTGGTGCGCGTGCGCCAGAACGGCCAGGACACAGTTGCGGTGACCTTCTACCAGGTCGACGATCTCACCGGCAGGGTCGGAAACTTTCAGCCCGGGCAGGTGGGCTACGCCGCCGCGGCGCAAGCCGCCGCCTATCAGTTCGTCACGGGCGGCACGGTGATGAACGGCCCGGGCTACGGCAATTACGGGCAGAACCTGCTGATGGGTGTCGACGCCGGCGACTACATCGCCATGTCGCTCATCAACAGCAGCAGCGGCCAGGCCTACTGGGCCTTCTCGCAGGCCAATCCCGACGGCGGGGGCCACCTCTGGAGCTACGGTCTCAACACCTGGGGGTGGGAGGACACGTGGGGCGGCGGCGACCGCGATTTCAACGACATGATCGTGCAGCTCGACTTCACAAGCGCCACGGGCAGCAACTTGTTGGTCTGACGCCGCGGGCAACGGCTGGCTGATCTGACCGGCTCAGCCAGCCGTGCCGGGGACCGTCAGGCCGCGACGAGATTGACCGGCTTCAGGAAGTCCATCTTGCCGACGTCGACGCCGTTATGGCGCAGGATCGCGTAGGCCGTCGTGAGGTGGAAGTAGAAGTTGGGCACGACCATCTGCAGCAGATAGTCCTGGCCGCCGATGACCTTGCCCGGCGCCCAGGAGAAGCTGACCTTGCGCCCGGCGGCGCCTTCGTACTGCGCCGGCGTCACGCTCTCGGCGAAGGCCACGGCCTTGGCGATGCGGGCTCGCAGCTCGCCGATCGTCTTCTCGTTGTCCTCGTGCTTGGGCGGCGTCTGGCCCGAGAGCCAGGCGGCCCCGTTCTTCACGTAGTCGCAGGCGCTCTGGACCTGGTAGATGAAGTTGCGCATGTCGGGGGCGAGGCGGCTGTTCAGCAGCACGTCGATGTCGAACTTCCTGGCAGCGGCATGCTGCTCGGCCTTGTCTAGATAGCCGGCAAGACCCTTCAGGGACTGCGTGCACTGCGAGATCACTTCTGAATACATGGGATTTCCGTGGGCTGGATTGGGGAATTACCCTCAGCCTACCATGCCCTGACAAAAGTGACGCCTTGGCCGCGTTCTTGCACAACGCTAGCCTTCGCACGTCGACTGAAGGAGATATCATGGACGGACTGCACGCGAACTCGCCGCACGCGCGGGACCAGCGCTACCTGGTGCACCAGCAGACGGAGTTGAAGACCTATCGCGAGCAGGGCGGGACGCTCATGGCGCGCGGCAACGGCATCCATGTGATCGACGAATCGGGCAAGGAGTATATCGAGGCGATGGCCGGCCTGTGGTGCGCCTCGCTGGGCTTCTCGGAGAAGCGGCTCGCCGAGGCGGGCTACAGGCAGCTCCTCGACCTGCCCTACTATCATACGTTCTTCGACAAGGGGCACCTGGCCAGCGTCGACCTGGCCGAGAAGCTGCTGTCGATCGCGCCCAGGCCGATGAGCCGCGTGCTCTTCCAGTGCTCGGGCTCGGAGGCCAACGACGCCGCCATCAAGCTGGTCTGGTACTATCACAACGCTATCGGCAAGCCGGAGAAGAAGAAGATCATCGGCCGCGAGCGCGGCTATCACGGCAACACGGTGGCCTCGGTCAGCGTCTCGGGCCAGCCGCACATGCGGGCGGGCTTCGACATCCCGCTGCCGATGTTCAAACACACCGACAATCCGCACTACTATCGCTTCCACACCGAGGGCGAGACCGAGGAGCAGTTCGCCGACCGCATGGCCGCCAACCTCGAGGCGCTGATCCTGGCCGAGGGGCCGGACACGGTGGCGGCCTTCTTCGGCGAGCCGGTGCAGGGCGGCGGCGGCGCCATCACCCCGCCGCGCACCTACTGGGAGAAGATCCAGAAGGTGCTGAAGAAGTACGACGTGCTGCTGATCGCCGACGAGGTGATCGCGGGCTTCGGCCGCACCGGCAACATGTGGGGCTGCGAGACCTACGGCATCCAGCCCGACATGGTGTCCTGCGCCAAGGCGCTGTCGGCGGCCTACCAGCCGATCTCGGCGCTGATGATCTCGGACAAGGTCTACGATGCGGTCGAGAGCCTGAGCGCCACCAACGGCACGTTCGGCCACGGCTTCACCTACGGCGCCCATCCGGTGGCCTGCGCGGTGGCGCTGGAGACGCTGAAGATCTACGAGGAGCGCGACATCGTGGGGCAGGTGCGCCGGGTCGGGCCGGTGATGCAGGCGGGCCTTGAGAAGTTCCGCGATCATCCGCTGGTCGGCGACGTGCGCGGCGTCGGCCTGTTCACGGGCGTCGAGCTGATGAAAGATGCGAAGACCCGCACGCCGTGGGCGCCGGAGCAGAAGGTGGGCACGATGGTGATGGACCATGCGCTGCGCCACGGGCTGATCGTGCGGGCGATCGGCGACCGCATCGCCTTCACGCCGCCGCTCATCATCACCGAGGAGCAGATCGGCGAGATGTGCACGCGCTTCAGGCTCGCGCTCGACGACGCCAAGAAGGATCTCGGCGTCTAGGCCGTTCCACCTGCTGGGCCCGTCGACGGTCCTGTACTGTTTCTCCGTCGCTCCGAGCGTGCATAGTGCGCCGCTCATATCGGAGGAGACGACGCATGGTGAAGCCGGTACGCCGGATCGTGACGGGCCACGACAGCGAGGGACGCTCGGTGTTCCTCGAGGACGGGCCGGCGCCCAACGGCTTCTCGCCGTCGCATTCGCCCAATGTCGGCCTGACCAACCTCTGGCTGATCGATACTTTCCCAGGAGCGAACGGAGAGGGCCAGGGCGACCCGACGGCGCGGCCTTTCAAGCTGGAGCCGCCGGCCGCCGGCAATGTCGTTCGCGTCGTCGAGTTCCCGCCCGACAGGGAGCGCAACTACGGCAACCAGGCCGAGGTGTTCCGCCAGTACGGCGCATCCGGCGCGCACGACGCGGCGGCGCGCCATCCCGGCTTCCACAAGACCCACAGCATCGACTACGCCATCGTCATCGAAGGCGAGATCTGGGCACTGATGGATATCGGCGAGACCCTGATGCAGGTCGGCGACGTGCTGATCCAGCGCGGCACCAACCATGCCTGGGCCAACCGTACCGACCGCATCGCCCGAGTCCTCTTCGTCCTGAACGGCGCCGCGCCGGTGTAATTCCCCGCGAAAGCACCACCCGTCCGACATGGATCGGCCACGAATCTGCGTGCATGATGCAGGTCTGGCGTCGTTGGGCGCCATTGAGACGGGGACATCCCAATGCTTTTGGTTCGATCCTTTGCCGCGCTTCTCGGTGCGGCCGCGCTCGCCTGCGTCACGCTCGCCGGCGCAGGCCACCAACGAGCCGATCCCGGGCATCGATGTCGTCGTGAAGAAGAAGCCCGGAGGGTCGATCGTCACGCGCGGGCAGACCGATGCAAAGGGCGAGACCGTCCTGAAGGACCTGCCGGCTGGAACCTATGCCGTCGTCCTCACCGGCAAGCCGTTCGATGAGGCCGCGAAGATAAGCCGCGAAGATAAAGGGCACGACGGCGATCGTCGGCATCTGGTTGCTAGGCGTCGGGAAGCCGGCCAGCAATCCGACCAAGCGCGTCGGCGGGGCGATGGAAGGCGACCTCAAGGTCTCCGCATCTCGGCCGACGTCTCGACCTTGCGTTGATCAGGCGGCCTTCCGCCCTCGCGTCGGCGGCTTCTTCTTGTTGGCGCGAGCGGCGGCGGCGTAGCGTTCGGCGCGTTTGCGCTCGGGGCCGCTGCCCTGGAGGCTCTTCTTCAGCGCGGCCATCAGGTCGACGACACCGGAGTCCTTCTCCTCGCGCGCCGGCTTCGCTTTCACCGGCTTGCCCTTCTTCTTCTCCTCGATCAGGGCGCGCAGCGCCTCCTCGTAGCGGTCGGTGAACTCCGCCGGATCGAAGTCGCCCGACTGCTGCGCCACGATCTTCTCGGCGATGTCGAGCATCTGCGGATCAGGCTTGGGCAGGTCGGGATGGCCGATCTCGTCGAGCTGGCGCACCTCCTCGGCGGTGCGCAGGGTCGTCAGCACCAGACCCTCTTCCTCGATCTCGATGGCGCAGACCCGCTCGCGCGTGCTCATGACGAGGCGGCCGATCGCTACCATGCCCCGGCGCTTCATCGCCTCGCGAATCACAGCGAAGGCCTCGATGCCGGTCTTGCCCGAGGGCACGAGATGATAGGGCGTGTCCCAGTAGAGACGGTCGATCGTCTCGCGGGCCACGAATTTTTCGATGTCGATGATGCGCGTCGATTCGAGCTTCACGCTCTCGAAGTCTTCCTTGTCGAGCAGGACATACTCGTCCTTGGCGATCGCGAAACCCTTGACCAGGTCGGCCCGCGACAGTTCCTCGCCAGTACCGGCGTCGACCGTCTTCATCTTGATGCGGTTGTTGGTCTTCGGGTTGATCAGGTTGAAACGGACCGTCTCCGCCTCGGTCGTCGCCGACCACAAGGACACGGGACAGGTCACGAGTGAAAGGCGGAGATGCCCTTCCCAGGATGGACGCGCAGCCATGGTGATTCCCCTCACGTACGGGCATTCAACTGGCGAAAGGCCTGCTTGTTGCGGCGGCCCGGAGCGTTCCGAACAATTTCAATTAGCGGCGTCCGTTCCGATTTTGGTCTCACCAGACGTTGGGGTATCGCGAAGAGGGGCCGGCAAGGATTTCTCCCGACCGACCGTTTCCTGCCGCACCCGTTCCACGGCGGACCCGAACTTTGAAAATCCCGATCATTGTCTGATGGCGTGATGTGTCGCATCTCTGAAGGGTCGAAAGACCGCGGGATTTGAGGAGCAGCTTGCGCCGCGTCACCAAGCGCTAAAGCGTCACGACGCGATCGTGGGCTCCGCTACGACGTATGAGAGAGCGATGACCCGGCCCCTTCTTTCGACCCTCCGCAGGCGCTGTCGACGCGGCAAGTACCGCCCGGGCTGTCGGTTCTCCTAGAGCCGAAGTCCACCCGGCAGTTTCTTGAGATCAGACCGGCCGCCTCCCAAAGGAGCGCAAGGCCGGAGGAGCGGAGCCATGTCCGAACCCTTCAGTATCGCAGTCCATTCGCCTGGCGCGGCGGTCCTCCGATGAGCATCGCGACCCTCACCGAGTGGGCGAAGCACCTCGTCGGCGGGCCGAGCCCGCATAGCCAGCTTCAGGAGCTGCGTCGCGCGGAGCTGCGGGCCAAGACCGAAATCCGGGCCGCGCTGAACCGGCTGGCCGCGGAATTCGACGTGCTCGTGCACGAAGTCGACGAGGCCATGGTCCAGATCGACGACGTGCTCGGCGACATCACCGGCGAGGTCGAACGCGACCTCACCTACGAGATCGAACAGCAGGACCAGTATTAGGTGATTGGACATCATGCCGACTGTTGCTGAACATGTCGTCGATCTGCGGCGACGTTTTGACGGGGCAGGGCCCTCCCGCATCCTGCGGGCCGTGCTGGGCGAAGTCTTTACCGGCCGCATCGCCGTCGTCTCGTCCTTCGGCGCCGACGCCGCGGTGCTGCTGCACCAGGTGGCCGAGGTCGATCCGTCGACGCCGGTGCTGTTCGTCGATACCGGCCGGCACTTTCCCGAGACGCTTGAGCATCGCGACCGGCTGGTCCGCCATCTCGGCCTGAGCGATGTGCGCACGGTCGGGCCGTCGCCGCAGGAGGCGGCTCGCCTCGATGCCGATCTCAGCCGGGCGACCTGGGATCCCGACGGCTGCTGCGCCTTCCGCAAGGTGGCCCCGCTGCAGCGCGCGATGACGGGCTTCGATGCCTGGATCACCGGCCGCAAGCGGTTCCAGGCGTCGACGCGCCGCGAGCTGCCGGTGTTCGAGATCGACGGTGCCCAAACCAAGATCAATCCGCTGGCGAACTGGAGCCAGGCCGAGATCGACGCCCATGCCCGGCGCCACGGCCTGCCGGCGCACCCGCTTGCGGGGCACGGCTATCCCTCGATCGGTTGCGCCCCCTGCACCTCACCCGTGTTGCCGGACGAGGATTCGCGCGCCGGCCGCTGGCGCGGCCTCGCCAAGACGGAATGCGGCATCCATCGCACCATGGCGGCGCTGGCGGTCCTTCCCCCTGTGTCCTGAGTTGGCGTGCTGTCCCGTCTTCGTTGCCGGCGTCAGGCTGCGCTCGGAAAGGGCCGGCTGACGTCGAGGGCCAGCTTCAGCCCGGGCACCTCCACCGGTCGCCATAGGGCGCCGGCTTCGCGGGCGACGCGGACGAAGTTGCGGAGCAGGCTGGCGTTGTTGCCGATGCGCCACATCACGCCCATCGGCAGAGGGGCGGGCTTGTCGGCGAGCTGAAGATAGCGCAGGCCCGGCATGTTGAAACTGGTCACCGTCGAAGGCGCCAGGGCCACGCCGATCCCGGCGCCGACGAAGCTCGCGACGGTGTGGATCTGGTCGGCGTACTGGACGATGCGCGGCACGAAGTCGGCGCGCTTGCACATCTCCATGACGCGAGAGTGGATAAGCGGCGAGCCGGTCCGCGAGTACAACACGAACGGTTCGGTTACGAACTGACGAATCTGGATCGTCCGCCGCTGCGCCAGACGGTGTCCGGCCGGGACCAATGCGAGGAACGGCTCGCGGATCAGCGTCACGACCTGAAGCGCGCTGCTGCTGACCGGGGGGCGCAGAAGGCCGACATCGATGCTTCCGGTTTCCAGGCCCGACACCAGATTGGCGTGCCACATCTCGCGCAGATCGAGCTCGACGTCCGGGTATGCGGCGCGGAAGCGCGCGACGACCCCCGGCAAAATGGTGAAGGCATTGGAATGCACGAAGCCGATGGTGAGTCGCCCGGTCTCGCCCGTGCCGGCGCGCCGCACGTCGGCTTCGGCCTGGTCGGCGCTGTCGAGCAGGCGCCGCGCGCGCTCGTAGAGGATGTTTCCCGCCTGGGTGACCTCGAACTTCTTCTGCGTGCGACGCAGCAGGGCCACGCCGAGTTCGCGTTCGAGCTTCTGAATCTGCCGGGTCAGAGGCGGCTGGGCAATGCCGAGCGACAGCGCGGCGCGCCCGAAGTGCCCCTCTCGCACGACGGCACAGAAACAACGAAGTGTTCTCAGGTCCATGTTCGATACCCAGATGGTATTAGAAAAACATCTAACGATATTGGACGCATTGTTTGCAAGCGGGCAACGTCGGGTTGCACGGCGGATGATCTGCCAAGCGCGGGAGTCTACATGCCGCTGCAGGTAAGACGGCTGGCCCACGGATTGGGCGCTGAAGTGACGGGACTGGACCTCAACGACGATGTTCCGGCATCGATCATTGCCGAGGTGCGCGCCGCATGGCTGAAGCATCAGGTCCTTGTATTCCCGCAGCAGAACATCTCTGCGGAAAGACATATTGCGTTCAGTCGGCAATTAGGTGACATCGATCCGGTGTCGTTTGGCCCCTTGTTTCGGCATCCAGACCATCCTGAGATCATGCTGATCTCGAACAAGCCGCATAAGGGAAAGCCGTCGGAGACCCGCAATCAGGGCCGGCAGTGGCATTCCGATACCTCGTTCTCGCTCAATCCGGCCACCGGGTCGCTTCTCCACTGCCTGGAGATGCCCGATGTCGGCGGTGATACCCAATTCACCAACATGTACATGGCCTATGATGCACTGTCGGAGGTCATGAAGAAGATGCTGGAGGATCTCTACGCGGTCCATGACAGCACGAACACGAAAGAGGCTCGCAAGCGCGATCCCGAAGTGCTGGCCGAATTGCGACGCATTAACCCGCTGGTCGCCCAGCCGGTCGTGCGCGTCCATCCCGAGACGGGCCGCAAGGCGCTCTACGTCAGCGAAGGACAGACGACGCATATCGTCGGCATGACCGATGAGGAAAGCAGCGCAATCTTACAGTTTTTATTTACGCACTCGGTACAACCGGAATTCATGTACAGGCATTACTGGCGACAGCACGACATTTTGATGTGGGACAACAGATGCACGATGCATCTTGCCGTTCGCTACGATATGACCCAGCCGCGGCATATGCACCGTACGACCCTGAAGGGTGAGCCTTCCGGGTATCTCTACCAGCCGCAATAGGTGGAACGGGCCGCACGACCGGCGGGGAGCACACAATGTCATCGAAGCCTGGAGTAGGACGACGCGTGCTTGGTGTTGGTTTCGTCGCAGCGACCCTGTCGGCCGCGGCTGGAGCGGGAGTCCGCGCCCAGACCCAGCCGCGGGCGCCGGCTTGGCCGACGAAGCCCATCCGCATCATCGTGCCGTTCCCGCCGGGGGGCGGCACCGACGTGTTGGCCCGCATCCTGGCCGAGCAGCTCACGCAGATGTTCGGCCAGCAGGTGATCGTCGAGAACAAGGCGGGTGCCAACGGCAACCTTGCCGCCGCCTTCGTCGCGACGTCCGATCCGGACGGCTACACGCTGCTGTTTCCCAACACCAGCATCATGACCATTGCGCCCAGCATCTACAGCAACCTCACCTTTGTGCCGCTGCGCGACTTCCTGCCGATCGTGCGCGTGGCCGAAGTGCCCAACCTGCTGCTGGTCAACGCCGGCGTGCCGGCGAAGTCGGTGGCGGAGCTGATCGTGCTGGCCAAGCCCGGCACCATGGTGCTGGCCTCGGGCGGCAGCGGCTCGGTCTCGCATCTCACCGGCGAGATGTTCAAGCTGGCGGCCGGCGTGCAGATGCTGCACGTGCCCTACAAGGGCAACGCGCCACAGATCGCCGATCTCGTGTCGGGCCAGGTGCCCGCCGGCATCGCCGACCTCTCGGGCGCGCTGCCGCAGATCCGGGCGGGCAAGCTCAGGGCGCTGGCGATCACGACCAAGAGCCGGTCGCGCTTCCTGCCCGACGTGCCGACGCTCGAGGAGAGCGGCCTGCTTACCTTCGAATCCTCGGTGTGGGTCGGGATGGTCGCGCCCGCCGGTACCCCGGCACAGGTCATCGAGACGCTCGCGAAAGCGATCAATGAGATTCTGACCCGGAAGGACATTGCCGAGCGTATCAGCGAACTCGGTTTCATCATGGTCGGCGGCACGCCGGCCGAGTTCACGGCGCGTATCGCAGAAGAAGCGAAGCACTGGAAGGAGGTCGTGGCCAAGTCCGGCGCGACCGTCGAATAGAGGAAGAGAAGAAAGAAATGGCCAAGTCACATCCCGTCGACGCGCATGTCGGCGTTCGTATGCGCCAGCGGCGCACCCTGCTCGGCATGAGCCAGACCAAGCTGGGCGATGCCGTCGGCCTCACTTTCCAGCAGGTCCAGAAATATGAGCGCGGCTCGAACCGTGTCGGCTCGAGCCGGCTCTACGAATTCTCCAAGGCGCTCGACGTGCCGGTCTCCTACTTCTTCGACGAGATGCCGGGGAATGTGCTGTCCGGGCGGCCAATGGCTGCCAAGGTGAAGAAGGGCAGCGGCTTCGGCGAGGCCGGCACACCCTTCGCGGAGGAAAAGGACCCGCTGATCAAGCGCGAGACGCTGCAACTCGTCCGCGCCTACTACAAGATCCGCGAGACCCCTGTGCGCAAGCGCATCTACGAACTGGTCAAGACCATGGGCGCGGCGAGCGGCACGGAGCGCGCGACGAAGAAGAAGTAAAGTGTCGTCCCGCGTGTAGCGCGGGACGACACGGAACACGCCGCGGTGCCGCTCACGCCGCCAGCAGGTGCTCCGCGATCTGCACGGCGTTCAGCGCGGCGCCTTTCAGGAGCTGGTCGCCCGCGACGAACAGCGAGATCGAGTGGCCGGTCGGATCGCCGAGGTCCTGGCGGATGCGGCCGACCAGGATGTCGTCCTGCTGGCTGGCGTCGCGCGGCATCGGGAAGAGATTGCGCTCGCGGTCGTCGACCAGGCGCACGCCCGGCGCGTTGGCCAGCAGCGCGCGCACGCGGTCCTCGCCGATCGGGCGCTCGCACTCGAAGGTGACGGCGGCGGCGTGGGCGCGCAGCACCGGCACGCGCACGCAGGTGGCCGACAGGCGCAGCTCCTGGTCGCCGTAGATCTTGCGGGTCTCGCGCATGACCTTGGTCTCTTCGTCGTTGTAGCCGGTCTCGGGATCGATCGCGGTATTGTGGCTGAACAGATTGAAGGCGTAGGGATGCGGCAGCACCTTGGGCTGGAAGCTGCGGCCGTCGAGATAGGCGCGCGTCGAGCAGGCCAGCTCGTCCATCGCCGCCGCACCGGCGCCCGAGGCCGCCTGGTAGGTCGCGATGGTCATGCGCCGGATGCGGTTGTGCTGGTGGATCGGCCAGAGCGGGGTGATGGCGATGATCGCCGCGCAATTGGGATTGGCGACAATACCCTTGTGGCCCGCGATGGCGCCGGCGTTGATCTCGGGGATTACCAGCGGGACCTCGGGATCCATGCGGAAGGCCGAGGAATTGTCGACCACGATGGCGCCGGCCGCGACCGCGATGGGGGCATAGCGCCTGGAGATGCCGCCGCCCGCCGAGAACAGGGCGATGTCGACGCCCTCGAAGCTCCTGTCGGTCAGCTCCTGCACCACCAGCGCCCGCCCGTCGAACGACAGTTCTCGGCCGACCGAGCGGGCGGAGGCGAGCAGGCGCAGCTCCTTCACCGGGAAGCGGCGCTCCGCCAGGCAGCGCAGGAACTCGACGCCGACGGCGCCGGTCGCGCCGACGATTGCCACTGTGAGAGGTCTCGAACTCATGTCTGTCTCCTTCGTTGAAGCCGGGAGACGGACGCCTGGAAAGACAAAGGCCCCGTCCGAAACCGGCGGGGCCTGTGAGGTTGTCCTATGTCACGTTCGACTTTACGCGCACGTCCTCGCCGGCCCACCGAAGGTGGTCGTTTTGGTGGTCGTGGTCGTTTTGGTCGCGAAACGCATCATGGTGCCGAGGATATAAGGCAGGGACCGGGCGGGTGTAAAGTCCCGGCAATTCCACCTAGTTCACGCGCAGGAACGGCTTGTCGCCGCAGACCGTGACCCGGTGCCCGTACCTTCGGTGCGGGAAGTAGTCGAACATCGCGTGGTGCTGGACGCAGCGATTGTCCCAGAAGGCCACGGAGTTGGGCTGCCACTTGAAGCGGCACTGGAACTCCGGCGTCTCGATGTGGCGGTAGAGCATCTCGAGCAGGGCGTCGCTCTCGTGCTTGCGGAGCTGCGGGATGCGCAAGGTGAAGCCGCGATTGACGTAGAGGCCCTGCTTGCCGGTGACCGGATGGGTGCGCACGATCGGGTGCTCGGCGTTGGGGAACTTGATGTCGTCGCGGTCGGTGGCCTTGACGCGATAGTAGTGCGCCTTGGAGCTGTCGTGCAGCGCGGTCAGCCCCTGCAGCATCGCCTTGATCGGCCCGGAGAGCGTGTCGTAGGCGCGGTACATGTTGGCGAACAGCGTGTCGCCGCCGCCCTCGGGTGGCACCTCGGTGAGATGGAGGATCGAGCCCATGGGCGGCTCGAGATCGCACGAGACGTCGCTGTGCCATTCCTCGCCGGCAACGTGCCGCGAGTTCTCGTCGGCCTTGATCACCAGGATCTCGGGATGCTCGGGGAAGGTGATCGGGGCGTTGGGATGGACATGCAGCGGCCCGAAGCGCCGGCCGAACTCCTTGTGCTGCTCGATCGACATCTTCTGGTCGCGAAAGAAGATCACCAGGTTCTCCATCAGCGCATCGTGCACTTCCTGGAACTGCTGGTTGCCCAGCGGCTTGCCGAGATCGACACCGAAAATCTCCGCCCCGATGCACGGCGTCAGCTTGCGCACTTCGATCGACTGATAGGCCATTGGTGTTTCCTCCGTTGCCGAAAGGATAGGCCGGGAGACCTCGCCCGTCCCGCGCAAAAACATTCGATACCTCAAGGCCCTGAGCGAAAAGTGAACCGACGGCGGGCGGAATCCGTTTAGACTACACAAGCGATGAGCATCGACGTCGACCACTACCTGGTGCTGGGCGTGCCGCGGACGGCCGATGCGGCGACGATCCGTGCCGCCTATGTGGGGCTGGCCAAGCGCTATCATCCCGACGTCGCGGTGGGGAATCCCGAGCTCGCGGCCTTCAATTTCCGGCAGATCACCGACGCCTACCAGACGCTGGCCGACCCGGAGAGCCGTGCGCGCTACGACACCAGGCTGCAGGCGGCGCTCGCCGCGGAGCGTGCCCGTCGCGAGCAGGCGGCCCAGGCGGCCGCTGCAGCCCGGGCGGCGAAGGCGGCGCCCAAGGCGAAGATGGCGGAGAAGCTGTTCGGCAAGCTGGCGCCAAAGGCGGTCGCGACACCTACGCCTGAGCCGGTGGCAAGGCGTTCACCCAAGCCGTTCCTGCCGCCGAGGCCCGTGCCACCGCGGCCGGCCCACTTGCTGCATGCCGAAGCGATGGCGCGCCGCCGTGCGGCAATGGTCGTCGCCGTCGTGCTGCTGAGCTTCATCGGGGTCGCCGGCTATCTCGCCACGCGTGCGGTGAAGGGGCCGGGCCTTGAGGCGATGGCGGCCGAGACATCGCGGCCGGTCGAGGCGAAGCCGCCGGCCCGGCCGAAGCCCAAGCCCGTGCCGCCGGTCAACCAGCCGAGCCAGCTCGGTCCGTCCACCTTGCCGTCCCTGGCGCCCATATCGGGCGCATTGGCGGGCCGCCCGGCGGGGCCGAAGCCCGCACCGGCCGAGATCACCGACGGCCAGTCGGTCTGCATCGCCGACGACGGCGCCAAGTTCGCCATCATCAACCGCCGCGGCGAGCCCGCCGTGATCTACAACGGCGCGCCGCCGGTGCGCGCCTCGGTCCAGTTCTCCGACCGCTATCTCGTCCTGCTGACCGGCATCGTGCCCAGCGACACGATCATGATCGGCATCCAGCGCGGCCAGGAAAACGGCACCCACGTCTATTACGCCGATCCCCGCGGCGCGATCGTCCAGACGGTCGGCGCGCGATGCGAGGGACAGGTCTATTAGCGGACCGGCGCGAAGCGCTACTTCTTCTTCACGCTCTCCAGCGTCGGCAGGCGATAGCGGTCTTCCGGATCGTTCCAGCCCTTGAAGTTGGGCTTGCGCTTCTCGGCGAAGGCGGCGCGCGACTCCATGAGGTCGCTCTTGGCGCCGTGATCGTGCAGCGCGTCAGCCAGTTGCTGCATCTCCGGGCCAGGCGCCGGACGCATCTGGCGCATCATGTGGACCGTGTTGACGCGTGATGCGGGCGGCAGCGTGAGCAGGTGCTCGGCCATCGACATCGCCGTCGGCATCAGCTCGGCGGCATCGACCAGGCGGTTCACGAAACCGATCTCGTAGAAGCGCTGCGCGGTGAAGCGGAAGCCCAGCGCCATTTCCATCGCCACCGGATAGGGCAGGTTGGCGATGTGGCCGTGATTGTAGCCGCCCAGCAGCCAGCGCTTGGCCTCCGAGACCTCGAACACCGCTTCGCGCACGGCGACACGAAGATCGGTACGCTCGACCAGCATGAAGCCGCCGCCCATGGCGAAGCCGTTGACCGCGGCGATCACCGGCTTCTCGAGCTTGCCCGTCATGAACGGATCCTCGATCTCGGGACGGCGGCCGCCCGGCGCGCCGTCCTTCAGCGATTCCTTCATGTCCTCGCCGGCGCAGAAGCCACGGCCGGCGCCGGTGAAGATCGCAACCTCGAGGTCCTTGGCCTTGCGGAACTCGTTCCACGCCGCCGACAGCTCGGTCCTCATCTCGTGATTGAGCGCGTTCAGCCGGTCCGGCCGGTTCATGCGCACGACGAAGATCTGCCCGTGCTTCTCGGTTTCGACGACAGCCATGTTCTGTTCCCTATCCCTTGATGAACGCCAGAAGATCGGCGTTGAGCTCGTCCTTGTTCTGGGTCGCGAGCCCGTGACTTCCCTTCGGATAGACCTTGAGCGTCGCGCCCTTCACGATCGTGGCCGACGAGCGGCCGCCGGCATCGATCGGGACGATCTGGTCGTCGTCGCCGTGGATGACGAACGTCGGCACGTCGAACTTCTTCAGGTCCTCGGTGAAGTCGGTCTCGGAGAAGGCCTTGATGCAGTCGAGCAGCGGCTTCAGCCCGCCCATCATGCCCTGCAGCCAGAAGAAGTCGCGCGTGCCCTGGCTGACCTTGGCGCCGTCGCGGTTGGCGCCGTAGAACGGCGTCGTCAGGTCCTTGAAGAACTGCGAACGGTCGTCGCTCACGCCCTTGCGGATGCCGTCGAACACCTCGATCGGAAGACCGCCGGGATTGGCCGCGGTCTTGAGCATGAGGGGCGGCACGGCGCTGACCAGTACGGCCTTCGAGACGCGCTTGGTGCCGTGGCGGCCGATATAGCGGGCGACCTCGCCGCCGCAGGTCGAATGGCCGACCATCGCCGCGCCCTTGAGGTCGAGTGCCTCGAACAATGCCGCGAGATCGTCGGCGTAGGTGTCCATCTCGTTGCCGTCCCAGGTCTGGCCCGAGCGTCCGTGGCCACGGCGATCGTGCGCGATCACGCGGAAGCCGTGACTGGCCAGGAACACCATCTGGTCTTCCCAGGCATCCGCCGTCAGCGGCCAGCCGTGGCTGAAGGTGACGACGGGACCCTTGCCCCAGTCCTTGTAGTAGATGTCAGTGCCGTCGCGTGTCTTGATGAAGGGCATGTGACGCTCCTCTCGCTGCGGGATGGATTTCGACGCGGGAGAATGCACCAGCCGTGAGGCCGGTGCGAGTAGACGTTGGGTGGAGCTAGCGCCGCTCGAAATCGATGCGTTCGTCGACCGGCAGGCCAAGCAGGTGACGGCGCAGGCAGTCGAGGCCGAGTTCGGTCGCGCCGATGCGAACCCAGTCGCGGCCGCCGACCAGGCGGGCCTGGCGTGTGACGGCGCCGTTGGTGTCGGCGAGGCCGATGCAGATCGTGCCACCCATGTCCGGCCGGTCGGCGCCCTCGTCGAGTTCGAGCAGTACGACAAGCGCGTGGCTGGCGCCGCTCGATGCGCGCAGCGATTTGGCGACGGATGCCGCTGCGTCGGGCGTGACACCGGTCGCGCCAAGCTCCGAGAGGTCGCGCGCGATGACACCGCGGCGGAAGGCGCGCTCGGCGCCGGCCAGCGGGGCGAGGCGGGCGGCGAGGTGGCCGCCGGTGATCATCTCGGCGGTGGCGAGAGTCGATCCGCTTTCCAGCAGCTTGCCCAGGATCACGCCTTCGATGGTCTGTTCGTCCTCGGCGACGATGAAGTTGCCCAGCCGCTTGCGCACCTCGGCCTCGGCCGGGTCGAGCAGGGCCGCCAGCGCCGTCTCATTGTCAGCGCGCAAGGCGAGCTTGGTCTCGAGCTGCGGGTAATGCGCCTGGAAGCCGAGCTTGATGCCGCCTTCCTCCTTGAACACCTCCATGTCGCCCAGCATCTGGTCGGCGCGCGATTCGCCGATGCCGAATGTGTGGAAGCGCTTCAGCTTCGTCACGCCCGTGATGCCGCTCATCGCCAGGATGCGCGGGATCACCTGTTCGTCGACCATGCGGCGCATCTCGCGCGGCACGCCGGGGGTGAAGAAGAAGCGCGCCTTGCCGATGGTGACCGCGAAGCCGCAGGCGGTGCCGATGGGATTGTCGATGAACTCGGCATTGGCCGGGAGCATCGCCTGCTTCACGTTGTTGGGCGGCATGACCCGGCCGCGCCGCGCATAGGATTCCTCCATGCGCGTCATCCAGTAGTCGCTTCGCACCAGCTCGACGCCGCAGGCTTGGGCCGCGACCTCCTGCGAGAGATCGTCGACCGTGGGCCCCAGCCCGCCGTTCACGATCACCGCATCGGCACGCTCGCCGGCCTGGTGGAAGGCCTTGAGGAGACTCTCGCGATCGTCGCCGACCGTGCTGCCCCAGTGGACGCCCAGCCCGACCTCGACGAGGCGGCGGGCCATGTGGCTGTAGTTGGTGTTGATGGTTTTGCCGGTGAGGATCTCGTCGCCGGTACAGAGGATTTCAACGCGCATGCCTGGAATTATCGGCTAACGTTTGGCGGAAAGCGAGGGAGAGAAACCATGAACGTCCTGTCATCCGATCTGCGAGAGGCGTTGGCCAAGGTCGGCACCTCGACTCTGACCGGCGTGCTGAACAAGCGCGGCCTGCGCAGCATGACCCTATATGACGTGTGGCCGATCCGCCCCGAGCAGCCGCGTATGGTCGGCCTCGCCTTCACGATGCGCTTCATCCCCTCGCGCGAAGACAAGGACGGGCCGACCTCGACCAACCGGTCGATAGTCCAGCCTCAGGCAATGGAGGAGTGCCCGCCGGGTCACGTGCTGATGATCGACTCACGCGGCGATTCGCGGGCGGCGTCGGCGGGCGATCTCTATGTCGGCCGGTTGAAGGCGCGTGGCGCGGCGGGCGTCGTCACCGACGGCGGCTTTCGCGACACCGACGGGGTGCACAAGACCGGCCTGCCGGCCTATCACCGCCGCCCGTCCTCGCCGCCCAGCCCGATCGCGCATCGCCCGGTCGACCTCAACCTGCCGATCGCCTGCGGTGGGGTCGCGATCTATCCCGGCGACGTGATCGTCGGCGACCGCGACGCGGTGCTCGTGATCCCGCCCGACATCGTCGAGGCAGTCGCCCAGGAAGCGCTCGACGCCTATCACTACGAGGAATTCGCCGAAGCCGAGGTGGCGCGCGGCCGCTCGCTCAAGGGCCTGTTCCCGGTGGCGGGCGAGGAGGCGAAGCGCGACTACGAAGCGTGGAAGGCCCGGGGGAAGAAATAGCCCCGTCTTCTCGGGCTATGCCAGCGACGTCCTGATCTCCAGCCCGTTCTTCAGCGTGAGTGTGACTGGTGTGCGCTCGGCGATGTCGGCCATGCGCTTCTTCTGTTCGTCGTCGACGGCGCCCTCGATGGTCAGCACACGGTCGATGCGCTGCTTGTCGCCGTCGCGGCTGAAATGGATGTCGGCGTGGACGGCCGTCACCGGCCACTGCTTGCGCTCGGCATACATGCGGAGCGTGATGACGGTGCAGGCGCCCAATGCCGAGGTCAGGAGATCGTAGGGGGCGGGGCCGGCATCCTTGCCGCCCAGCTCCGGCCCTTCGTCAGCCGTGAGCTTGTGATGTCCGGCATGGCCGGTTGCGATGGCGGTTGCGTAGTTGGTCGAGCCGATGCTTGCCCTTGCGTGTGCCATGTCGTGGCCTCCCGATGCGTTGAGGGCCCGATCACGGGCCCTCTTCGCATCAGCCTAGCCGCGCTTGCGACGGGAAGCTGCCTTCTTCACGGCCTTCTTTGCCGCAGTCTTCTTCACGGCGGTCTTGGCCTTGCCGACGGCCTTCTTCACCGCCTTCTTGGCGACCTTCTTCTTCGCAACCTTCTTCTTCGCAGCCATTCAATTCTCCCTGTGCAAATCGCGAGAGGGCAAACGCCGCACCTCGCACAAGGTTGCATCTAGCGCGCGAGTCGTATGCTTGTCTCGTTTTCTTTGCGTATGCGTACCGTCCCGACATGAGTCATGTCGTCGCTGATCGGCGCATCGTGCGGCAGTGCAGCAAGCAGACCGCCGGCGGTTTGCGGATCGAACAGCAAGGGCAACTTCGCATGCGATGACGCGCGCTCGATGCCGTCGATGAGATGACGTGCGCGTAGATTCTCCGGCTGCAGCGAACTCGCGAAGCCTTGCGCGAATAGCTCGATTGCACCGGGAAGCACCGGCAGCGCGTCGAGATCGAGATCGACAGCGACATTGTCGCCGCTGGCGCGGATCATTTCGGCGAGGTGGCCGGCGAGACCGAAGCCCGTCACATCGGTGCAGGCATGCGCACCGGCAGCGACGAGCGCGTGCGCAGCAGCGCCCGACGGCGTGCGCATCGACGCGAGCGCACTGTCGATCCAGCTCGCTTTCGCCATGCCACGCATCGCGGCGGCGAAGATCACGCCGGTGCCGAGCTTCTTGGTCAGCACAAGCTTGTCGCCGGGTTTCAGCCCGCCCTTGCGCAGCGCCTGCGAGGCGACGACGAGCCCGTTCACCGAAAAACCCAGCGCCGCCTCGGGGCCTTCGCCGGAATGGCCGCCAATCAGTGCGCAGCCCGCGCCGTCGAGGATGCGTCTCGCGCCTGCGAGCATCTGGAAGAGATCCTCTTCCATCAGTCGCTCGGCCGCCGCCGGCACGACCGCGAGCGCGAGCGCGCTGTGCGGCTTGGCGCCCATCGCCCACACATCGCCCAGCGCATGGACGGCTGCGACTTCACCGAAGGTGAAGGGATCGTCGATGAAGGTGCGGAAGAAATCGACCGACTGGACCAGCGCCTGTCCCGCCGGCACCTCGATCATCGCTGCATCGTCGGGCGCGTCGAGGCCGATGGTGACGCTGGAAGCGGGGGACGGACCGAGCCGCTGCAATACTCGGTCGAGCGTGCCCGCGCCGACTTTCGCGCCGCAGCCGCCGCAGCGCATGCCGATATCGGCCAGCAGGCGCTTGGCCTCGGCATCGGCCAGCGCCGGATCGGGCGGTGCGGTGCGGGCCGTCATGTCCATCGGCTTCGCCGGCGGCTCGCGATACATGCGCATCCACTTGCGATCGATATGGTCCTTCCAGCGCCACACCCAGGCGCCCTCGATGGCCCACGAGCCGCGCGTCGCCACTGCGTGTCCGTCGCCGGTGCCGAGGATCGAGAGGTAGCGGCTCTGCGGCGTGAAGGGCTGCGGCGTCTGACCGAGTAACGCACGACGCAGGTTCTCGGCCAATGGCGGACCATGGCGCACGGCGAAGACGCCGGCCTTGGGACGCGGATGCGCGGTCACACTGGCGCAGTCGCCGGCTGCGAACACGCTGGCATCGCCGCTCGATGCCAAGGTCGGCTCCACGGCGAAGAAGCCGCGATCATCGAGCGGCATGCCGGTGCCGGCGAACCATTCGGCCGCGCTGGCCTGCGTCACCACGAACACGTCGTCGACCGGCACGCTCTCGCCGGTCTCGAGATGAATCGCATCGGCGTCGATGCGGGTCGTGGCGGCATTCTCCAGCAGCCGCACCCCGCGTCGCTTGAAGATCGCGCGCATGCGTTGCCGCGCGGCTTCCGCCTGGCCCGACAGGATCTCGCCCTTGGTGGCGAGCGTCACCGAGACCTGGGCGTTGCGTGCCACCTCGCGCAGGCGATGATCGATGGCCAGCGCCAGCTCGACGCCGCCCGCGCCACCGCCGATCACGGCGATGCGCAGCGCCCCTTGCCAGTCCTTCACCCGTTCGAGGAAGCCCAGCCACCGCCGGCCGAGTTCGGCGATCGGCTTCACCGGCGTCGCATGCTCGGCCGCGCCGGCAATCGCGCCCATGCTGGGCGAGGAGCCTACATCGAGCGAGACGAGATCGTAGGAGACCGGCGGGCGATCCTTCAGCAACACCTGCCGGTTGATGCGATCGAGTCCGACCGCCTCGGCATGGATCAGCCGCGCGCCGCTCCAGGCGCAGAGCCGCGCCAGGTCGATATGGCACTCGTCGAAGGAATAGGTGCCGGCCACGAAGCCCGGGATCATGCCGGAGTAGGGCGTCTCGATGTCCCGTCCGATCAGCGTCACCCGCACACCGGGCATCGGCTTCATGCCGAAGCTCTTCACGACATGGACATGCGAGTGGCCACCGCCCACCAGCACGAGATCCTTGAGAAGGGGCGCCGCCTGCATCGTGATTTCCTATAGCGCATAGCCCCCGGAATCGCTCCCGGAGTGGGGGAGGGCCTGTCCGTTTCGTTCGTTTCGTTTATTTCGTTTATTTCGTTTGTGCTTCTCGACGATGTCGCTGGCGCAGGGTCGGAACGAGCACACGATCGATGCCAAGGAAGGTCATGGTCGTGCAGCGTCCATGCGGCACCTTGGGAGCAGGCGCTGGCCATCTCTTCGATTCCTTTTCAAATCATGTCGCTCTAGTAGCGTTTCCGGAAATTATGATGTATATCAATTGATTAGGGGCGGTTGTTGCCCTCGTTTCGGAGCGCGTCTGTATGGCCGTCACCTCGGGCGTCTCGGTTTCTCCCGACCATCATGAGGACGGTACGGCGCTGTCGGCTCCGCGGACGGCCTGGTCGCTCTCCTGGCCGCTGGTGCTGGGACTTCTCCTCTTCATCTGTCTCGCCAACGGCAGCGGGCTGCCGCTGCTGGCCGATCCCGACAGCCATTGGCACATTGCCGTCGGCAACTGGATGCTGGCCAAGGGCGCCGTGCCGACGGCCGATCCTTTCTCCTTCACCTTCGCGGGCCAGCCATGGATCGCGAAGGAATGGCTGTCGCAACTGCTGATGGCCGTTGCCTTCAAGCTGGGCGGCTGGGGCGGCGTCACCGTGCTGGCCGCGGGCGCGCTCGCCGTGTCCTTCGCGCTGATGCTGCGGCTGCTGCTGCGCGACCTGCGTCCGCTGCCGGCCGCGGTGTTTGCGCTGGCGGCCATCGCGATGACCTTGCCGCACTTCCATGCGCGACCCGCCGTGCTGGCCTTTCCGTTCATGCTGATCTGGATGGCGGGTCTCGTGCGCGCCGTCGAGGAACGCCGCGCGCCCGCACCGCTGCTGCTGCTCGCCATGCTGCTGTGGGCCAATCTCCACGGCAGCTTCATCATGGGCCTGCTGCTGGGCGGCGCCTTCGCGGTCGAGGCGTTGCTGGGCGCGCGCGACGACCGTGAGCGCAAGACACTGTTCGCCGGCTGGACGAAGTTCGGCGCGGCCTCGTTCCTCGTGGCCTGCCTCACGCCCTACGGCCCGGAATCGATCTGGGTGACGCTGCGCATCTTCGCGATGGGCGACACGCTGGCCTTCATCTCGGAATGGCGGTCGCCCGACTTCCAGAAGGCGCCGCTGCAGGAGCTGGTGCTGCTGATCGCGCTCTACGCCGCCCTGTCACGCGGGCTGAAGCTGCCGTTGCTGCGGCTGCTGATCGTGCTGGGCCTGCTGCATCTCTATCTGCGTTACGCCCACAATGCCGAGCTGCTGGCCATGCTGGCGCCGCTGGCGCTGGCACCCTTGCTGGCGCGGCAGTGGCCGGCGCTGCGGCCCGATCCCACCGCCGGCAACGGCACGTCGCTCGGCGAGCAGGCCGCCGCGCTGGCGCTGCCGGCCGGCCGGGCCGCTGTCGCCATGGGAGTCGCCTGCTGCGCGCTGATCGCACTCGGCCTCGTGCGCTATGGCGGCATCGTCCCGCCGCTCTCGACCATGCCGTCGACGGCCATGGCCTATGTGAAGCAGGCCGGGATCGGCGGCCGCGTGCTCAACCACTACGACTTCGGCGGCTATCTCATCCATGCCGGCGTGCCGACCTTCATCGATGGCCGCGGCGAGCTCTATGGCCGCGACTTCATCAAGCGCTATGCCGACACGATCGGCCTGCGCGGCGGCGAATCGCTGGAGCAGCTGCTTGAGCGCAACCGCATCGACTGGACCTTCATGCCGCCCGACCAGCCGGCCAACCGCTTGCTGGCCCGCCTGCCGGGCTGGCGCCAGGCCTATGCCGACGAGGCGGCCGTGATCTTCGTGCGGGAGCGCTGAGCCGTGAACTTTCCGGCGATGTGTCCCGACATTCCCGTCGCCGACCTCGCCGCCGCGCTCGCCTATTACCGCGACAAGCTCGGCTTCACCGTCGACTGGTCGGCCGACGGGATCGGCCTCGCCTGCGTCTCGCGCGGCGCCACGCGGATGTTCCTGTCGAACGCTGCTTTCCGCAGACCGCTCGGCGTGCGCGGCCCGATCCTGCTGTGGCTGAACCTCGACGGCCGCGCCGAGATCGACGCGCTTTACCGCGAATGGCTCGCCGCCGGCGCCAAACTCTCCGGCTCGCCCGCGTCACATCCCGACGCCAAACTCTACGAATTCTTCGCCCAGGACATCGACGGCAACTACATCCGCGTCTTCTACGACTATGCCTGGGAAGGACGCGAGGGCGACTCCGAAAGCCGCACGCTTCAGTAGAACGCCGCTTGATTTCTCCGCCCCTTTGCGCGAAGGGGCTGCTTTCCGAGGCCCGGCCACGTCGCTATCGTTCCGGGTGACGGCGCGACGTTGATGGGAGAATCGACCGTGCGTGTCAGGCAGCCAGCGGCAGACGGCGGAGCGCGACTGAGACGGCGCGCGGCGATGGTGCTGTTCGGCGGCGTCGCCGGCTGGACGGTCGCCGCGCGCGCCCAGTCCATGCCCGTCATCGGCTATCTCGGCTCCGAGACCCAGGAACGCTACCGCAGCCGCCTCGAGGCCTTCCGCCAGGGGCTGGCGGAAGCGGGCTATATCGAGGGGCGCAACGTCGCCATCACCTACAAGTGGGCGGAGGGCCGGTACAGCCAGTTGCCGGCGCTGGCGAAGGAGCTGGCGGCGCAGAACGTCAACGTGATCGTGGCGGCGGGCGGCGCCGAGGTGGCGCTGGCGGCCAAGGCTGCAACCTCGACCATTCCCATCGTGTTCGAGATGGGCGGCGATCCCATCGCGCTCGGCGTGGTCACGAGCCTGTCGCGGCCGGGCGGCAACCTTACCGGCGTGTCGAGCCTCAGCGTCGAGGTTTCGCGCAAGCGCCTGGAGTTCATGCGCGAGCTGCGGCCGGTCACCAGGAAGTTCGCCGTCGCGATGAACCCGACCAGCCCGACCTCGGGCGCGCAGCTCAAGAACCTGCAGGCGGCCGCGGAAGCGCTGGGCGTCGAGCTCCTCGTGTTGAACGGCAGCAGCGAGGCGGAATTCCCCGGCATGTTCAGCGCCGTGCGCGAAAGCGGGGCGGGCGGGCTGGTCTTCAGCTCCGATCCCTATTTCGCCTATCGCAGCCCGCAGCTTGCGGCGCTCTCGGTCCGCCATGCCGTGCCGGCGATGACCCAGTCGCGCGACTTCCCGCTGGCCGGCGGCCTGATGAGCTATGGCGGCGACTTCAGCCAGTCGCATCGCCAGACCGGGCTCTATGCCGGCCGCATCCTGAAGGGCGAGAAGCCGGCCGAGCTGCCGGTGCAGCGGGTCACGCGGGTCGAGCTGTTCATCAACATGAAGGCCGCCGACAATCTCGGCATCTCCTTCCCGCCCTCGATCCTGGGCAGTGCCGACCGGGTGATCGAATGACCCTCCAGCCGACCGGGGCGCCTGCGAAGCACCGGTCGCTCTTCTGGAAATATTTTCGCGCGCTGTTCGCCGCGGTCGTCGCGCCGCTGATGATCGCGGGCGCCGGCGAAGCCTGGTTCGGCTATCGCGACCAGCGCACCCGGCTGAGCGAGCTGCTCGATGCCGAAGCACGCCTGGCCGCGGTCAAGATCCACGACTTCATCGAGGGCATCCAGGAGCAGCTCGGCTGGACCGTGCAATTGCCGTGGACCGGCAATGCCGACGACAGGCGCATGCTCGACGCGATGCGCCTGCTGCGCCAGGTGCCGGCGGTCGAAAGCCTCACCCTGGTCGACGGCACCGGCCGCGAGCGGCTGTTCGTGTCGCGCATCGGCCTCAACCGGGTCGAAGGCGGCGCGGACCGCGCCTCGACGGCGGCGGTGACGGGCGCGCGCGTGGATCGCGTCTGGTTCGGCCCGGTGACGTTCCAGAACGATTCCGAGCCCTTCATGACCATCGCCGTCGCCGGCAACCGCGCTGCCGTCGGCGTGGCCATTGCCGAGGTCAACCTGAAGTTCATCTGGGAGGTCGTCTCCGGCATCGGCGTGGGGCGCACGGGCGAGGCTTTCGTGCTCGACGGGCCGGGCCGCCTGGTGGCCCATCCCGACATCAGCCTGGTGCTGCGCGCCGACCGGGCCGCGCAGGCGCCGCTCCAGGCGTTGCGAACCGCCATCCAGGCCCGCGCGCCGGGACAGGCCGCGGCCGGTCAGGACATCACCGGCAAGACGGTCATCGCGGCGATGGCCCAGATTCCCGGCGTCGACTGGCAGGTCGTCGTGAAGCAGCCGATCGCGGAGGCCTACGCGCCGATCTATGCAGCCCTTTGGCGGCTGGGCTTCCTGATGGTCGCCGGCGGGCTGATCGCCGCCGCGCTCGCCTCCTGGCTGTCGCGGCGCATGGTCGAGCCCATCCGCGTGCTGGAGGACGGTGTCGCGCGCATCGGTGCCGGCCAGTTCGACCATCGGATCAGCCTCGCGACCAGCGACGAGTTCGAGCGGCTCGCGACGCGGTTCAACGAGATGGCGGGGGAGCTGGCGGTCTCGCGCGAGCGCTCGGAACGGATCAGCCGGCTGAAGCGCTTCCTCGCCCCGCAGGTGGCCGAGCTGATCGACCGCACCGGCGACGAGCATGTGCTCGACGGCCGCCGGGTCGAGGTGGTGGTGATCTTCTGCGACCTGCGCGGCTTCACCTCGTTCTCGGCCCATGCCGAGCCCGAGGAGATCATCGACGTGCTGCGCGAATACTACGACGCGCTGGAGAAGGTGGTGAGCGCGCACGGCGCGACCCTGGTCAATTTCTTCGGCGACGGCGTGATGGTGCTGCTCAACGCGCCGGTCGCCTGTCCCGATCCGGAGCTGCGCGCCGCCCAGCTGGCGATCGACATGCAGGCCAGCGTGCAGAAGCTGCTGGTGCAATGGCGGGTGCTGCATCCCGAGCTGGGCTTCGGCATCGGCCTGGCGATGGGCCCGGCCACGGTCGGCCGGATCGGCTCCGGCGGCCGCCTCAACTACACCGCGATCGGCAACGTCGTGAACCTCGCCTCGCGCCTCTGTTCGAGCGCCGCCGATTCCGAGATCCTCGTCGACCTCGTCGCCGCCGCCGCGATCGGCATGCGGGTGCCGCTGATCCAGAAGGACTCGCGGATGATGAAGGGCTTCGACCGGCCGGTGCCGGTGTTCGTCGTCGATGTGAGTGCTGCGCAGCGCATCACGTGAGAGAGATCCTGTGCGCTTGTCTGGAGATCGCGCGCCGCTTATAGAGTCGGCTAATGCGAACCATTCGCAATATGGAAAGCGATGCCGCCGGCTGAGCAGGCCCTGGCCATCTACATCGAGCATCGGACCGACCTGCTGAACTATGCCAGCGGGATCGTGCGCGATCGCGCGAGCGCCGAGGATGTCGTGCAGGAAGCGTGGCTGCGCTTCTCGGCGCGGGCCCGCGAGGGCGACGACATCGCCCAGCCGACCAATTATCTCTACGCGATCGTCCGCAATCTGGCGCTCGACTGGTTGAGCCGCGCCTCGCGCAACGCCCCGCAGGCTGTCTCGGAGAGCATCCTCGAGAGCGTGCCGTCCGACGCACCCTCGGCCGAAAGCGTCCTCTATTATCGCGACGAACTGCGCGTGCTCGAAGAGCTGGTGTCCGAGCTGCCGGAGCGTACGCAGAGCGCCTTCAGGATGTACCGGGTCGAGCGGCGCCCGCTGAAGGACGTCGCCGAACGGCTGGGCGTTTCGATCCCGCGGGCCCACAAGATGGTGCAGGATGCCGTCCTCCACTGCACGCTCCGCATCAACGGGCCGGAAGAGTGAAAGGGCATTTTCGGGGCGGCGCATTAAAACGCCGGGATGCCGACCGTCTAGTCAGAGAGCCGCGCGCCTGTCGCGTGTCGTTGTCGAGGAGCCAGGGGTCTTGAACGCAACGCCAGCCAGGAGCCAACCGCTGCGGGCCGAAGTGGTCGAGTGGTTGATGCGGCTCGACGCGGCGCCGCAGGATGCGAACCTGCGTGCGCAGTTCGAGGCGTGGCTGGCGGAGAGCGACAAGCGCCGTGCGGCCTATGCCGTCGTGGAGCCGGTCTGGCGCCTGTCGACCAACCTCGCGCCGCCGGTGGCGCCCGCTGCCGTTTCACCCCTCGTGGAGGCCCGGCGCGTGAAACGGCCGTGGCGCCGTGCCGTCGCCGTCACGATGGGGGCGATGGCGGCAGGTCTTGCGCTGATCTTCCTGCCGGCGATCCAGCTTCACCTGCGTGCCGATCATCTCACGGGCATAGCCGAACAGCGCGACCTGACGCTCGAGGACGGCAGCAAGGTCGCGCTCGATGCCGGCAGCGCCATCGCCGTGCGCTATGTCGCTCAGCGGCGCGAGATCGAACTGCTCTCCGGCCAGGCCTTCTTCGAGGTCATGCCAAACCGGGAACGTCCCTTCGTGGTGACGGCTGACGGCGTAACCGTGACGGTGACGGGCACCGCGTTCAGCGTAGGCACATCCGGCAGCGGCATCACGGTCGCGGTGCGGTCCGGGACTGTCGACGTTGCGGCTGATGGAAGCCGGGGATTGATCGCCAGCCTCTCACGCGGCGAGCGCCTGCAGGTGAGCGCAGATCGCAAGATTGCGAGAGGGCAGGTCTCGGCGGACGATGTTGCCTCCTGGCGCGGCCGCCAACTCGTCGTCTACGACACGCCCGTGCGCGAGGTCGTCGAGCAACTCGGTCGCTATCGCCGCGGTGCGATCGTGTTCCGCGACGGCGCCATCGCAAATCGTCTCGTCACCGGCATGATCGACCTGCGCCGGCCCAGCGAGGCCCTGCAGGCGCTCGTCGACCTGCAACAGGGATCGTTGATCGAGATCACACCGTATCTGTCGATTATTTCTTCGCGCTGATCGCGGCGGACGATTGCGTCGCTCGAAGTTTTTTTGAGAGCACTCGTTAATTCGCGCAAGGCTTCTCCGTCGTTCCCCCGAAGGCCGCTTCGTGCCGGCCATCCGACGTTACCCGTGATCCCACCGGCACGGCTTTCGGGGGAGTGTGCCTTGCGTTCGTCTACCGGTATGTCGCGCGTTGCGGCGTTGTCGTTTGTTGCCACCCTTGCGGTTGCTGCAGGTGCGAGTGGCCAGGCTGTGACGCAGGAAGAACCCTTGGCCGCGAGCCTTCTGGTTGCGCAGAACGCCACGATCAATTTCAACATTCCAGCCCAGAGCCTCGCAACGGCACTGACGACCTTTGGCCGGCAATCCGGCATCCAGGTTTTGGTCGATTCGTCTTCGGTGTCGGGCAAGACGAGCGCCACCGTTACCGGCGCGATGACCGCTGCTCAGGCATTGCAGCAACTGCTCGAAGGCACGGGCGTGACCTATCGCTTCACCTCGCCGACCGCCTTCACCGTCGGCGGTGCCGGGCCGGCTGGATCCGGTGCGCTGCAGCTCGACCCGTTGCAGGTGCAGGGCGTCTTCCCGATTCCGTCACAGGCGATGATCGACAATGTGCCGCCGCCCTATGCCGGCGGGCAGGTTGCGACGGGCGGCCAGCTCGGCTTGCTGGGCAATCGGGGTGTGATGGACACGCCCTTCAATCAAACCAGCTACACGGCCAAGAAGGCGAAGGACCAGCAGGCGAAGACGGTCGTGGATGTCCTGATCGACGACCCTTCCGTCCGCATCACACGCGCCGAAAACTCGCCTGGCGGCGACAATATCTCGATCCGGGGCTTCAACGTGCCCTCCAGCTCGTGGTCGTATGGCGGGCTCTACGGCATGCTCCCGGCCTATACGCAGTCGGCTGAAATGGCGGAACGTATCGAGGTCCTGAAAGGCCCGAGCGTCCTCCTGAACGGCATGCCCCCCGGAGGCGCCATCGGCGGCACGGTCAACGTCGTCCCGAAGCGAGCCCCGGACGAGGAGCTGAGTCAGGTGACGGCCAAGTACCTGTCGGCCGGCCAGTTCGGCGGGCATGTCGATGTCGGACGACGGTTCGGTCCGGAGAAGGAGTTTGGCGTTCGCTTCAACGGCGTTTTCAACGCGGGCCAGACGGACGTTAGATACAGCGCCGATCAAAGGGCACTCGCGTTGCTCGGCCTGGATTATCGCGGCAGCGGCTTCAGAGTGTCGGCGGATCTGGGCTTCCAGTCCCAGTACACGTCCGGCGTTACGCCCTACCTCAGCCTCGGTGCCGGCGTGCAGTTGCCCTATGCGCCGAATGTCCGAAGCAATCCCACGGCCCAGCCCTGGGGCTTCGTGGCCCGCAAGGATGCCTTTGCCGTCGGCCGTGTCGAAGTCGACATCGAGGAAAACGTGACCGCCTACCTGAATGTCGGCGTGCACGATTTCCGGATCGGAGGCCTTTATTCGGCCCTGACGACGATCACCAATTTCAACGGCGCTGCGACAGGCAACAACCCGTTCAACATCAGCGTCTACCAGCAGTATTTCACCGCAGAGGGCGGCATCCGCGCCATCGCCGACACCGGCCCCATCAATCATGAGATGGCCATTACGGCGACGACCTACACGCAACGCAACGGTTCGGGAATCTCGCTCGGCTCCGGCACCTATTCGACCAACATCTACAATCCGACCGTGCTTGCGCAGCCGTCCATCACAGGGTCGGCGGCTCCATTGGCATCGACCCAGAGCCTGTCGAGTTTTGGGATTGCAGACACCCTCTCTGCCCTGAACAAGCGGGTTCAGTTGACAGTCGGCGGGCGCATCCAGCAAGTCGCCTCCGCGAACTACAATGTCGCCGGTGCACAGACGCAGTCGTACAGCCAGGATGCGTTCAGCCCCGCCGTGGCCTTCGTCGTGAAGCCCCTGGAGAACGTTTCGATCTACGGCAACTATATCCAGGGTCTGCAGCAAGGCGCCGTCGTGGCGCCGCCCTTCGCCAACGCCGGCACGGCGTTCCCACCTTATATGTCGACCCAGTTCGAAGCCGGCGTGAAGGTCGATTGGGGCAAGCTCACCACGACGGCGAGCCTCTTCCAGATCACGCAGCCCAGCATCCTGACCAATCTGGTGAGCAACACGCAGTTCCTCGGCGGCCAGCAGGTCAATCAGGGCCTGGAGCTCAACGTGTTCGGCGAGCCGGTAAAGGGCGTGCGCCTGCTCGGTGGCGCAATGTTCCTCAATCCCGTCCTGACCCAGACTCAGAACGGGACGTTCAACGGCTGGATCGCGCCTTTCTCTCCGCAATTCACGTTGAACCTGAGCGGGGAGGTCGACATCCCTTATTTGCCGGGGCTGACGTTGACGGGGCGCGCGATCTACACGGGCGAGCAGTATATCGACGCGACGACCTATCCGCGCCGAACCATGCCGAACTGGACGCGATTCGACATCGGCGCGCGCTACGCCTTCGACAATCCCGGTGCCAAGGGCAAGTTGCTGGTGGCGAGGCTCGACGTGCAGAACCTGCTGGATGCCAACTACTGGGCCGGTAGCGACACGTCGTCGACGTTCATGCTCCTTGGCGCGCCGCGGTCGTTCCGCCTTTCGCTGACGGCGGATTTTTGAGAGGCGACGACGGGCTCAGCGCGCGCTACTCCCTCAGCACGATCCACGTGCAGTGGCCGAGCGCGCACAGTCGTCCCGACTCCGTGTAGAGCGCCGTGCCCGAATAGAGCTTGCGGCCCTCGGCGCCGATGCGCCAGCCGACGACGGCGCAGCGTTCGCCGACCTTTGGGCGGTCGAGCACCTTGGCGGTCATGCGGCCGGTAAGGGCCGGCCGCACGTCGTCGGGATCCTGGGCGGCCCAGGCGCCCGGACAGTCGAGCGTGCCCCACAGGAACTCCGGGCGGATGCGGCCGTCGCTGTCGGCGTGGTTGGCGTGCGGCACGTAGCAGGAGAGGGAGGTGCCGTTGCCCGAGCTGCTGCCGAACACGCGCAGGCCGTCGCCCACGCCGCGGCTGCGGCCACAGACGAGGCACCATTGGAAATCGCTGCCCTCGCCACTGCCGCCCACCGCGTCCTGGTGCATCACCTCGGACCAGTCCGACGGGAGTTTCGGCGGATCGAGATGGTCGACCTTGCCGGCGCGCGCCTCGCAGATCAGCGTGTCGCCCTCGCGCAGCATCAGCGCCGCGTCCTCGCGCACGAGGTGCATCTTCGTCTCGATGGGGATCGGCGCGCGGAGCGTGATCTCGACCGCACCGTCGCCGCCGAACGCCTTGGCGTAACGCTCGGCCAGCATGCCGGCGACATAGCCACCATTGCCCGAGAGACGCGGGCCGTTGAAGCCGATCGGGATGATGAGAGAGTCGTCCACCTTGGCTCCTCGCAGCGTGAAATGGCCGCCGAAGCTGCCGCGCGCATGCGGAGAATGCAAGCCTGCCGGGCCGTCTCTCGGCTTGCATCGCAGGCTGCGCTCGTCGAGGTTGGGACGATGGGTTCGGCTTTGCCGTGGGCGCTCGTGGCGCTGTGTTTTGCGCTCGGCGTGGCTAGTCGCTCGATCAGCGACACATTCCTCGTCTTCGTGCCCGCCCTTCAGCACGCCTTCGATGCCAATCGCGGCTCGGTCACGCTGATCTACAGTTTCGCCTTGTTGGTCGGCGGCACCGCCGCGCCGATCACGGGCTGGATCCTCGATCGCTTCGGGCTGCGCGCGCTGACCGTGTTCGGCGTGATCGCGGCCGCGGCCAGCACCGCCGTCGCCTCGCAGGCCACCCATCTCTGGCATCTCTACCTCTCGCTCGGCGTGATGATGGGTTTCGGCGCGGCGTCGCTGTCGGGCATTCTCTCGTCGTCGCTGATCGGCCGCTGGTTCCCGGCCAATCGCCTGGGCGTGCCGCTGGCCGTCTCCTGGTCCGCGTCCGGCGTCGGCGCCATGGCGACCTTCCCGGCGGCGCAGTACCTGATCGAGACCGATGGCTGGCGCCATGCCTATCTCGTCTTCGGCGCGGTGAGTGCGCTGTTCATCCCGCTGCTGCTGGTGCTGCCATGGAAGAGGATCGAGCGCGGCGCACCAGGCCTCGCAAAGCTGCGCGAGACGGCGGCGCCCGGCATCACCGTGCGCGAAGCGCTGCGCGACTGGCCGTTCTGGGCACTCACCTCGTCGTTTGCGTTGACCTCGATCGGCATCTTCTCGCTGATGCCGCAGACCATGGTCTATCTGCTCGAGCGCGGCATGGAGGGGCCCTATGCGGCACGGGCGATGGCGGTCGCGGGCTTCCTGACGCCGCTCGGCATGATCGGCTTTTCGTGGCTGGCCGACCGGGGCGGCCGCCGGCTGGCGGCGATCCTGGCCTATGCCTGCTCGATCGCGGGCGTCGGCGCGCTCGCGATGGTGCGCGGGCCGGGCGACGATTTCTGGCTGTGGACCTTCGTCTTCCTGTTCGGTGGCAGCATGGGCTCGCGCGGGCCAATGATCTCGACCCTCGCGACCCTGCGTTATCGCGGCGCCCATTTCGGGCGCATCTACGGGTTGATCGCCATCGGCATGGGGTTGGGCGGCTTTTTAGGCGCCTGGATCGGCGGCGTGCTGCACGATCTTACCGGCGGCTATGCCGCGGTCATGGTGCTCTCGGTGCTGGCACTGGCGACGGCCGCTGCCACCCTGGGTTCCGAGGCCGGGGCCCGGGAGCGTCTCAGTCGATAGGAAGAGACGCCGCATGACATGTCGGTGACGGTGGCCGCAGCATATTGTGTTTTTCCGCAAGTCCGGCCACTATGGCCGGCATGTTGGACCGGATGGATTTTCCAAGTAGTCCCACTCTGCGGCGGCGGGCCTAGCCGTGACGCCCGGCCTTGAGTCCTGCCATGCGCTGGTGCTCAACGCCGATTTTCGGCCCCTGTCGTATTTTCCGCTGTCGGTCTGGTCCTGGCAGGATGCTGTGAAGGCCGTCTTCCTCGACCGGGTCTGCGTCGTCTCCGAATACGAGCGCAAGATCCACAGCCCGACCTTCGAGATGCGGCTGCCCAGTGTCATCGCGCTGAAAGAATACGTGCCGGCGGCGCGCCGACCGGCCTTCACGCGGTTCAACGTCTTCCTGCGCGACCGCTTCTGCTGTCAGTATTGCAGCGGCGACTTCGCCACGAATGAACTCACCTTCGACCACGTGATCCCCAAGTCGCGCGGCGGCCGCACGAGCTGGCAGAACGTCGTGACGGCGTGCAGCCCGTGCAATTTGCAGAAGGGCAACATGCTGCTCAAGGAGAGCGGCCTGGTCCTGCGCACCGTGCCGGCCGAACCCTCGACGCAAATGCTGCAGGAGCACGGCCGTGCCTTCCCGCCAGGATACCTGCACGAGAGCTGGCGCGATTTTCTCTACTGGGACAGCGAGCTGGATCAGGGCTAAGTCATTGGAGCGCGCAACTCCAGTTGCGCTCAAGCTCGGTCGACGGCCAGCATATGAGCGCAACTGGAGTTGCGCGCTCCCTTGTTCAAATCCTCGTCGACAGCCAGATCGCCAGGCGCGAGCCGGTCTTGATCACGGCCGACAGCGCCTCATAGCCAACCGCCTGTTCGGCACCGGCGGCGAGTGCCTCGTCGCGATGCTCCATCTCTTCGGCGCGGAACTTCTCGACGGTCGTGCGCAGGTCCTTCTCGTCGTCGCCGAGCTTTGCCGCCTGCTGCGCGTAATGCTCCTCGATCGTCTCCTCGACGGCCACGGTGCAGGCCATCGCGGCCTTGTCGCCCATCAGCGCGGTCGCGGCGCCCAGCGCGAAGCCTGCGACGTTCCATAGCGGCGACAGCACGGTCGGCCGCACGCGGCGCTCGACCAGCAGCTTGTCGAACACCTTGTTGTGCTGGCGCTCCTGCGCCGCCATGTGCTGGATGCGGCGCCCGGTCTCGCTGTTGCTGCGGCCGGTCCAGCGAAGTGCTGCGAGCTGGCCCTCGTAGATGCGCACGGCGCCGAACTCGCCGGCCTGGTCGACGCGGATCGTGCGCTCGACCAGCTCGCGGGCGTCGGGATCGCCGGGATTGCGGTTGTCTCCGGTTTTCATGTTCTGGCCACCCGTGAAAGGGAAGAAGCGAGACCGATGGCGAGGATCGCCGACAGGATCGCATTCCAGCCGGCCATCGAGATGCCGAGCAGCGACCACACGACCGCGTCGCAGCGCACCATCTTGGCCCCGAAAAGATACTTCTTCAGCTCCTCCGGCGACAGGCCCGTCGGCACGGTCCCGGTGCAGGATTGCGGACCCGCCCACCAGCGATACTCTACGCCGGCATGGAAGATGCCGATCGCCGAGCTGACAGCGATGGCGGCAATGGCGACCACCATGAAGCCGGTGGCGAGACGCGGCCGGCCCGACGAGGCGAAGGCGGCGAGGCCTGCGACCATGGCCACCATGTGCGGCCAGCGCTGCCAGTGGCACATCTCGCAGGGCGGGAAGCCCATCGCATACTGGAAGAAGAGGGCGCCGCCGATCATGACGCCGCTGCCGAGCAGGGCGATCAGGCCGAGCTGGCTGGGGAGGGGGAGGCGCTGCGTGGCAGCCATGGAGCGAACCTAGAAGAGGAAGCGGACGACGACGAAGCCGCCGATCAGGGCGAACAGGAAGATCCAGGTGAGCAGAGTCAGGCGCTTCTCGATGAAGGCCCGGATCGGCTCGCCGAACTTCCACAGCAAGGCTGCCACGAGGAAGAAGCGCAGGCCACGCGTCACGATGGACGCCCACATGAACGTGAACAGGTCGAAATGCGCGGCCCCTGAAGCAATGGTCACCAGCTTGTAGGGGATCGGCGTCAGGCCCTTGATGAGGATGATCCAGGTCCCGTACTCGTCGAACCCGGCGCGGAAGGCGGCGAGGCCGGATTGCAGCCCGTAGGTCTTCACCACCCAGGCGCCCAGCGTCTCGAAGAAGAAGTAGCCGATGGCGTAGCCGAACAGGCCGCCCAGCACCGAGCAGACGGTGCAGACCAAGGCGATCTTGAACGCCTTGTCCCGGTTGGCCAGCACCATCGGCACCAGCATCACATCCGGCGGGATGGGAAAGAACGAACTCTCCATGAAGGAGACCACACCCATCGCAGGGATGGCGTTCTTGTGTTGGGCGAGGCGGATTACCCAGTCATACAGGCGGCGGATCATGTGGTGGGTTTCTAGCCCGCCAGCCGGGGTGAGGCGAGGGACCTTTCATGGAAGCGCCCCTGGAATGGCGGGCTCCGGTTTGCCAAAGTCGTGACCTGAAACAGCAAGGGGCCACATGCGGACGTTGGGCAACATCCTCTGGCACTTCCCGTTCTTCGGATTCCTGACGGCTGCCTTCTACTGGCTGCTCGGGCTGCTGCTGACGGCCCTGCTCGTGACGGCGCCCATCGGATTGGGGCTGATGGAGTTCGGCAAGTTCCTCCTGGCGCCGTTCGGACAGGCGATGGTGAGCAACGAAGATCTCCAGGTGCAGCGGAACAGCGCGTGGCAGGCCTACTCGACGATCGTGATGATCCTCTACCTCCCGTTCGGGGTGATCTTCGTGATCGTGAGCGCGATCCACGCGGCTGCGCTCTGCATATCGATCGTGGGCATTCCCGTCGCGCTCGTCATCGCCAAGTCGCTCGGAACGCTGCTCAACCCGGTGAACAAGGTCTGCGTTTCCGCCGCCGTCGCCGAGGAGTTGGAACGGCGCAGGGCCGGTGGCGACATCGCGAAGTATATGGGCTGACGCGCTTCGCAACCATGAGCCGGAAACTTTCCGGGGCGCGCGGCGTTTGTCAGGGACCGCACGGTGTCTTTCCTTTCCATTCGGCCCGATAAGTTGCAGATTTCACACCCTCTTTTTTGACTTCGAGCCTCTCAGCCCAGCGCCCGGAAGACGATGACGGACACCGCCGATCGGCCGCCACCCACCGAAGATCCCGCCCTTCTGTTCCTCGCCGGAGGCGGTGAGTTGGGAGCCCTGATCCGGGCCTACGATTGGTCGCGCAATCCGCTGGGACCGCCCGCCGCCTGGCCGCAGAGCCTGAAGACCGCCATCCGCATCATGCTCACCTCGCGCCAGCCCATCTGGATCGGCTGGGGGCCGGAGCTGATCTACCTCTACAACGACGCCTACAAGTCGATCATCGGCGGCAAGCATCCCGAAGCGCTGGGCAAGCCGACCCGGGAAGTCTGGAAGGAGATCTGGACGGACATCGGCCCGCTGCTCGACACCGCAATGGGCGGCGTCGAGGGCATCTATGTCGAGGAGCTGCTGCTGCTGATGGAGCGCAACGGCTATCCCGAGGAGACCTACTACACCTTCTCCTACAGCCCGATCCCCGACGATGACGGCACACCGGGCGGTATCATCTGCGCCAACACGGCCGACACCGATCGCGTGATCGGCGAACGGCAGGTGGCCGTCCTGCGCGAGCTCGCCGCGCGGACCGTCGATTCCCGCAGCTGGGAAGAAGCCTGTCGCCAGAGCTTGGCGGCTCTTTCGGGCAATCCCCGAGACCTCACTTTTGCGTTGCTCTACGTCGTGCAGGCGGGCGGCGCCGAGGCGCTGTTGGCCGCCCATCGTGGGCTGCCGGAGGAGCATCCCGCCCTCGTCGAAACGCTGAGATTCGGCAACGGCTCGGCCTCGCACTCTCCCTGGCCGATCGACGATCTGTCGGCGGACCAGCCACCACGGCTCGTCGACCTCGCCCAGGTGTTCGGCGCCACGGTGCCGGGCCGGGTCTGGGACCGGCCGACCACGGCGGCGGCGGTCGTGGCCGTGCCGGCGACGCGCGAGACGGGACGGTCGGGCTTCCTGATCGTGGGCCTCAGCCCCTATCGCCTGTTCGACGACTCCTACAGCGAATTCCTGCAACTGGCGGCGAGCCAGATCGCGGCGGCGATCGCCAGCGCCGACGCCTACCAGGAGGAGAGACGCCGGGTCGAGGCGCTGGCCGAACTCGACCGCGCCAAGACCACCTTCTTCTCCAACGTCAGCCACGAATTCCGCACGCCGCTCACGCTCATGCTGGGCCCGCTCGAGGAGGTGCTGAACGGCGAGGTCTCGCTCGAAGAGGCGCGGCAGCATGCGATGCTCGCACATCGCAACGGCAACCGGCTGCTGCGCCTGGTCAACAGCCTGCTCGACTTCTCGCGCATCGAGGCGGGCCGCGTGCAGGCCTCCTACCGGCCGACCGATCTTGCCCAGTTCAGCACGGGTATCGCATCGAGCTTCCGGGCGACCATCGAGAGGGCCGACCTCGAGCTGGTGCTGGATTGCCCGCCTCTGCCGCAGCCTGTCTATGTCGATCGCGAGATGTGGGAAAAGGTTCTGCTGAACCTGCTCTCGAACGCCTTCAAGTTCACCTTTGCCGGCGAGATCGCTGTCTCGATCCGGACCTCGTCCGATCGCCGGTCCGCCATCGTCGAGGTGCGCGATACCGGCATCGGCATTCCCGCGGAGGAGCTGCCGCGGCTGTTCGAGCGCTTCCATCGCGTCCAGGGCGCGCAGAGCCGCAGCTTCGAGGGCAGCGGCATAGGCCTCGCGCTTGTGCAGGAGCTGGTCAAGCTGCATGGCGGCGAGATCGGCGTCGAGAGCACGGTCGGACAGGGGACGCGCTTCACCGTCACGCTGCCTTTCGGCCGCACCCATCTCCCGGGCGGCCAGGTGGTCGACCATGCCGATCTCGCGGCCGACGTCGCGCGGGCGCAGGAATATGTCGACGAGGCGCTGGCCTGGCTGCCCAACGTCGAACCAGCCGGCGATCTGTCGTCTACGATGTTGGGCGGCTCCTTGCCGGCCGGAAAGGGTGGAGCCGGCAAGCGTATCGTGCTGGCCGACGACAATGCCGACATGCGCTCCTATGTCGGCCGGCTGCTCGTCGCGGAAGGCTACGAGGTCGATGCCGTCGCCGATGGAAATGCGGCGCTGGCGGCCGTTCAGCGCCAGGTGCCCGACCTGGTCCTGTCGGACGTGATGATGCCGGGCCTCGACGGGTTCGGCCTGCTGAGGGCGATCCGCTCGGAAGGCGCCACGGCGGGCGTGCCGATCATCCTCCTGTCGGCGCGGGCCGGCGAGGAGGCCAAGGTCGAGGGGCTGGACGCAGGCGCCGACGACTATCTCGTGAAGCCCTTCGCCGCGCGCGAACTGCTGGCGCGGGTCAACGCGAACATCCAGATGGCCGCACTGCGCCGCGAGGCCAACCGCGCGATCTTCGAGAGCGAGCAGCGCTTCCTGATGACCCGGGACCGCCTGTCGCTGGCGCTGTCCACCGGCCGCACCTCGGTGTTCGAATGGGCCGTCGATAGCGATCGCCTGGTCTTCTCGGGCCCGCTCGCCGAGGTGTTTGGCGTCCCGCAAAGCGAAGCCGAGAGCGGCCTGCCGCTCAGCGTCTTCGTCGAGGGGATCGCGCCGGAGGATCGCGACCGCGTCATGGCGGCGATCGGCAAGTCGATCGATTCCGGCGAGATCTACCAGGAGGAGTATCGCGTCATAGGCTCTGGGACGACGCGTGTGGTGATGGCGCGCGGCCGGGTCGAGGCCGGCGAGGACGGCGCCAAGCGCATGGTCGGCGTCGTGATCGACATCACCGAGGCCAAGGCCGCCGAGGATGTCATTCGCGAGAGCCGCGCGGCGCTGGAGGTGATCGGCGAGGCGTCGGCGGCCATCTCGGGCGATCTCGATCTCGAACGCCTGGTGCAGAAGATCACCGACGCCTGCGTCGCTGTCACGGGCGCCGAGTTCGGCGCTTTCTTCTACAACGTGGTCGACAAGGCAGGGGAACGCTACACGCTCTATACGCTGTCGGGCGTGCCGCGCGAGGCCTTCGCGAAATTCCCGATGCCGCGCAACACCGCGATCTTCGAGCCGACCTTCTCCGGCACCGGGGTCGTGATCTCCGACGACATCACCCGGGACCCGCGCTACGGCCAGTCGGCGCCCTGGCACGGCATGCCGCCGGGGCATCTGCCCGTGCGCAGCTACCTCGCGGTGCCGGTACGGTCGCGCAATGGCGAGGTGCTGGGCGGGCTCTTCCTCGGCCATTCGACGGTCGGCGTGTTTGGCGAGCTCGCGAAGGACCGTGTCGTGGGCTTGGCGAGCCAGGCCGCCGTCGCGATGGACAATGCCCGCCTGTTCCAGGAGAACGCGCGCGAGCTGGAGCAACGGCGCAAGGCCGAAGCCTCGCTGAAGGCGCTGAACGAGACGCTGGAACAACGCGTCGCCAGCGAGGTCGAGGAACGCAGCAAGGCGGAGGAGGCGCTGCGCCAGGCGCAGAAGATGGAGGCGGTCGGCCAGCTCACCGGCGGCGTCGCGCACGATTTCAACAACCTGCTGACCATCATCATCGGCGGCCTCGAAACGGTGCGGCGCGCCAAGCCGGCTGAGACGGCGCGGGTCCAGCGCGCCGTCGACATGGCGCTGCAGGGTGCCCAGCGCGCCGCCAGCCTGACGTCGCGGCTGCTGGCCTTCTCGCGGCGGCAGCCACTGGCGCCCAAGCCGATCGAGCTCAATGTGCTGGTGCGCGACATGACCGAGCTGCTGCACCGGACGCTCGGCGAGCATATCGAGCTCGAAGGCGTGCTGGCGCCGCGCCTCTGGCCGATCGAGGCCGATCAGAACCAGCTCGAAAGCGCGCTGATCAATCTCGCGGTCAATGCGCGCGACGCCATGCCCGAGGGCGGCAAGCTCACCATCGAGACGGTGAATACCGCGCTCGACGAATCCTATGTCGCGACCGACGCAGAGGTGAAGCCCGGGCAGTATGTCGCCATCTCCGTCAGCGACAGTGGCCACGGTATGAGCGGCGAGACGCTGACGCATGCCTTCGAGCCGTTCTTCACGACCAAGGAAGTGGGGCGCGGCACCGGCCTTGGACTCAGCATGGTCTATGGCTTCGTGAAGCAGTCCGGCGGACATGTGACGATCTACAGCGAGCCGGGGCAGGGCACGACGGTCCGCATGTACTTCCCGCGCTACTTCGGGACCGCGACCGAAGTCGACGACGATGCGGCCGCCATCGTGCCGACGGGCAGCGAAGGCGAGGTCGTGCTGGTGGTCGAGGACAATGAGGATGTCCGGTCCTACAGCTCGATGGTGCTGAGGGAACTCGGCTACCAGGTGCTCGAAGCCGGCGAGGCCGAGACGGCGCTGGCGATCCTGCGCGGGCCGTCGCGCATCGATCTCCTGTTCACCGACGTCGTGCTGCCCGGCAAGAGCGGCCGCATACTGGCCGACGCGGCCGCCGGGTTGCGGCCCGGCTTGAAGGTGCTGTTCACCACCGGCTATTCCCGCAACGCCATCGTCCATCACGGCCGCCTCGACGCCGGCGTCCAGCTGATCACGAAGCCGTTCACCTTCGAACAGCTCGCCGCGCGGGTTCGCGATATTCTGGATATGAACTGAGAGGAAAGGATCCTTCGCTGCGCTCAGGATGACAAGAATGGGTGTCATCCTGAGCGCAGCGAAGGATCCTTAAGTCATGAGGCTCAATGCCTCGACCGGCCCGTCCGGGGTGTCGGCCTCGCGGCGGGACCCTTTTCCAGCCGTTCGATGCGTTGCTCGAAGCTCTGCTGCATCTTCTCCAGGCGTTGCTGGAGCTGCTGGTCCTGGACGTTCAGCTGTTGGAGCTGCTGTGACAGGGCGTTGATCGAGCGCTGCAGCTCGCTCAGGCGGCTGTCCATGCTCTGCGCCGCGGCGATGCCGGGCGCCAGGAGCAGGGCCAGCATGGCGACGGGGCGGAGCAGTCGCAACGGAGCGCCCGCTACTCGGCGGCCTGCTTGAGCTGGGTCGGCACCGTCTCGCCGGCGAAGAGCGCGGCGCGGGCGGCGTCGTACTCGGCCTTGAGGCGGGCAACGATCTCGGCAGCCGGCGGGGCGTCGAAGATCTGGCCGACGCCCTGGCCGGCGCCCCAGATGTCGCGCCACGCCTTGGCCTTGGTGTTGCCGCCCGAGCCGAAGTTCATCTTGCTCTTGTCGGCTTCCGGCAGCGCCTCGGGATCGAGGCCGGCGGCCGCGACGCTGCGCTTCATGTAGTTGCCGTGCACGCCGGTGAAGAGGTTGGTGTAGACGATCTCCTCGCCCGTCGAATCGATGATGCACTGCTTGTTGGCGTCGGTGGCGTTGCCTTCCTTGCTCGCGGTGAAGCGCGTGCCGAGATAGGCGAGGTCGGCACCCATCGCCTGGGCCGCCAGCACCGAGGCGCCGTTGGAGATCGAGCCCGACAGAAGGATGGTGCCGTCGTAGAACTGGCGCACTTCCGGCACCAGCGCGAAGGGTGAGAGGCGGCCGGCATGGCCGCCGGCGCCGGCGCAGACCAGGATCAGCCCGTCGACGCCGGCCTTCAGCGCGCGCTTGGCGTGCGCCACGTTAGTCACGTCATGGAACACCAGGCAGCCGTAGCGATGCGCCGAGACGACGACGTCGTCGGGCGCGCGCAGCGACGTGATCTGGATCGGCACCTTGTACTTTTCGCACATGTCGACATCGTGCTGCAGACGGTCGTTCGAACTGTGCACGATCTGGTTCACGGCAAACGGCGCCACCTTCTTCTCGGGGTGCTTGGCCTTATACTCGGCCAGCTCTCCCGTGATGCGCTTCAGCCACTCCTCGAGCATTTCCTTGGGCCGCGCGTTCAGCGCCGGGAAGGAGCCGACGACGCCCGCCTTGCACTGCTCGATGACGAGGTCCGGGTTGGACACGATGAACAGCGGCGCGCCGACCACCGGGATCGAGAGGTTGTCGCGCAGCAGGGCGGGAAGGGCCATCGTTTCGCTCCTTGGATCGTCTGTTCGTCGTGTTGCCTTGAGGGCCTAGCACGGCCGCCACTCATTTTCCCCGGCTTTTTCGCTACTTCGCCAGCTCGTAGGCGCCGCCCTTTTCCAGGGCCTTCTTGTAGGCCGGGCGGGCGTGAATCCGGTCGAGGAAGCCTTTCAGCTTCGGCATCTTGTTCACCATCGGCGAGCGTGCCGTGGCGGCTTCCAGTGGGAAGCTCATCTGGATGTCGGCGGCCGTGAACTCGGGCCCGGCGAACCATTCGCGCCGCGCCAGCTCGCCTTCCAGGAAGGCGAAGTGGTTGGAGATCTGCGGCCCCAGCAGCGTCTTGTCGGCGCCATTCGAGATGGCGCGCGCCACTGGCCGCATGAAGAAGGGCACGCGCGAGGGGATGCGGCCGAACACCAGCTTCATGAACAGGAGCGGCATCAGCGAGCCCTCCGCGTAGTGCATGAAATAGGTGTAGTGCAATCGCTCCGGCGTTCCGGCGGCCGGGGTGAACCGGCCGCCGCCATAGGTCTCCGACAGGTATTCCAGGATCGCGCCCGATTCCGCCAGCACCTTGTCGCCGTCGCTGATGACCGGCGACTTGCCCAGCGGATGGATGCTGCGCAATTCGTCCGGCGCCTGCATCGAGGGCTGGCGCTGGTAGCGCTTCACCTCGTAGGGCAGGCCGAGCTCTTCCAGCATCCAGAGGATGCGCTGGGAGCGCGAGTTGTTCAGGTGATGGACGGTGATCATGGTCAGAGCGTACCGGGCCGCCAGTTGCCGTGGAAGCCCGCCGGGACGCGGCTGCTGAGATGGGCCAGCGCCACCGGGCCCTTGGCGATGTCCGTCGCCTCGAACACCGCGAGGTCGCTGCGGCCCTCGGCCGAGCGGAAGATGGTCGCCAGCACCCAGCCGTCGCCTTCGGCCGCCGTGTCGTGGCGCGGCACGAACACCGGCTCGCCGAACCGGTCGTCGTCGCCCGCCTGCCAGGTGGCGTTGCTGCCCTTCTTCAGGTCGTAGTGGGTGATGCCTTCGCTGCGGCGGATGCCGGCATGGGCGATGTTGCCCGACACGATCCAGCCGTGGCGGTAGTCGCTCATGCAAAAGCGCTCGTCGAAGCGCGGGAATTCGCCGGCGCGGTCGTCGAGCTGCTCCTCGCGGAAGGTGTTGCCGTGGCCGTCGAGGTCGAAGGTCCAGCGGAACAGCCGCGCCGCCGGCGGCTCCTGGGTCGAGGGCGAGCCGTCGGGCAGCGGGAACAGTGGCGCCACGTCGTACTTCATGACGTCGATCACGACCTTGCCGTCGTCGGTCTCGAAATGGTTCATCGGATGGAAGACGTAGGAGGGCGGTGCGGTCACCCACTTCACGTCGGCCACCGACCCCTTGCGCGGGATGAAGGCGATGTGCGTGCCCTTGTCCGGCTCCCAGGCGAACGGCGGCAGCCCGCCCAGCGCGCGCTCCATCGACGAGGTCAGCGGGAAGATCGGCACGACAATCCAGTTCTTGGTCACGGCGAAGTCGTGGATCATCGAGGGGAAGGGTCCTTCGAGGATTTCGGCGCGCGTCACGGTGCCGTCGGCAGTGACGGTTTGGAGGCTGACTTCCTTGGTGAAGCGGCCCTTGGCCGAATAGCCGAAGAAGATCATTTCGCCGGTCTCGGGATCGAACTTGGGGTGCGCCGTGAACGGCCCGACGAGCTTGTCGCCGAATGTCTCGTAGCCGCCGTCCTTGGGGCCGACCGGCATCAGGCTCGCCGGATCGAGTGAGAAGGGGGCGTGCGCCTCTTCCAGCGCCAGAAGCTTGCCGCCGTGCCAGACGATGTTGGTGTTGGCGATGGTCGAGTTCAGCGCGAACACGCGCGGGTCGGTGTAGCGCGGATTGCCGAACGTGCCGGACAGGCCCTCGCCCTCCTCGTTCTCGATCTTCCACTTGGGCGTCCGCACCCACCGGTTCTTGTAGGAGACGTTGCCGTTCTCGATGTGGAAGGCGTGGATCATGCCGTCGCCGCCGAACCAGTGATAGGGCCCGCGCGGCGCGAACTGCGGATTCGGCCCGTTGCGGTAGAGCGTGCCCAGGAGTTCCTTCGGCATCTCGCCGGTGATGTGCAGATGGCCCGCATCGGCCTCGGTGTTGACCGGTGCGTAGTAGCCTTTGAGGAACGGATTGTCGGTCGGAAACGGCTTTGCCATGGTGAGGCTCCTTCTGGGTAACGCCGTGTATCTATCCGACGTTATAGATACACGGCGTTTCCCGCAAGGGTCGAATTGAGGACTTTCCATGAAGGTGTCCCGTACATTGTGGAGCGTTCCTCAGGAGCGTAACCTCCGGCAATCGAGCAAAAGCATGTCGCCAATTTCCAGCGTCCTTACGACCGTCAATGCGCCGTACAGCAAAAAGCTGGACGCGCGGGCGCTCGCCCATTGCCTGACGCATCCGGAGGCGGCAAAGGCTGCTCCCGGCCAGATGTCGGCATTCTTCGGTGAGGTCGAACCCGACCTGCAAAAGGCATTTGCCAGCGAATTCCATATCAGCGAGGCGATGCTGATCGCGGCCGCAAGGGCATTTGGCGAGTATTCGGGCGAGCTGTATCCACTCGCCAATGCCACCCGATTTTACCGTTGCTGGAGCAATCCGGCGGCGTAGGGACGGCGTGACTTGAATGCTGAAACCCGAGCCGCCCACCAAGGCGGCTTTTGTTTGGTCTCATAAACATAACTGCCTCGGTGACCGGCTCTCTTCGACGGAGCAGTCATGAGTGAGAACAGACATCGCAAGACATCGTTGGGTGCGGCGTCCGATTTCTCGGGGATCGCAATGCGCTATGACGCGACCCGAGATCTACCGCAGGAACGTCTCCTGGCGTGTTACGCCCGGCTGGTCGAGCGTGGGCTGCTACTGGCCCAGAGTACGATCCTCGATGCAGGATGCGGGACCGGGCAACTGTCGCTGCCGCTCGCCGCGGAAGGCTACGAGGTGCTAGGCATCGACATCGCAGCGGAGATGATCGCGATCGCGCAGGCCAAGGTCCCGCCGGAGTGGCGCGCCCGCTATGCCGTGGGTGACGTGCGGGACATTGCCCTAGAGACGCACAGTATCGATGCCGTCGTCGTGTCGAAGCTGTTCCAGCACGTCGAGGATTGGAAGGGCGCCTGCCGCGAGCTGATCCGGGTCGCAAAGCCCGGCGCCTGCATCGTCCAGATCAACGAGCGCGGGGCGTTCGGCAATGCCGTTCGCCGTCATTTCTCACGACGTGCTGACGAGCTGGGCTATGCGGGCCGTTACCTCGGCCTGAATCCGCACGAGAGATCGGAACTCGTCACGCATATGGAGGCCGAGGGCTGCGAGACGATCCCGTTCGACGCGTCCGATCTTCGCTGGGCGATGGACATCAGCTACGGCGAGGCGATCGGCCGGCTTCAGGACCGGCTCTATGCCGAATTCTGGTACTTGCCGGAGGATGTGCACGGCCGACTCATCTCCGAGACGATCGCCTGGATCGACACTCGTCCGAAGGGGCGCGATACCGTCGATCACCTGACGCCCTATCTCTACGTCGAGGTGTTCCGGACGCCGACCTAGCTCAACATACTCGAGATGGGTTAATTACACGCGCATGAGCAACACAAATCCCGTCCTGCCGCCTGGCTATTCCCCCGTTCCTGCGGGTCATGTCGCCACTGCGGTGACGAGCCTCGAAATGTTGAGCCGGCTGCCGCAGCGTGTGGCGCAACCGTTCCCGCCGGGCGTGACCTTGCAACCGCTGGAGCGGACGGTCGACGCTTATCGCGCGCTCTATCGCGCAGTGGGAACGGACTGGCTGTGGTTCTCGCGGTTGGTCATGGCGGACGGGAAGCTGCAGGCGATCCTCGACAATCCTGAGGTGGAGTTCCTTGTGTTGCGCAAGGACGGGCGTGACGCCGGGATCCTGGAACTGGACTTCAGCCAGCCCGGCGAATGCGAACTCGCCTTCTTCGGCGTGGCGCCGGAAATGGTGGGCACAGGGGTCGGCCGCACGCTGATGAACGAGGCGATCGCGCGGGCCTGGGCACGTCCGATCAAGCGGTTCTGGGTGCATACCTGTTCGCTCGACCATCCCGCGGCGCTCGATTTCTACCGGCGGTCTGGCTTCGTGCCCTATGCCTTCCAGGTCGAGGTGTTCCCCGATCCGCGTCTCACCGGCGCCCTGCCGCGCGACTGCGCCCGGCACGTTCCGCTGCTGGGCTGACGCCGGCCGATTCTATTCGTCCACGTGCGGCGCAGCGGCGTCGGCGGCTTCGCGGGTTTCGGCGCGGCGATAGTAGACGTGGCCGATGATGCCGATGGCCAGGATGATGAGGCCGCAGCCGAGCTGCGTGGCGACGGCGCCCAGCATCTCGAAGAACCAGGTGGCGACCAGGCTGGAGACCAGCATGGCGCCGGCCATGATCACGAGGCGCAGGCGGAACACGCGGGCGATCTCGTGACCGTGGAACACCGTCTGCATGCGGGTGATCATCGGCACGAAGAAGAACGGACCGCCCAGTCCCGCGAGCAATGCGCCGGCCATCATGGCGGGCAGCAGCGCTTCCGCGGGCAGCCACCATACCGCGACGGCGAGGAACGAGAAGCCGAGGCCCATGGCGACGTAGCCCAGGAACATGGTCGAGTAGGGCCGGCGCAGGCGCACCGAGCCCGCGATGATGTTGCCGGTGACGTCGCCCACGCCGTAAGCGCCCATCACCAGCGCGTAGGCGGCGAGGTCGCCGAAGCCCAGGAAGGTCGGGCGATATTCGGTGACGATCAGCGCGATGGCGAGGCTCAACGCCACCATCCACGGTCCGTTCAGGATCGCGTTGGTGATCAGGATCGTGCCGATGCGCTTCTCGCGCGACATCAGCCGGAAGCCGGCGGTCAGCGCCTCCCAGGCGCCGCGCCAGCCCGGCGCGATGCGCACCGGATCGCCCAGCCCGCCGCCGGTCAGCCGGTCGCGCGCCACGTAGAGCGCATAGCCGGAGATGATGAAGCCGATGGCGGTTGCCGTCAGGAAATGGATCACGGGGAGGAAGATATGCAGCAGCGCCGCCACCATCGGCCCGAGGAGGCGGGCGATGCGGTAGGTGGCGTCGAACAGGCCGTTGATCGCCTGCTGCTCGTCGCGATTGGGCACCAGGGTCGGGATGGTCGATTGCAGCGCCGGCGAGAAGACCATGCGCAGGGCGGCGAGCCCGACCGAGGAGAAGATGAGCAGCGTGATCGACAGGCCCGAGATGTAGAAGCCGACCACCGGCAGGAACGCGAAGGCGGCACTCCAGGCGCGCGAGCCGATCATCGCGCGGTCGGGCCGCCAGCGGTCGAACACCACGCCGCCGAACAGGCCGGCGACCAGCATGGCGACGTACTGCACGCCGGTGACGAGGCCGGCCATGTTGCCCGCCACCTCGACCGCCAGCCAGACGCTGGCGACGCGGAACAGGTCCTCGCCGATCGTCGAGGTACAAAGGCCCGACCAGACGATCTGGACGGCGCGGTCCTTCAGCGGGCGGAAGACGGGGAGCATGAGCTCAGCGCTCCGCCGTCGTGAAGACCCGGATCACTTCACCCAAACCCCGCCATCCTTGTTCCTGTAGCCGAGGCTGAGATAGGCCGCATCGACCAGCGACTGGCCGCGCTCGTTCATCAGCAGTCCGGGTCCCATGCGGTTCATCGTGTAGCCGAAGGACATCCCCGCGACCGGATCGGCGAATCCCAGCGAGCCGCCGGCGCCGACATGGCCGAAGGCGGCGCTGCTCATGATGACGCTGTCGCAATCCTCGCCCCACAGCTTCGCGGCCAGGCTGCGCTTGCGATTGTCCATCGACTTCATGAAGCCCAGCGCAAAGCGCGTCGGGATGCGCAGGGTGGCGTCGTCGTGTGTCGCCATCGAGACCTCGCCCATGCGCGCGAGCGTCGTGGTATCGACCAGGTCGCCGCCGCCGTTGGCCAGAGGTGCGTACATGCCCGCAAGGCCGCGCGCATTCGTGATGCCGTTGGCGGCGCCGATCTCGGCGGCATGGCCGGCGCGCGTATTGGCACCGCCCGAGCGCCAGGCACCGTTGTTGAAGTAGAAGAGGGCGGCCGCCGATTCCTTGTTGGTCGCGAGATCGCGCATGAAGGGCGTCACCGCATCGGCCGCCTTGTAGACATGCGGCACGATCGGCGCGACCCGCGGCTCGATCGCCTCGGGGAGGCCGATCCAGAAATCGAGTCCCAGCGGCCCGGCGATCTCCTCGCGGAAGAAGGTGCCCAGCGTTTTGCCACTCGCGCGCCGCACCATCTCGCCCACGGTCCAGCCGAAGGTGAAGCCGTGATAGCCGTTGCGCGTGCCGGGCTCCCAGAATGGCGCCTCGGCCGCCAGCCGCTCGGTCATGTAGGCCCAGTCGTAGGGCCCGTCGTCCTTCACCTTCGCACGCACGGCTGGCACGGCCGAGGAATGGTCGAGCATCATGCGCGTCGTCACGCGCTCCTTGCCGTGCTGCGCAAACTCCGGCCACAGCTCGGCGACCGGCGCGTCGAGATCGAGTTCGCCGCGGCTCGCCAGGACATGCGCGCACAAGGCCGTGGCGCCCTTGGTGCAGGAGAAGACGATGCTCACCGTGTCGCGCGTCCACGGTGCGCTGCTCTTGGGATCAGCGACGCCGCCCCACAGGTCGACGACGGTCTCGCCACCCACCGTCAGGCAGACCGAAGCGCCGATCTCGCCCTTGTCCTTGAGGTTCTTCTCGAAGGCCTCGGCAACCCGCTCGAAGCCCGACCGGCAGGTGCCCTGCGTCATTGCTTCGGCACCGGCAGCTTGAACGCCTCGAGCACGAAGCGCGCGCAATGCGACAGGCCGGTCTGGTCGATCCCGTGGCCGACGCCGGGCGCGATGTGCACGCCGACCTGAACACCATTTTCCTGCAGCGTGTGCGCGGCGCGTTGCGTCAGCACGGCCGGCAGCATCTCGTCGCTGTCGCCATGGATCAGCAGGACCGGCGGCTTCGACTTGATCTCGCTCTTGAGCGCGTCGGGCGCGGCCAGCATGCCGGAGAAGCCGACGATGCCCGCGAGCGGCTTGGCGCGGCGCAGACCGATATGCAGCGCCATCATCGTGCCCTGGCTGAAACCGATCAGCACGGTCTTGCTCTCGTCGAGCCCGTACTGCGCCATCGTGTCGTCGAGGAACTGTTCAGCAAACGGCGCGGCCGAGCGCACGCCCGCCGCCGCGACCTCGGGATCGAGGCGCGAGATGCCGAACCACTGGAAGCCCATCGGATTGCCCTCGCACGGATAGGGCGCGTTGGGCGCGTGGAACACCACGTCGGGCATCAGCGGCGCCAGCACGGGCGCGAGGCCGATCAGGTCGTTGCCGTCGGCGCCGTAGCCGTGCAGCAGGATCACGAGATGGCCGGGCTTGCCGCCGGCGTGCGGGCCGTGGCTCGGTCCTTCGAGCTTCTTGGTCATGTTGCTTTCTTCTCCCTTGCGCTCCAGTCCGGCATGTTGCGGCGATAGTGCCAGAGCACCAAGGCGGCTGCGCTACGCCAGGGCCGCCAGGCCTCGGCGATTTTGAGAAGCCGCTTTGCGTCGGGACGGGTGCGTAACTTCTTGAGATGTTGCGCGGCGACCACAAGCCCGAGATCGAGGCCCGGCATGATGTCGGGGCGGCCATGCGCGAACATCAGGTAGATCTCGGCCGTCCACGGGCCGATGCCCTTGGCCTGCGTCAGCATCGCAATGGCCGCGGCATCGTCGAGTTCGTGCAGTGCATCGAACGCGATGCGGCCTTCGACGATGTCGCTGGCGAGGCTGCGGCCGTACTTCATCTTGGCGCCCGAGAGGCCCACGGCGCGCAGCTGCTCGTCGCTCATCGCCAGGAAATCCGCCGGCAGCATCGAGGGTACGGCCGCTTCGAGCCGGAGCCAGATGCTGCGCGCGGCATGAACCGAGACCTGCTGACCGACGATCGAACGCATCAGCCCGCCATAGCCGGTCGGCATCTCGCGCAATTCGGGATGTCCCGCTTCGGCGAGTGCGCGGGCGATGTCGGGATCCGCGTCCGCCAACTCGCGCAGCGCCTTCTTGAGGGTCTTCTTGTCGAGGACGACCGGAGTTGTCGCTTTGGCCATGGCTCCCGCCATAGCACGCGGCGAGGGGCCGCTGTAACGTCGGATCATGACCGCCGTCACGCGTTTTGCCCCCAGCCCGACAGGCGAACTTCATCTCGGCAGCGCTTACTCGGCCCGCATCGCCTGGCAACGCGCGCGAGCCGTAGCCGGCACCTTCCTGGTGCGCATCGAGGATATCGACATCCGCCGCTGCCGCCGCGAGTACGAGACGGCGATGCTGGCCGACCTGCAATGGCTGGGGCTTGCCTGGGATGGCGAGGTGCGGCGGCAATCCGACCATTTCGCCGATTACGGCCGCGTCCTGGACCAGCTCGACGCGCGGGGCCTGGTCTATCCCTGTTTCTGCACGCGGGCCGATATCGCGGCCTCCACAAGTGCCCCGCACCCGACGGCGATGGGGCCGGACGGACCGCTCTATCCCGGCACCTGCCGGCATCTGTCGAGCGAGGAGCGACGCCAGCGCATCGCGGCCGGCGTCGAGCACTGCATGCGCTTCCATGCGGCGCGGGCGGCCGAGCAGGCGGGACCTTATTCCTTCTTCGACGAGGCGCTGGGCCGGATCGAAGGCCAGCCGCTGCTGCTGGGCGACTTCGTGATCGCCCGCAAGGACACGCCGACCAGCTACCATCTCTCGGTCACGGTCGACGACCATCTGCAGGGTGTGACCCTGGTGACGCGCGGCGTCGACCTGCTGCCCTCGACGCATGTCCACGCCCTGCTGCAGACGCTGCTGGGTTACGCTGCGCCGCAATATGCGCATCACCCGCTGCTGACCGACGCCACCGGCCGCCGCTTCGCCAAGCGCGACCGCGACCTCACGATCCGGGCGTTGCGCGAGAGCGGGAGGACTCCCGCCCAGGTGTTCGAGATGATCGATGGTTGGAGTTGCGCGGCTCCCGTGAAGGGCTGACACTTCGGGCATGGACCGAAACGAACAACTGGCCGTCGGGAGGCGGCTGCTCGGCCATATCGACGGCCGCACCACCGATCTCGCCGACGCATTGTTCCGCAATCGTGTCGACGCCTATTCGAGCCGCGAGCGCGCCAACCGCGAGCGCGAGGCGCTGTTCCGTAGTCTGCCGCTGTTCATGGGCCTGTCCTCGCGCCTGTCCAAGGTCGGCGACTACATCACGGAGGACGTGGCCGGCATGCCGGTGCTGCTGGTGCGTGGGCTCGACGGCCAGGTGCGCGCCTTCGCCAACATCTGCCGCCATCGCGGCGCGCCGGTCGCCGAGGGCTGCGGCAACGCCCGCGCCTTCGTTTGCCCCTATCATGGCTGGACTTATGACTCTCAGGGCAAGCTGCTGGGCGTAACCGACAAGGTGGGTTTTGCCGGCCTCGACCTCGGCGCGCACGGGCTGGTGCGGCTCGCGGCCGGCGAGAAGCACGGCATGATCTTTTTACGCGCGACACCTGTGGGAGCAGGAGAGAGTGCGGAGATCGACGTCGATGCGGTGCTGGGCTCCTTCGTGCCCGACTTCGCAGCGCTGCAGCCCGAGACCTATCCACTCTATTCGGTCGAGCGCATCACGCCGCGCATCAACTGGAAGTTCGCCGTCGACACCTTCCTCGAGGGCTATCACATCCCGTACCTGCACCGGAAAACCATCGCGCCGTACTTCATCGGCAATTGCGGCACCTTCGACGGCGCGGGCCGCCACGGCCGCATGTGCGTGCCGCGCACTTCGATCGACGCGGTGCGGTCGGTGCCCGAAGGCGAGCGCAATTTCCGTTCGCACATCATCGCCATCTACCAGCTCTTCCCCAACGCGATCCTGATCTGGCAGGTCGACCATATCGAGATCTGGCGCGCCTTCCCCGACCGCGACGATCCCAGCCGCTGCGACATCGAATTCTCGCTCTACCGTCCCGCCGACAGCGACCGGCCGGAGAAGCATTGGGCCAAGAACCGCGACATCGCCATCCGCACCGTGATGGAAGAGGACTTCCCGCTGGGCGAGCGCATGCAGATCGGCTTCGAATCCGGCGCCACCGAGGAAGTCATCTACGGCCGCAACGAGCCGTCGCTGGTCCACTTCCACAGCGCGATCCGCAGCGCATTGGGTGTGGCCGCCTAGCCCAGATGAACACCAGTCGAACCACGCGCGTTGCGCTGGTGCTCAGCGTGATTCTCTTCGCTGCCAGCCTGACACAGGACGCGTTCTGCGTTTCCGGCATCTGTTCGGACTGGCCGGGCTGGAGCATCCTGCTGTTCGGCGTGCTGGGTCATACGAGCTGGTTCGCCAACCCGCTGCTCGGCGTCTCCTGGATCGCCGCACTGTTCAGCCGCCGCATCCCGGCCCTGATCCTGTCGCTCGCCGCGTTGCTGCTCGCCGGATCGTTCATGCTCGAGACGAGCGTGATCACCAACGAGGCCGGCATGGCCAATCCGGTGACCGGCCTGCGCGAAGGCTACTGGCTGTGGCTGGCGAGCATGGTCTTTGCCGTGGTTGCGGCGGTCTTCGCACGCAAGGTGCCGGTGAAGTTATAGTGGGATTCGGAAAGGTCCTTCGCTGCGCTCAGGATGACAATGGTGGTGGGATTGGCGCAGTGCGCCAGTTCTGAAATAGCTGTCATCCTGAGCGAAGCGAAGGACCTTTATCTCCTATCGTCCCTCCAGCTGCTTGTTGATCCACACCTGCACGGTGTTCGACTCCAGGAACTCGCGCGCGATCTTTCGTTTCAGCAGGTCGCGGGTGTTGCCGTCGATAATCGCGGTGATGACATCGCATTTGTAGGGCACCGCGACGACCTCGCCATAGCGCAGGGACTTGTTATTGCGGCGGTGGACGTAGACGCGAGCCCATCCCACGAGGTCGGTGACTCGAAGGCGCTCGCCGGGGCCGACGGGTTCGAAACGTGGGTCGAGGAGGCGGATGTCGACCGCGCGTTCGAGGGCCGCGTCGCTCGCGATGCCCTCCGGGCAGTCGCCGCTGGCGCCGAGGCCATTCAAGGTCAGCCAGACATAGACGTCGTGATCGTCGCCGCTATAGGCGCGGCCGGCCGGTACCCGGTCGGTCGAGAGCGGCCATGTGAAAGGCCGCCAGCCGAATTTGTCGGTCGGGCCCAGTGCCACCTGTCGCTCCGCGAACCAGGCCAGCACAGCCAGCGCCGCGACCTGAGCCACGCCAAGCGCGATGTAGATCCGCGTTTGGCGGCTGAGCTTCATATAGACTTCAGAGCCTTGAAGCGTGTGTCCGAATAGCCAAAGGGGCTACGCCTGGGCGTGTCGCGAAGCCAGTCGAGATGCTGGCCAAACACGATGTCAGACATCCAATAGGCTTCGTCGGCATTTCGCGCGATTATCTCAGCGTAACCAGAATGGTCTTCCTTGCGAATCGTAGGGCGGTCGTAAGCTGACGGCATGGCGTCCTGGATGTCGATCAACGCAAAAAGCAGCTCCTCGCGCAGATCGAGGCTCGGGTCCGCGAACAGGCCGACGGGGGCTGATCTGAACTCCTCGAAATATCCGGCGAGTGTGTCTGCCCCGGCAAGCGTGGGCTGCACGCTTCTGGAAATGCCCAGCCAGCTGCCTGAGGAGAATGTAAAGGCCGCTTTGCGGTTCACATACCCATAGTAAGGCTGAGGGTAGTAATCTTCGCGCATGAAGCTTTGGACGATCTGCTGATGGAAAAGCGCGGCGTTGCCGTCTTGACGCACGAATCTCGGCGCATGCACGAGTTGCGACTCAAGGGATACCGATTTGTCGAGACGAGGTACGGCGCCGAGGATCGTCTTCAGTTCCACGACCGGCGCGACACTCGGAGGCGCTACGTAGTGCCAAGTCAGCGGACGGGAATCGAGTGGAAACAGGTTGATTCGGTCGCTCCAATAAGGAGCGTTCCGGCCGGTCCCGGACACCAGATCGACATGCCCTGTTGTCGACGTGAGGGTGAATGACGGCTTCCAGACTGCATTCTGCCAGCCCCCAAGCAATCGAACCAAGTGACTGTCGACGGTATCGCAAAGCCATACCGGCAGGGCATCGGGCAGGAAGAACGCCAGCCTGCGCCAGAGAGCGTAGTCGTTCGCAACATCGCGCATAAGGCGACTGTTGAAATCGACTTGGAGCGTGGTTTCTCCGATGACGGATACGACGATGGACGTGTCGACGTCCGGGTCGCGGTACCGGAAATGATGATCCGGTCCCGCCGACGTGCCGGTCAGCCGTAGCGTCTGGTCCGATACGATGTCGCGGAGCGTCCGGCGACCATCCTCGAAGCAGAAATGGCCCCAGATGACTTCGGATGTACCGGTCATCTGGGACCTCGTCCTCAGATCTGATGCGCCATCGGCGGCGCCGGGATCGGGCGGACCCGCTCGTAGGCGGCGGCGGCGCGCAGGACCAGGGCGTCCTTGGCGTGGCCGCTCACGATCTGCAGGCCGATCGGCATGCCCTCGCGATCGAGGCCGCAAGGAATGGTGGCGGCCGGCTGGCGCGTCAGGTTGAAGGTCAGCGTGAAGGGCGTCCAGCCGATGTCGACGCCGTCACCGCCCCAGGCCGCATTCTCGTTCACCGCGAAGGCGGTCATCGGCATGGTCGGGGTCAGCAGCAGGTCGTACTTGGCCATGAACTGGTTCATGATTGCCGAGATCGCCTGGCGCTGGTGGATGGCGGTGACGACCGCCTCCTGGCCGAGATTGGCGCCGTATTCGGCGGCCGCCACCAGGCCCGGATCCATCAACTCGCGCTTCTCGGGGCTGAAGCTCTTCAGCAGGATGGCGACGTTCGACTGCCAGTGCGCGTTCAGCACCTTGCGCGGATCCATGCCCATGAAGTCGGGCGAATCCTCGACGATCTTGGCGCCCAGCGTCTTGAACACCTTCACGGCCTGCTCGACCGCCACGGTGACGTCGCGGTCGATCTTCTCGCGCTCGATGAAGCCCAGGTTCGGCGAGTAGGCGATGCGCAGGCCTTTCACGCCCTTGTCGAAGCCCTTGAGATAGTCCTCGGCATCGTCGGGACGGCCATAGGGATCGCGCGGGTCGGGGCGGGCGATCACGTTCATCATCATCGCCGCGTCGAGCACGGTGCGCGTCATCGGGCCGATATGCGAGAGCGTGCCCTGCGCCGAAACGGGCCACAGCGGCACGCGCGCCTGCGTGGGCTTCAGGCCGAAGATGCCCGAGAAGGAGCAGGGGATGCGGACCGAACCCGCGCCGTCGGTGCCGATGGCGAGGTTGCCCATGCCGACCGCCTCGGCCGCGGTGCCGCCGCCGGAGGAGCCGCCGGGGGTCCGGCCGACTTTCCACGGATTGTGCGTGGCGCCGAACAGCTTGGAATCGGTGACGCCCTTCCAGCCATATTCCGGCGAGGTCGTCTTGCCGAGCAGCACCGTGCCGGCTTCGCGCAGCCGCTGCGCCACCGGCGCGTCGACGTTGAAGGGGCCGTCGGGATCGGTGGCGAGGCTGCCCATGCGCGTGGGCATGCCCTTGGTCAGCACCATGTCCTTGATGGTGATTGGCACGCCGTCGATGTCGGAGAGGCGCTTGCCGCCTTTCTTCCAGCGCTTCTCCGAGGCGCGCGCCTGGCGCATCGCCGTGTCGGGATCGAGATGCTGGAAGGCGTTGAGCTGGCCGTTGAAGGCATCGACGCGGGCCAGCGCGGCCTTGGCCGCCTCGACCGGAGAGGCCTTGCGGGCCTTGAAGAGTTTCACCAGCTCATGGGCCGGCATCATCGCAAGGTCGGCAGTCATCGGTCGGTCTCCGGAAGGACAGGGAATTTCAAAGGCTGGGTCTGGGCATAGGCCGCGGCGGCGCGCAGCACCAGCGCGTCGTTGTAGTGGGCGGACACGATCTGCAGGCCGACGGGCAGCCCGAGCCGCGACAGGCCGCACGGCACCGTCGCCGCGGGATGACGCGTCAGGTTGAACTGCGGCGTGTAGGGCGACCACATGACGTTGCCCTTGCCGTCGGGCCCGACCGGCAGGTTCTTGCCCGCCTCGAAGGGCTGCACCGCGACGGTGGGCGTGATCAGCAGGTCGTATTTCGTGAAGAACAGGTTCCAGGCGATGGCAAGATCGCGCCGCGCCACCTGCGCGTTCACCACCTCCTGCACCGTATAGCGCAGGCCGGCCTTCGCGCCGGCCAGCAGGCTCGGGTCGAACTCGCCGTGGCGCTCCTCCGGGAAGAGCTGCAGCAGGCGCTGCAGCGCGGTCAGCCAGTGGATGACGAAGGAACGGCTCGCCTCGTCGAACGAGAAGGGCGCTCCCACTTCCTCGACCGTGCAGCCCAGCTCCTCGAACCGGCGCGCCGCCTTGGTCACCATCGATGCGACCTCGATGTCGAGCGGATGGTCGCCGAAGCGGAGCGCGAAGCCGATCTTCAGGCCCTTCAGCTTCTTGTCGAGCTTCCTGCTGTAGTCGGTGTCGTCCCCGGGCAGGGCATGGGCGTCGCGCGGATCGGGCTGGGCGATGACGTTCATCATCAGCGCCGCGTCGAGGGCGGTGCGCGCCATCGGGCCGGTGTTGGAGAGGTCGCCGGTCATCGAGGGCGGCCAGGCCGGCACGCGGCCGAACGTGGCCTTGAGGCCGACCAGCCCGTTGAAGCTCGCGGGAATGCGCACCGAGCCGCCGCCGTCGGTGCCGATGGCGATCGGGCCGAGGCCGGCCGCGACTGCGGCACCGGCGCCGCCCGAGGAGCCGCCCGGCGTATGGTCGAGGTTCCAGGGGTTGCGCGTGATTCCGTGCAGCGGGGAGTCGGTCACGCCCTTGTGGCCGTACTCCGAGCTGGTGCTCTGCGCGAAGATGAGGGCGCCCGCCTTGCGCAGCCGCGCGACGGCGGGCGCATCGGCATCGACCGGCTTCTTGTCGGTGAGCTTGCTGCCCATCGAGGCGGGCCAGCCCTGGACACGCACCAATTCCTTGATCGAGACCGGCACACCGTCGAGGGCCGAGCGCTGCTCGCCCTTGTGCCAGCGCTTTTCGGAGGCGCGTGCCGCCTCCAGCGCCGCTTCGCCGTCGATGTGGCAGAACGCGTTGACGGTCGGCGCGAGCTGCTCGGCCCGCGCCAGTACGGCCCGCATCGTCTCGACCGGCGAGGCCTTGCCCTTCTCGTAGAGCTTGCCGAGTTCGGCGGCGCTCGCCTGTGTCAGATCCCTCATGCAGCGACTCCCGTCGATCGTGTTGTGGCGGCGCGATACTGGCGGGCGAGCTGTTCGGCCTGGTATTCGGCGGCCAGCGCCTGTTCTGTGCGGCCCACCTTGCGATAGAGATCGGCCAGCGCCCGCTTGGTCGCGGCCACGGAGGGGCGCTCGCGCTCGTCGGCCTGCAGGATCGCCAGCGCGGCGTCGTTCCAGCCGGCGCGGGTGAGCGCGTCGAGGTGGATGGCGCCGAACAAAGCGCGTTGCGCGATCGAGCCGCCGAGCGAGCGCAGGTGCGGCATGGCCCTGCCGATCAGCTGCGCCGCCGCCGGCATGTCGCCCGTCGCATGAGCGGCGAGGCCGTGCGCCATCGGCACCACGCAATCAGCCCAGGTCTCGCGCTCGAACGGCTTGGCGCTTTCCGCCCGGTCCTCGAGGCTCGCCAGCATTTCGGTGACGGCGCTGCGCTCGCCGGCGCGCGCCAGCCCGTAGAGATAGTGCACGTCGTGGAAGGCCGAGAGATGTTCGTGCAGGCGTGGCTTGAGATAGGTCGCGAGGTCGGCCCAGCGGGCACCGACATCGACGCCGCGCAACTCGAGCCGCGCCAGCAGCGAGACGGCGTTGGCCTGGTCCTCGCAGAACTCCTTCCACACGCCCCAGACGTGGCTGTCGTACAGCGCCAGCGCCTCGCCGGTGCGATCGAGGTCGATCAGGAACAGCGCCAGATGCCACCAGTTGTGCGTCTGCATGAAGGAGTTGCAGTCGCTCCAGGTTTCGGACACGGACGTGAGGAAGGCGACGCCCTCCAGCATCCGGCCGCGCGCTTCCAGGCAATGGGCGATGGCGTGATGCGCCCAGGGGTCGTTGCGGTCGAGCGCCAGCCCCTTGCGCGCGGCGGCCTCGGCCTCGTCGAGGCGATGGCACTCTTCGAGGCCGAAGGCATACATGCCCCAGACGAAGCGGTTGTCTTCGTTGGCGGCGACCAGTTTCTCGCCGATATCGAGCAGCGTCTCGGCCTCGCCGCGGTTGAAGGCCAGCAGCTGCGCCAGCTTGCCGGCCAGCAGGTCGCGCGGCCATTCGGCGACGATCTTACGGAATTGTTGCAGGCTACGGTCGGTGTCGCCTGCAACCCAGGCCTCGATGGCGACGAGCCATGCGACTTCGCGGTCCGTGGCGCCCGCCGTCATCGTCTGCGCCCGGGCGAGGTAGCGCGCGGCGGCGGCCTGGCCTTCGGGCGAGTACATGGACAGGACGAGGCTCGCCGCCAGCAGCGGCAGCATCGGGCACTTTTCTTCCCTGTCGGCGGCGGCGATGAAGTCGGCGAACCGCTTGCCGAAGCCCAGCCATTCCTGCGTGACGAAATTCAGTGCAGCGACCGCATCTTCGTCCGCATTGCCCAGCTCCAACCCTTGCCCGTCCCGCGCCACGCCGTTCCCCTGATCTTTACGGGAACGAGTTTCGCATGCCCTGCAGTCGGTGGTCGAGACGACGGATCGCTAATTCTTCTCCAACCCGTCCCGGATCAGGCCCCAGCGCATGGTCGTGCGGACCTCGATCGGGCGCAGGATGAGGCGGTCCATGGCCAGCCAGACGAGGCCGATGGTCAGCATGCCGACCACGATGCGCGGCGACTGGAAGTATTGCTGGGCGTTGAAGATCGCGTAGCCCAGGCCGTCGGTGCTGGCGATCATCTCGCCGCCGACCAGCGAACGGAAGCCGAAGGCGATGCCCAGGCGAATGCCGGTCATCAGGTTGGGCAGGGTCGCGGGGAAGATCACGTGCCGCACGACGGCGGCGCGGCCGGCGCCCAGCGTCTGCACGGCCTCGATCAGTACCGGCTGGACCATGCGGATGCCGGTCAGCAGGTTGTGAAGCACCGGGAAGAAGATCGACATCACGATGATGAACAGGACCGCGCCCTGACCCAGCCCGAACCACAGGATGGCGAAGGGGATCCAGGCGAGGCCGGGGATGGCCTGCAGCAGGTTGACCAGCGGATCGAAGAAGTTGCGAGTGATGCGGCTCAGGCCCATCAGGTAGCCGAGCGGGATGGCGATCACGCAACTGATGACGAAGCCCAGCAGCAGGCTCTTCATGCTGACCCAGAGATTGGCCAGCAGCACGCCCGACATCGTGTCGGCCACGAAGGCATTGGCGACCTCGAGCGGCGAGGGGAACAGGACGCGCGGCCAGATGTCGGCCGAGGACAGCGCCTGCCACGCCAGGATGCCGACGGCGAACGGGACGATCTCGCTGGGGATGTAGTCGCGCCAGTCGCGGCGCTTGCGGGGAGTGGTTGCGGCGACGCTCATATCTTGTCGTGACCGTTCGAATGGATGCTGTGCGTGAGCTGGTCGCGATAGGTGGCGAACCGTTCGTCGCGCACCACGTCGTCCCATTTGCGCGGGCGCGGCAGGTCGATCGTAAGGTCGGCGACGATGCGGCCGGGCCGGCCGGAGAGGGCGACCACGCGGTCGGAGAGGAACACGGCCTCCTCGATCGCGTGGGTGATGAACAACACGGTCGTGCGTTCCTGCGTCGTGATCGCCGTCAACTCCTCCTGCAGGTGCTGGCGCGTCATGGCGTCGACGGCGGCGAAGGGCTCGTCCATCAGCAGCACCGTCGGATTGTTGGCCAGCACCCGCGCCACGGCGGCGCGCTGGCGCATGCCGCCGGAGAGCTGGTGGGGGTATTTCTTCTCGAAGCCGGTGAGGCCGACCAGGTCGACGAAGCGCTGGGTGATCTGCTGGCGCTGCGCCTTGTCCATGCCCTTGAGGCGCAGGCCGAACTCGATATTGGCCTCCGTCGTCTTCCACGGCAGCAGCGCATATTCCTGGAACACCATGCCGCGGTCGGCGCCCGGACCGGTCACCTTGTTGCCCGAGACCAGGATCTCGCCCGAGGTCGGCTTGTCGAGACCGGCGACGATGCGCAGGAAAGTCGACTTTCCGCAGCCCGAGGGGCCGATGACCGAGACGAATTCGTTGGCGCGCACGGACAGGGACAGTCCCTGCAGCGCCACGACATTGTCCTTCTCGACCGTGTCGAAGTAGGTCTTCGACACGTCGTTCGCGACGAGGATGTCCGTCATTGCGTGGCCGCTACTCGAGCAGCTTGGGATACTTGGCCTTCACTTCGGCCGTGATCTTGTTCAGCGCACCGAGATAATCAGCGGGCTTCACCGGGTTGGGGATCAGCTTCTCGGCCGCCAGGTAGTCGGCGGTGGTCTGCAGCGACTTTGCCGTGAAGTCATCGATCAGCGGATTGTACTGCAGCACGTTGAACGAGACCTCGACGATGCGCGGCTCGACCTTGAGGAACTCCGCCTCGATGGCGGCGGCTTCCTTCGGGTTCTTGCGGACCCATTGCTGCGATTCCCACAGCGCCGCCACCGCGTCGATCATCTTGCCCGGGTTGGCGGCCGCCCACTTGTCGGTGATCAGGAAGAGACCGCCGCCCTGCACGTACTTGCCCATGCGCATGAGCAGCACGCCCTGGCCCGCCATCTTCTCCTCGGTCAAGGTCAGGAAGGGCTCGAGGCCCGCCATCGCATCGACCGCGCCGGAGATCAGCATCTGGCCCATGTTGCCGTAGTTGGCGTTGACCCGCCCGATCGCATTCCGCGGCAGGCCGGCATCCTGGATGATCTGGTCGAGGCCCTGGGCCGGCGCCGTGCCCTGCGGGACGGCGACCTTCTTGCCCTTGAGGTCCTTCGCCGAGGCGATGTTGGCGTCCTTGCGCACCAGGATGCCGTAGGAATCGCCGCCCTTGGCGTACATCGCATAGGCCTTGAACGGCAGGCCGGTGGCCCAGGAGACGACCGTCGATTCGACGCCGCCGCCCGACCAGTCGACCTGGCCGGCGGCCAGCGCCTGGTTGGCCTGCACGCCGGTCGCGAGCGGCATCACCTCGACGTCGAAGCCGTACTTGGCGTAGATGCCCTGCTTCACGCCGACATAGAAGGCGGCCTGCGAGGCGGTGGTGAGGATGCCGAAGCGCACCTTGACCTTGTCCTGCGCCGAAGCGGCGCCGGCGATCAGCAATGCGCCCGATGCCAGGATCGCGGCGCGTATCGCAGTCTTCAATCGTCCCATCGTGACCTCCTGTTCCTGTTGTCGACTTTTTGTCGTTGGGCGCTTGGCCTCAGGGGCGTACGCCGTATTTTGCTTTTGGCCCCAAGGTCGTGCGCAGCCGTGCCTGGGCGGCGTCGATGAAGCGGCAAAGATAGGGGCGGGTCTCGCGCGGGTCGATGATCTCCTCGACGCCGAAGGCCTCGGCGGTGCGGAAGGGCGAGGCCATGGAGCGCAGCTCCTCCTCGATCTCGCGCTCGCGCGCCTTGGGATCGGCGGCGCCGGCGATGTCGCGGCGGAAGGCGGCGGCGACGCCGCCCTCGATCGGCAGCGAGCCCCATTCGGCCGAAGGCCAGGCGATCTTGAGGTCGAGCCCGTTCTTGTCGGTCGTGCCCATGCCGGCCATGCCGTAGCACTTGCGGATGACGACCGTGTACATCGGCACGCTGGCCTGCAGCCCGACATAGACCGCGCGCATGCCCTCGCGCAGCGTCGCGGCCGCCTCGGCGTCGCGCCCGACCATGAAGCCCGGCACGTCGACCAGGAACACCAGCGGGATATGGAAGCAGTCGCAAAGCTCGACGAAATGGATCTGCTTGCGCGCCGCCTTCACGTCCATGGCGCCGCCATAGACCATGGGGTTGTTGGCGATGACGCCCACGACCTTGCCGTTCATGCGCGCCAGTACGGTGATCAGGCCCTTGCCGTAGGTCGGCTGGATCTCGAACACCGAGCCGCGATCGACGACATGCTCGATCAGCTTGCGCATGTTGTAGGGCCGGCGACGGTCGCGCGGCACGATGCTCAGAAGCTCCTCGTCGCAGCGATCCACCGGATCGGTGCAGGCGACTTCCGGCGGCATCTCCCAGACGTTCTGCGGCATGTAGGAGAGGAAGCGCTTCACCTGCGCGAAGCAGGCTTCTTCTGTATCAACTCTGTTGTCGATCGTGCCGGCGAGATCGACGGCGATCTGCGGTCCACCCAGCTCTTCTTTGGTGAGCTTCTGGCCCAGCGAGCGCTCGACCACGGGCGGGCCGGCAGCAAAGACCTGGCTGATTCCGTCGACCATGACGGACCAGTGCGAAAGGATGGCGCGTCCGGCAGGTCCGCCCGCCGCGGTGCCAAGCACGGCGCACACGACCGGCACCTTGCCTAAAAGCTCGACCGAGCGCTCGAAGCCGTGGACGCCGGGGAAAACGGCATGGCCGCGCTTGTTGATCGAGGTCACGCTGCCGCCGGCGCCGTCGATCAGGTTCACGAGTGGAATACGGTAGCTCGCGGCGAGATCCTCGACGAAGCCGCCCTGGCCGCCTTTCTTGCGATCGCCCGACCAACTCGCGCCGCCGCGGATGGTGAAATCCTCGCCGCCAACGGCGACAGGACGGCCGTCGATATTGGCGAGGCCCATCACATAGGGCGCAGGCTGCACGCCGGTGACGGTGGGACCATCATACTTGCCGTGACCGGTGAGCGTGCCGACCTCCTGGAACGAGCCATGGTCGACCAGGCCTGCGACTCGCTCGCGGATGGTGAGGCGGCCGCGCTCGCGGTGACGCGCGACGGCTTCCTCGCCGCCCAGCGCCTTCGCGTAGGTGCGGCGGCGGCGCAGCTCCTCGACCTCCGGGCCCCAATCCTTCGGAGGGGGAGCAGCCTGCACCGCCGCCTTCTCGTTCGCGTCGCCGCTCACCTTGGCAGTCACTTCGAGAGCACGGCCACGACCTGGCCCTCGTTGACCGCCTCGGTCTCGGCGACCGTGAATTTCTCGACCTTGCCGCCATCCTCGGCGATGACGGGGATCTCCATCTTCATCGACTCGAGGATCATCAAGGTGCCGCCCGGCTCGATCGTCTCGCCGACCTGCGTGATGATCTTCCACACCGAGCCCGACACTTCCGCCTTGATCTGGATCGTCGCCATTCGTCTGTCTCCTAGAAGCTCGTCGGCCAGGCACGCATCAGATGCTCGCCGACGCCGTTGGTCAGGCGTTGGCGGTGCACCTCGAGCATGCGGATGAGGTAGTCGCGGGTTTCGTGCGGCTGGATGACGGACTGCACGGCGTAGATCGCGGCGATCCCCCAGGCCTCGCTGTCCTTGTTCATCTGCGCGAAGGCCTCGTCGAAGCCCGGCTCGCCCGGCGACAGGCCGTGTACGATCTTCACGGCGAAGGTCGGATCCATGAAGCTCACCTCGGCGCTCGGCCAGGCCGCTACCTCGTCGGAGTTCCGCCCGCCGCCCATGTTGAGATAGGCCTGGCCGTAGCTCTTGCGCAGGATGATCGAGATCTTCGGCACCGTGCAGAGCTGCAGCGCCTGCATGAAGTTCATGATCTTACCGGGTGCGCGGCGACGCTCGGCCTCGACGCCGATCGAGAAGCCGGGATTGTCGACCAGCATGACGATCGGGATGTTGAAGCTGTCGCACAGCACCAGGAAGCTCGTGATCTTCTCGCAGGCGTCGGTGTCCATCGCGCCGCCGCGCGCCAGCGGATTGTTGGCGACGATGCCGACGGTGCGGCCGTCGAGCCGCGCGAGGCCGGTGACCGCCACCTTGGCGAAGCGCGGCTTAAGCTCGAAGAAGGAACCGGCATCGACGAAGGCGCGGATGATAGTGCGCACGTCGTAGACCTGCGTGCGCCGCTCGGGCAGCAGTTTGGCGATGTTCGCCATGTTGGCGCCGGAGCCTTCGGTTACCGGATGGACCGGCGGCGCTTCCTTGTGATGGCTCGGCAGGTAGGAGAGGAAGGTGCGGATCGCCTGCAGTGCTTCCTCTTCGGTCTCGGCGACATAGTCGGCGAAGCCCGTCACCTCGGCATGGACCTGCCAGCCGCCCATGACCTGCGGATCGACGTCTTCCTTGATGGCGAGCGACGCGAGCTGCGCGCTCGACACCGCCAGCACGGCGCCCTTGCGCAGCACGCAGAAGTCCGAGAGCACGGCGTACCAGGAGGAGGAGCCGTAGGAGAGGCCCAAGGTCGCCGAGGCCCACGGCGTCTCGCGCATGCGGGCATATTGCGTCGGATCGTTGCCCAGCAGCGCGCCCATGCCGCGCGCGCCCATGTGATCGGGCATGCGTGCGCCGGAGGATTCACCCAGAAAGACCATCGGCAGGCCGCGGCTGGTGGCGACCCGCTTCATGTGACCGATCTTGCGGCCGTTGGTGGCGCCGGAGGAGGCGCCCATCACCGTGAAGTCGTTGGCGACGACGGCGCATTCGCGGCCGTCGATCTTGGCAAAGCCCGCGACCTTGCCGTCGGCCGGCGAACGGTCGTGATCCTCGGGCCGGCTGCCCGAGGTGCCGAACAGGCCCGACTCGATGAAGGTGCCGGCATCGACCAGCTTGGCGACGCGCTCACGCGCGTTGAGTACGCCCGATGCGGCGCGGCGCGCCAGCTTCTCCGGCCCGCCCATCGCCTCGGCCTTGGCTTTCCTCTCGGCGTAGACCTCGTCCATCGTAGCCATCAGTTCGGGTCTCCCGTTGCGATCACGCCGCTCTTCGTCAGTTCGTCGATGCGCGCATCGGCAAGCCCGAGCACATCGCGCAGCACCTCGCGCGAATCCTGGCCGACGTCGCGTCCGGCATGGCGCACGACGCCGGGCGTATCGGACAGGCGCGGCACGACGCCGGCCATCGCGACCTCGCCCATATGCTGGTCGGGCGCCTTCACGATGGCGTTGCGCGCGCGGTAGTGCGGATCGTTGAAGATGTCGGCAACGGTGAAGATGCGCGTCGCCGGCACCTGCGCCTTGTGCAGGATCGCCTCGATCTCCTCGAGATTCAGCTTGCCCGTCCATTCGGAGACGATGGCGTCGAGCGCCTCGTGCTGCTCGTTGCGTTCCATCGCGTTGGCGAAGCGCGGATCCTTGGCGAGTTCCGGCTGGCCCATCGCCTCGACGAGGCGGCGGAACAGATTGTCCGCCATCGCGGTGATATGGATGTAGGTGCCGTCAGCGGTCGGGTAGAGGTTGTTGGGCGTGGAGCCGATCAGGCGTGAGCCGGTGCGCTCCGGCACGAATCCCAATTTGTCGTAGGCCGGGATCCACACTTCCATGAAGTTGAAGGCGCTCTCGAACAGCGTCGCGTCGATGCACTGGCCGCGGCCTGTCTTGTCGCGTGCCATCAGCGCCATCACCGCGCCATAGGCGCCGTGCAGCCCGGCGATGTAATCGGTCATCGACACGCCGACCCGAGACGGCGCGCGGTCGGGATCGCCGGTGAGATGGCGCAGGCCGCTCACCGCCTCGCACACGACGCCATAGCCCGGCCGGCGTGAGTAGGGGCCGTCCTGGCCGAAGCCCGAGATGCGCACCATGACGAGGCGCGGATTGATCTTCGACAGGTCCTCCCAGCCGAGGCCCCACTTCTCCAGCGTGCCGGGCTTGAAGTTCTCGACCACGATATCGACCTTGGTCGCGAGATCGCGGATCAGGGCGCGGCCTTCCACATTGTGCAGGTCGATCGAGACCAGCCGCTTGTTGCGGAAGATGCTGGCGGCATAGAGCGAGCGGCCCTCGAACTGCTTGCCCATGGTGCGCACGGGATCGCCGTCGGCCGGCTCGACCTTGATCACCTCGGCGCCGAAATCGGCCAGCATGCGGCCGCAGAAAGGGCCGGCCACGGTCGAGCCGATCTCGAGCACGCGATAGCCGGCGAGGGGACCCTGTCTTTCTGTCGTCGGATCGGTCACGCCGGGATCGCCTTTCACAACACGTATTTCTGGAAGCGCCGCAGGGATTCCTTGGCGTTCTGGAGGTTGATGCGCTTCAGCCGCTCGGCGGCCTCGCCATCGCCCGTGCGCATCGCCGCCACCACGGCGCGATGCTCGGACAGGCCTTCCTTGGCGCGGCCGGGCAGGATGACGATCCGCCGGATCACCACGTTGGTCTTCTCGTAGATGCTGTCGAGCATGCGCGCGGCCACCGGATTGCGCGCCCATTCGATGATGCGGCGGCGGAAGCGCTCGTAGACGACGATGAAGGCGTCGAAGTCGCGGTTCGCCACGAACTCATCCATCGGCGCACCGAACAGCTCGACGAACTCGTCCCAGGTCTCGGGCGGTGCGTTCTCGGTGGCCAAGCGCACGCACAAGCCTTCGAGGACCTGGCGCACGTCGTAGAGATGGAACACGTGATCCAATTCGAGCCGCGATACGACGGCGCCGCGATTGGGGATCCGGTCGATCAGGCCGCGGCTTTCGAGGACACCCAGCACCTCGCGGATGCGCGTGCGCGGCACGGCGAATTCGGCGGCCAGCTCCTGCTCGCCGAGCTTTGCGCCGGGCGCTACGTCGTGGCGCGCGATGCGCTCGCGCAACGCCTGGACGATGTCCTGGACCGAGGAGGCGGTGCTGCTCTTGCGCGCGCGCGTCTTCGCTCTGGTCTTAAGGGTGACGACCCTGCCCGACATTTTATCGGCCTTATGTTTCCTTCCCTATGCAATAGGATACTCGGGCTGGAGTCGAGTCAACAAACTTGTTGCCAATCTTGTCACCAGGAAATCGACTGTCAAAATTCAGACAGAAAAAGAAAATACGGATTGTCCAAGCGCCGTGGGAAGCGGTGTAAGAAATGAAGAGTTCAAGGGAGCAAGGAAAAATGAAACGCCGCCATCTGTTCGGGTCCGCTGCGGCCCTGGCCATCGCCCCTGCGCTCGCGCCCTCGATCGCGCGCGCTCAGGCCTATCCCGACAAGCCGATTCGCTTCGTCGTGCCTTACGCGCCGGGCGGCGCCACCGACACGTCGGCGCGAATCGCGGCCGAGTATCTGACGAACAAGTTCGGCCAGCAGGTGCTGGTCGACAACAAGCAGGGCGGCGGGACGATCATCGGCACCGAGATCGTCGCCAAGGCCAGGCCCGACGGCTACACGATCCTGCTGGCCCCGGCGCCGGTCGCGACCAACACGTCGTTCGGCCTGAAGCTGCCCTACGATCCGGTGAAGGAGCTGGCGCCGGTCGGCAGTTACGTCGACATGCCGCTGCTGCTCGCCTGCAATCCCAACGCGCCCTACAAGACGATGGCCGAGTTCATCGCCTGGGCCAAGACGCAGTCCGCGCCGATCCCCTACGCCTCGGCCGGCAATGCCAGCATGCCGCATCTGTGGGGTGAGCAGCTCAAGATGGAAACCGGCATCAAGCTTGAGCATATCGGCTACAAAGGCAGCGCCGATGCGCTGAAGGACGTGCTGGGCGGGCACGTGATGCTGTTCTCCGACACGCTGCTGCCGAGCGGCCTGGCGGTGAAGGACGGCAGGCTGCGCGGCCTGGTTGTCGCGTCGGCCAAGCGCGTGCCCATGCTGCCCGATGTGCCGACGGTGGCGGAGGTTGGCTTGCCGGCCAACCTGACGGGCGCGGTGTTCTTCGGCGTGATGGCGCCGGGCGGTACACCCGAGCCGATCATCGCGAAGCTGAACGCCGCCTTCAACGAAGTGCTCGCCGATCCCGCGACCGCCAAGAAGCTCGTCGACCTTGGCTTCGTGCTGGTCGGCGGCAGCGCCGCCGACTACGGCAAGCGCCTCGCCGCCGAGACCGAGAAGTGGCGCAAGGTCATCAAGGAAGCGAACATCTCGCCGCCGGCGTGATCACATGCACCTTGTCATCCCGAGCGTAAGCGAGGGACCTTTATTCGGTCGCAGTTAAAGGTCCCTCGCTTACGCTCGGGATGACAATGGTTGTTGGCGCTGGCGTGGTGCGTCAGCTCTTCGGCGACCCACCTAAAAAACAAAAAATACTACCCGTCTTGTTCGCGCAGATATGGCTGCGCCCATCCGGCGCCAGCTCCTTCAGCACGACCTTCGGCGGCACCTGTACCCAGCGGCCGTCGAGCAGCGCGTACCAGTTGCCGTCGTCCTTCTGGTAGGCGCGCGTCGGGCGGCAATCGCCTTCGACGCCGTTGATCGTGCCGTTGCAGCACGAGGCGCCGGTGCCCGGTTGTTTCAGCTTTTCGTACCAGTCGTGACTTTGGGCATGGCCCTGGCCGTGATGGCCGTCCTGCGCCATCACAGCAGGGCTAACGAACGCCGCGTAAGCAATGACTGCGGCGATCAGCAAGGGACGTGGCATGAGGGCCGCCACCTTTCGCTGTGTCGGCCGAGCCGGCAACGTATTCGAGGCGACGTGCCGTCGCTCAGCCTGAACCGTTGCGCGGAGTGTACATCATCCGCAGACCCGCGACGATGGGGATGAACTCGGGATCGTCGGCCGACAGCAATCCGTGCCGCACGAAGAAGTCGATCAACACAAGATTGCAGTTGTATTTGAACTCATCGGTATCGCGCACCGTCTCGAACACACGCTGCACCGGCCACAGCTCGAATGAATGGACCTCGCCGTCGTTTGCATGCGGTGTGAAGTCCTGCGGCAGTTCGAGATCGAAGCAGGTCATCACATCGGGCTTCAGTTGCTGGCCCGACTGGTTCCAGTAACCGACGACGCTCACCGCTTTCGCCTGCTGTGCAAGCGTCGGCGGGATGGAAGCTTCCTCGCCGCATTCCTTCACCAGGTTTTCGTGCAGGCCGAGTCCCGCGGGCTGGCCGCCGGCGACGGTATTGTCGAGCTGGCCGGGAAAGGTCGGCTTCTCGTAGGAGCGGCGCGGCACCCAGATGTGCAGCCCGTCTGAACGGCGCACATAACCTGTCATGTGCGGCCCGCCTGCGCGCACGCCGAACCAGGGCACCGCCGAGCGCTCCATCGCCATCAGGAACGGCGCGCCGTCCTGCGGCGCCACGGCGTAACTCTCCTCGCGCCACAGGCCGTTGAAGTAACCGCGCTCGCGCAAGCCGAGCAGGAAAGTGCGGACCTCCGCCGTGCGCTTCCGCGGTGTGTCGAGGCGGGGATCGAGGTGCCATGCGCCGTCGCGGCGTTCGAACAGGCCGGAGCCCTGCACCGCATCGGCCGCGAAGTCGTGGTGCACGAAACCGGCACGATGCTCGCCAACGAACCATGGTTCGAACTGGGCAAGGTCGGCGTTGTTGCAGCGGCGGATATGGTCGAGGAAGGACATGGGGCGAGGAAATAGCATAGAGTGAAGTCGATGACCGAAGATGAACTTCAGGCGCTTATCGAGAAGACACTGCCACCGGCCGATCTCCACGGAATTTTCGTCGAGGAATGCCAGGACCAGGACGTGCGGCTGCGCTTTTCACTGGCGGCTGGCGTTGAATGGACGACGGCGGCGCTGCTGTCGCTGGTCGACACGTCGCTGCGCGCCGCTGCCGGCCTGGAGGCGCGCGTGTCGCATCTCAACGTGACAGTGCTGCGGACCGCACAGCCGGCCGACGTGATCGCGCTCTCCCGCGTGATCCGTCGCGACGGCGACTCGGTCCATGCCGAGACCTGGCTGTTCAGCCACGCCGTCGTCGAGCCGATGCTGCACGCGACGGCGACGTTGCTCAAAAAGCCTTAGCCAGCGTGAAGCGCACGGCCAGCGGCTCGACCGGGTGGAAATGGCGGTCGGCGACGCCGTCGGGGCCTTCGTTGGGCAGGCGGGACGTATAGTAGTAGTCGATCTGGCTGGCCTGCGTGTTCAGCAGGTTGAAGGCGTCGACCTGCAGCTTCAGGCCGCTGTCGAACACGTAGCCCAGGCGGGCATTGATGATCGAGGTCGGATCGGACGTCACGCTCGTATCTTCCACCAGAGGCCGCGCGCCGAAGTAGCGCCAGCGCACCGCGCCGAACCAGCCGGTGTCGGCGCCGAGCGTGATGCCGGCCGAGGCGATGAACGAAGGCGCGCCCGGGATGAAGTCGCCGGCCGGGTCGGAGTTGGTGAAACGGGCCTGCGTGTAGGCGAGGTCGAGGTCGAATAGCGCCCAGGGTACCGGCCGGTACTGGTTGGTCCATTCGACGCCGATGCGGCGGCTCGGGCGGCTGGCCTCCGTGGTGCCGGCATCACCCACGAACAACAGCTCGGAGTCGAAGTCGAGCACGAAGACGGCGAGGGCGGAGTCGAGTCCCTTGATCGCCTGCGTGCGCACGCCGACCTCGGCGCCGCGCGAGCGTACCAGCAGCGGGACCGAGGCGACCGGCGTGGTCCTGTCGTTGGGATCGACGGTGATGGTGGCGCCGCGCAGGTCGTTGCTGTGATAACCGAGGCCGGCATTCACGAAGAACTCGGTCTTGTTGAACGGCCCGAAGATGAGGCTGGCCTTGGGACTGGCGAGGAAGGCCGAGACATTGCCGGAGTTGGCCGTGGTATCGGAGGCGACGGAGCCCATGAACCAGTCGCCGCGGACGCCCAGGATCGAGCGCAGCCAGTCGGTCCATTGCAGCGTGTTCTTGGCGTAGACGGCGACGCTGGTCTCGGTCACCTGGTCGTAGCGCACCGTGTTGAACGGCGTGCGTTGCACGGTGTTGAACAGGCCGACGCCGATATTGTCGTAGCGGATCTGCGTGCCGACCGTGGTCTCCGAGGCGAAGCCCGCCAGCGAATGGCGCATCAGGTGGCTGGCATTGATGCCCAGGATCATGCGCTTGTCGCTCTGCTGGAACTGGTCGCCGTTCACCGGATCGTCGAGGAAGTAGGTGAAGTTGTTGAAGAGGTTCATCGTCGAGTAGATGCCGTAGGCCTCGACCTTCGACGCCGTACGCTCGTCGCTGCGGCTCCAGCGCATCGACAGCGAATAGCGCTGCGCATCGCCGCCGTCGGTCTGGTCGATGGCGCCGTAGCGGCCCAAGCTGGCGCCCAGACCGCTGCCGTCGGCGACGGCGCGCGCCGGGATCTGGTCGGTCGAATGCCAGGAGTTGCTGTAGGCCAGCGCGGTGATGGTGAGCCCGTTGGCGGTGTCGCCCTCGGCGTAGCGCAGGAAGCCGTTGAACTTCTTCAGGTCGTCGCCGACCTGCCACGGCCCGTTATAGGTCACGATCTCGCCGGCCGCCGTCAGCGTGCCGTTGCCCGCCGCCATCGACCCCGCGGCCAGCGCGCGCCAGTAACCGAAGCTGCCGCCGGTCGCCAGCACCACGGCATTCTCCAGCCGGTTGGCGTAGGACAGGCGCAGCGAGCCCGCCGAGGCGAAGTCGCTCTCCTCGGCATAGTAGGGGCCCTTCTTGATGATCATCTGGTCGACCAGCTCGGGGATCAGGAAGTTCAGGTCTGCATAGCCCTGGCCGTGGCCGTGCGTGCGCATGTTGACCGGCATCCCGTCGAGCCAGATGGCGAGGTCGGTGCCATGGTCGAGGTTCATGCCGCGCAGGAAGTACTGGTTGGCCTTTCCTTCGCCGCTGTGCTGGGAGACGATCAGACCGGGCACCGCTTCCAGCATCTCGCCGGGACGCGAGATCGGCCGCGTGTTCAGCGTCTCGCCCGAGACGCGGCGCTCGCTGGCCGAATCGGTCGGCTCGGCCTCGAGGATGCGGGGCGCGGTGACGGTGATGGCGGGCAGCGCGGTCGAGGCACCGGTATAACCCTGCGCCGTGGGATTGGGCGCTCCCGGCTCGGACGGTCCCTGGCCGGGGGCGAGGGGAGGCGGAGGCTCTGGAGGGACCTGGGCGAGTGCGGCGGCGGAGCTGGCTAACAGGGCGGCAGAGACGAGAAGGAATTTCGTATGCACTATTTATTAATTTTGCATACAACAGGCCAATGCGGCAAGCGGAGGAGTTGAGATGCAGCGTGTCACCCTGTCGGTCGACGACGATCTCCTGGCGACGCTCGATCGCCACATGAAGAAGCACCGCTATGCCAGCCGCTCCGAGGCGCTGCGCGACATCCTGCGCGAGGCCGCTACGCGCGAGACCTTGGCGGAGGAAAAGCCCGGCAAGGAGGAGGGCTTCTGCATCGCCACGCTCGCCTATGTCTACGACCACGAAACGCGAGACCTCGGCCGGCGCCTCACCCAGGCACAGCACAAGCATCACGACCTGCAGGTGGCGACCCTGCACGTCCATCTCGACCACGATTCATGCCTGGAAGTCTCGGTGCTGCGCGGCCCCGTCAAGGACGTGCGCGCCATGGCCGACCACACGGTGAGCCAGCGCGGCGTGCGCCACGGCCAGCTCCACCTCGTGCCGGCGGAGCTCGATCACAAGCGCCACGGCCACGGCGGCCGTGGGGACCACGACCATATCCATGCCTAACGGAATGAATGTGTCACGTCGTCGGATAGGGCGCGAAGCGGCTGCGGTTTTCGTCGATCGTTAGAGTCCGCCCAATCGGCGGGAAGGCGCGTTGCGGACAGGCGGGGCGCTCGCAGACTCGGCAGCCGGCGCCGATCGGCGTGGCGCTCGCGGCATCGGTGAGGTCGAGGCCCTTGGAATAGATCAGCCGCGAGGCGTGGCGCAGGTCGCAGCCCAGGCCGATCGAGAAGCTCTTGTCGGGCGCGCCGTATTCGCCGTGACCACGCTGCACGGTGCGGGCGATCCACAGGTAGGTGCGGCCGTCGGGCATCTGTGCGAGCTGCGTCAGGATGCGGCCGGGATGGGCGAAGGCCTCGTGCACGTTCCACAGCGGGCAGGAGCCGCCGACCCGCGAGAAATGGAAGTCGGTCGCCGACTGGCGCTTGGAGATGTTGCCTGCGCGGTCGACCCTCACGAAGAAGAACGGCACGCCGCGCGCCGACGGCCGCTGCAAGGTGCTGAGCCGGTGGCAGATCGTCTCGTAGCCGACGCCGAACCAGCGGCCAAGCCGTTCGATGTCGTAGCGCACGGTCTCGGCGGCGTGCAGGAAGGCGCCGTAGGGCAGCAGCAGTGCGCCGGCGAAATAGTTCGCGAGACCGATGCGGGCCAGGGCGCGCGCCTCGTTGCCGTCGAAGTCGGCCTCGTCGACCAGGCGGCGCAGTAGTCCGTCGATATCGAGGAAGGCGAGCTGCGTCGCCATCTGGAAGGCCTGCTGGCCCGGCCGCAGATGCGGCGAGAGGTGCAGAACGCGCGCCGCCTTGTCGTAGCGGCGCTGCACGCCCGACGGCTCGTCGCCGGCATCGCGCGCGACGCGCACGCCGTAGTGGCGGGACATGTAGTCGATCAGGCCGGCGTTTAGGTTGCCCACGGAAAGACCGGCCGTCTCATAGAGACGCTCCGCGGCTTCATCCAGTTCGGCGACATGATTGTGCCGCGCGTAGAAGAAGTCGCGGACTTGTTCGAAGGGCATCGGCGTCGGCGATGAGTCCGGCCGCTCATCGCCGAGACGTGCGGCCATCGCATCGGCCCGATCGGCTTCGCTGCGATAGCGCCGGTGGAGATTGACCAGCGCGCGGCCGACTGCCGGCATGCCGGCCGCCAGTTCGCGAATCTCCGCCAGCGGCACGGCCTCGCCAGGCTGCGCTTCCGACAGCGCATCGCGGAGGTCCGAGATCAGTCGCGCCTCGTCATTGTCCGAGAAGAGTTGCACGTCGATGCCGAACACGGCGTTGATCTTCAGCAGCACCGGCACGGTGAGCGGCCGCTGGTTCTTCTCGAGCTGGCTGAGATAGCTGTTCGACAGGCCGAGCGCGTCGGCGAGGGCGGCCTGCGTCATGTGCCGCTCCTCACGCAGCGCCCGCAGCCGAACTCCCATGAACGTCTTGCGCATCGTGGTCTGTCCTCGGTTTTGCAAAGTTTGCAAATCAGCCCTCAAGCGTCCGCAAAACATCGCAAATTCAGCGATATCCAGTCGGCGTTGCCTTGCAGATATTGCGGACACGATTTGCGATTGCAAGCCCGGAGCACCGCCCATGGAGGGCGCCATATCGAACCAGCCGCCGCCCGAAGAGACCCGCTTCCTGGAGATGGTCTTCCCCGAGCAGTCCAACCATTACGGCACGCTGTTCGGCGGCACCGCGCTCTCGCTGATGGGCAAGGCGGCATTCGTCGCGGCAAGCCGCCGCGCGCGTCGTGCCGTCGTCATGGCCTCGTCCGAGAAGATCGACTTCCATATGCCGGTGAAGGTCGGCCAGGTCGTCGAGCTCTACGCGCAGGTCGTCCGCATGGGCCGCACTTCGATGACCGTCGTCGTCGAGATGGTCGCCGAAACGCTGCTCAGCGGCCAGCGCACGCTCGCCATGCGCGGCAGCTTTGAGATGGTGGCGGTCGATGCCGCCGGACGCCCCGCGAACATCGCAGCTGGCGCCATCACCCCTTCGACAGAGGAACAAGTTCCGTGAAGCTCCACAGCGTCCGCACCCACAAGTCCGCCGAACCGCTGCCGCGCGAGCAACAGCTTGCCTGGAAGATCGCCGAGGTCGCGGTCGATCCGGTGGCGGTGACGGACGACGTGGTCGAGATGATCGGCAGCCGCATCATCGACAATGCCGCCGTCGCCGCGGCCTCGCTCAACCGCTCGCCGATCGTCAGTGCGCGGGCGCAGGCGCGCACCCATCCCGCCAAGCCGGGTGCGACACTGTTCGGCCTGTCGAGCTTCCCCTCGCGTCGCGTCTCGCCGGAATGGGCGGCGTGGGCCAATGGCGTGGCGGTGCGCGAGCTCGACTATCACGACACGTTCCTCGCCGCCGACTACTCCCATCCCGGCGACAATATCCCGCCGATCCTCGCGGTGGCACAGCATTGCGGCCTGGACGGCGCGGCGCTCGTGCGTGGCCTCGCGGCCGGTTACGAGATCCAGGTCGACCTGGTGAAGGGCATCTGCCTGCACGAGCACAAGATCGACCATATCGCCCATCTCGGGCCGTCGGCCGCGGCCGGCATCGGCGCGGCGCTCGGCCTGCCGGTCGGGATCGTCTATCAGGCGGTGCAGCAGGCGCTGCACGTCACGACGACGACGCGCCAGTCGCGCAAGGGTGAGATCTCGAGCTGGAAGGCCTATGCGCCGGCTTTCGCCGGAAAGATGGCGGTCGAGGCTGTCGACCGTGCGATGCGCGGCGAGGGTGCGCCGTCGCCGGCATACGAGGGCGAGGACGGCTTCATCGCCTGGCTGCTGGGCGGTCCGAAGGCCGAGTACACGGTGCCGCTGCCGGAGAGGGGCGAGGCCAAGCGCGCGATCCTCGATACCTACACCAAGGAACATTCGGCCGAGTATCAGAGCCAGGCACTGATCGACCTGGCGCGGCGCATGGGCCCGAAGATCGGCGATCTCTCCAGGATCGAGAGCATCGTGATCCGCACCAGCCATCACACCCATTACGTGATCGGCACCGGCGCCAACGATCCGCAGAAGATGGACCCGACGGCCAGCCGCGAAACGCTCGACCATTCCATCATGTACATCTTCGCCGTCGCCCTGCAGGACGGCGGCTGGCATCACGAGCGCTCCTACGCGCCCGAGCGCGCGGCACGGCCCGACACGGTGGCGCTGTGGCACAAGATCAGCACCGTCGAAGGTCCGGAATGGACCGAGCGCTATCACTCGACCGATCCGGCGCGAAAGGCGTTTGGCGGGCACGTGCTGGTGACGCTCGACGACGGTCGCGTGGTCGCCGACGACATCGCGGTCGCTGACGCCCATCCGCTGGGCGCCCATCCGTGGCGGCGGCCCGACTATGTCGCGAAGTTTCGCACGCTGGCCGACGGCATCGTCGCCGAAGCCGAGCAGAAGCGCTTCCTCGAAACGGTCGAGCGTTTGCCCGAGCTGAAGGCCGACGAGCTCTGTCAGCTCAACTTCGTCGTCAGCCCGGACCATCTCGCCGTCCCGACCGCACGCGGTCTCTTCGAAGCCAGCGAATAAAGGAGGCCACCATGTCCAATCCGACTCCGGCCAAGCCGGCGCCCAAGAAGTCCGTTGCCCTATCCGGCGTCGAGGCCGGCTCGACCGCGCTCTGCACCGTCGGGCGCAGTGGCAACGACCTGCATTATCGCGGCTACGATATCCTCGACATCGCCGAGCGCTGCACCTTCGAGGAGATCGCCCATCTCCTGGTGCACGGCTCCCTGCCGACCGAGGTCCAGCTCGCTTCCTACAAGGCCAAGCTGCGCTCGCTGCGCGGCCTGCCGGCGGCGGTGAAGCGCACGCTCGAAGCCATTCCGGCCGCCGCGCATCCCATGGACGTGATGCGCTCGGGCGTGTCGGCGCTCGGCTGCGTGCTTCCCGAGGCGGCGGATCACAATCATCCCGGCGCGCGCGACATCGCCGACCGGCTGATGGCCTCGCTGGGCTCGATGCTGCTCTATTGGCACCACTACGCGCATAACGGCCGCAGTGTCGACGTCGAGACCGACGACGACAGCATTGCCGCGCACTTCCTGCATTTGCTCCATGGCCAAGCGCCGACCGTCAGCCATGTCCGCGCCATGGACACGTCGCTGATCCTCTATGCCGAGCACGAGTTCAACGCCTCGACCTTCACGGCGCGCTCGATCGCCGGCACCGGCGCCGACGTCTATTCGGCGGTGACGGGTGCGATAGGCGCGCTGCGCGGCCCCAAGCATGGCGGTGCCAACGAGGTCGCTTTCGAGATCCAGCAGCGCTACGAGGATCCCGACGCGGCGGAAGCCGATATTCGCAAGCGCGTGGCCGCCAAGGAGGTCGTGATCGGCTTCGGCCATCCGGTCTACACGATCGCCGATCCGCGCAACGAGGTGATCAAGCGGGTCGCCCGCCAGCTCGGCGACGAGGCCGGCACCAGTCGCATGTTCGACATCGCCGACCGCATCGAGGCGGTGATGGGCGACACCAAGAAGACGTTCGCCAACCTCGACTGGTTCAGCGCCGTTTCCTACCACCTGATGGGCGTGCCGACGGCGATGTTCACGCCCTTGTTCGTGATCGCGCGGACCTCGGGCTGGTGTGCGCACATCATCGAGCAGCGCATCGACAACAAGATCATCCGCCCGGCGGCGCACTATACGGGGCCGGAGAACCGCGCCTTCGTGCCGTTGCTCCAGCGCGGCAAGCAAGCCGCCGCCGTCCGCGCGGCCTGAAGACGATGCCGTATCTCGTCGCGAAGGACTTGCCCGCCGAGCCTGCCGGCACGCGCTTGCGATCGTTGCTGGAGCGGCCGGGAATTCTCCAGATGCCCGGCGCTCACAATGGCATGGCGGCGCTGCAGGCCAAGGCCGCCGGCTTCGAGGCGCTCTATCTCTCCGGTGCGGCCATGACCGCTTCAATGGGCCTGCCAGATCTCGGCATCATCACGGTCGAGGAAGCCTGCTTCTTCATTCGCCAGATCGCGCGCGCCAGCAGCCTGCCGCTGCTGGTCGACGGCGACACGGGATACGGCGAGGCGCTGAACGTCATGCACATGGTGCGGGCCTTCGAGGATGCCGGTGCGGCGGCGGTCCATATCGAGGATCAGCTGCTGCCCAAGAAGTGCGGCCACCTGAACGACAAGAAGCTCGCGAGTGCGCACGACATGGCGGCCAAGGTCGCTGCTGCGGCCAGGGCGCGGCGGCACCTCTACGTGATCGCGCGCACCGATGCCTATGCCAGCGAGGGCATGGAAGGCGCCGTCGCGCGCGCCAAGCTTTACATCCAGGCCGGTGCCGACGCGATCTTTCCCGAGGCGCTGACCACGGCCGACATGTTCCGCGACTTCGCCAGGGCGCTGCCGGGTGTGAAGCTGCTGGCCAACATGACGGAGTTCGGCCGCACTCCGTTCTTCACCGCCGCCGAGTTCGAGGCGATGGGCTACGGCATGGTGATCTGGCCGGTCTCCTCGTTGCGCGTCGCCAACAAGGCGCAGGAGCGGCTCTACGCTGCGATCCGCCGCGACGGCGGCACGCAGGCGGCACTCGCCGACATGCAGACCCGCGCCGAGCTCTACGCCGCGATCGATCTCGCGGGCTACGAGGCGCTCGACGCCTCGATCGTCCAGACCGTCCTTCCCGCCACCCACGGCCGCAACGCGCTCGACGCGAGCTGCTGAAGCTCTCCCTCTCAACGAACGAACAGGAACAGATCCATGTCGATTCTCGTCAGCACGCTTGGCTTTCCCCGTATCGGCGCCCGCCGGCAACTGAAGATGGCGCTGGAAAGCTACTGGTCCGGCAAGACGACGGCGACGGCGCTACTGGAAAGCGCGGCGGCCCTGCGCGCGGCGGCCTGGTCGCGGCAGAAGGCGGCCGGCGTGTCGCACATGCCGAGCAACGACTTCTCGCTCTACGACCATGTGCTCGACACCAGCGTCATGGTCGGCGCCATTCCCGCGATCTACGGCTGGAAGGGCGGTGGCGTGCCGCTCGATACCTATTTCGCCATGGCGCGCGGCAGCCACGGCAAGGGCGACGAGGCGGGTGCTTGCGCCGGTCATGGTCATGATCATGGAACGCCGGCCCACGGCCTGCCGGCGCTGGAAATGACCAAGTGGTTCGACACCAACTATCACTACATGGTGCCCGAGTTCGGCCGCGGCCAGACCTTCAGCCTGGGCTCGACCAAGCCGGTCGACGAGTTCCTGGAGGCGAAGGAGCTCGGAATCCATACGCGACCGGTGCTGGTCGGCCCCGTGACCTATCTCCTGCTGGGCAAGAGCAAGGACCCGTCGGTCCATCCGCTGTCGCTGCTGAAGAACCTCCTGCCGGTCTATGTCGAAATCCTGGGCATGCTGGAGAAGGCCGGCGCCGACTGGGTGCAGATCGACGAGCCGGCGCTCGTCCTCGATATCGACGATGCGACCCGCGCGGCGCTTGAGACGACCTACGCGACTTTTGCCTCGGCCGTGCCAGGGCTGAAGCTGATGCTGGCCACCTACTTCGGCGCGCTCGGCGACAATCTGAATTGCGCCCTGAAGCTGCCGGTCGCCGGCCTGCACCTCGATCTCGTCCGCGCGCCCGAGCAACTCGCCGCGGTCCTGGCCGGTGCGCCACAGGATCTCGTCCTGTCGCTCGGCATCATCGACGGGCGCAACGTGTGGCGTGCCGATCTCGAAGCGCTGCTGGCCCGGGCCGAGGCGGTCGTCCGGCAGCGCGGCACCGACAAGGTGATCCTCGCGCCGTCCTGCTCGCTGCTGCATGTGCCGGTCGACCTCGCGCAGGAGGAGGGAATGGATGCCGACCTCCGGAGCTGGCTGGCCTTCGCCGTACAAAAGGTGGAAGAGCTGACGGTGCTCGGCCGGGCGCTGAACGAGGGCCGCAACGTCGTGAAGGCAGCCCTTTCCGACTCGAACCGCGCCGCGACCGCGCGCTCGATCTCGACCAAGATCCACGATGCCGCCGTCCAGTCGCGCCTCGCGGCGGTGACGCCCGCGATGGCACGTCGGCATGGATCGTTCGAGGCGCGGCGCGAGCTGCAGCGCCGGCAGCTCGGCCTGCCGTCTTTCCCGACGACGACGATCGGCTCGTTCCCGCAGACCGAGGGCGTGCGCAAGGCGCGTGCGGCCCACGCCAAGGGCGCGCTGAGCGATGGCGAGTACCAGGCTTTTCTGCGCCGCGAGACCGAGACGGCCGTGCGCTGGCAGGAGGAGATCGACATCGACGTGCTGGTCCACGGCGAGTTCGAGCGCAACGATATGGTGCAGTATTTCGGCGAGCAGCTTTCCGGCTACGCTTTCACCAAACACGGCTGGGTGCAGAGCTATGGCTCGCGCTATGTCCGGCCGCCGATCATCTTCGGCGACGTGTCGCGCCCGAAGCCGATGACGGTCGAATGGTCGCGCTACGCCCAGTCGCTGACCCGGCGGCCGATGAAAGGCATGCTGACCGGGCCGGTGACGATGCTGCAATGGTCGTTCGTGCGCGACGACATTCCCCGGTCCGAGACCTGCCGCCAGATTGCGCTTGCCTTGCGCGACGAGGTCGTCGACCTCGAAGTGGCGGGCATCCGCGTGATCCAGATCGACGAGCCGGCGATCCGCGAGGGCCTGCCGCTGCGCCGGGCCGACTGGAAGGCCTATCTCGACTGGGCCGTCGAATGCTTCCGCCTCTCCGCGTCGGGCGTGGGCGACAAGACGCAGATCCACACGCACATGTGCTACTCCGAGTTCAACGACATCATCGACTCGATCGGCGCGATGGATGCCGACGTCATCTCGATCGAGACGGCGCGGTCGAAGATGGAGCTGCTCGAGGCTTTCACCTCTTATCGCTATCCCAACGAGATCGGACCGGGCGTCTACGACATCCACGCGCCGCGCCTGCCGCCGGTCGAGGAGATGGCGGACCTGCTGGCCAAGGCGAAGGAGCGCCTGTCGCCCGATCAGATCTGGGTCAATCCCGACTGCGGCCTCAAGACCCGCCGCTGGGAAGAAGTGAAGCCCGCTTTGGTCAACATGGTCGAAGCGGCGAAGAAGCTGCGCGCGACGGCTTGAGGTTCATGTCCCTGTCCGGTGACTGTATCTTCCTCCGTGGCATCGAACTGGTCGCCTGCCACGGTGTGCTGCCGGACGAGAAGACGCGGCCGCAGCGCTTCGTCGTCGATGCCGAGGTATGGCTCGACACCGACCGCTACGCCCGCAGCGACGACTATCGACGGGCGGTCTGTTACGGAGCGATCCTCGACACGATTGTCGAGGTCGCCAACGGGCCGCACAAGTTCCTGATCGAGGCGCTGGCACTGGCCATCGTGGACGAATTGCTACGTCGCTTCTGGTCGATCGACGAGGTCAGGATCACGGTCCACAAGCCCGAAGCGCCGTTGCGCGGCAAGTTCGCCGATGTCGGCGTGTCGCTGACACGGCGGCGTTCGGTGCAGCGCTGAGGCGATTCTTAAGGATCCTTCGCTGCGCCCAGGATGACACTGTTGTTGGGATATGCGCAGTGCGCCAATCAAAGAACCGGTGTCATCCTGAGCGCTGCGAAGGATCCTTAAATCATATGCGCTCGGCTAAGCCGCGTCCTTCCACGCATTGTCGACCACCGCCACCACGTCGCGCATGATCTGCGTGAGGTCGAAGTCCTTCGGCGTGTAGACACGGGATACGCCGGCGGCGATCAGGGCCTCGGCGTCGGCGGGCGGGATGATGCCGCCGACCACGACCGGGATATCGCCGATGCCGGCGTCGCGCAGTCCCTTCAGCACGTCGCCGACCAGCGAGACATGGCCGCCTGACAGGATCGACAGGCCCACGACATGGACGCTCTCCTCGAGCGCTGCGTTCACGATACGCTCGGGCGTGAGGCGAATGCCCTCGTAGACGACTTCCATGCCGCAATCGCGGGCGCGCACGGCGATCTGCTCGGCGCCGTTGGAATGGCCGTCGAGGCCGGGCTTGCCGACCAGGATCTTTATGCGCCGGCCGAGGCGGTGTGACACCTGCTCGACCTCGCGTCGCGTCGCTTCGAGGCGGCCGTCGGTGACCCCCGCCGCGCGCGCGACACCCGTGGGAGCACGATATTCGCCGAACACGCCGCGCAGCGCCTCGGTCCATTCGCCGGTCGTGACGCCCGCCTTGGCGCATTCGATCGAGGCCGGCATGACGTTGCGGTCTTCCTTGGTCGCGGCGACCAGCTCCGCCAGCGCGGCCTTCACCGCCGCCGTGTCGCGCGTCGCGCGCCAGGCGTTCAGCCGCTCGACCTGCCCGCGCTCGACCGAGTCGTCGACCGTCAGGATCGATTCCTGGCCGCCGCCCAGCGGCGAGGGCGCACCCTCGGTGTAGGCGTTGACGCCGACCACGGTCTGCTCGCCCGATTCGATGGCCGCGAGGCGCTTCAGGTTCGATTCGACCAGCCGCTGCTTCATGTAGGCCGAGTCGATGGCCGCAACCGCGCCGCCCATGTCGGCAATACGGCCCATCTCGGCCAGCGCCTCCTGCTTCAGCGCCTCGACGCGGGCGGCGATCTCCTTACTGCCGTCGAAGATGTCGCCGTATTCCAGCAGGTCGGTCTCGAAGGCCACGATCTGCTGCAGGCGCAGCGACCATTGCTGGTCCCACGGCCGCGGCAGGCCGAGCGCCTCGTTCCAGGCGGGCAGCTGCACCGAGCGGGCGCGGGCGTTCTTGCTCATCACCACGGCCAGCATCTCGAGCAGGATGCGGTAGACGTTGTTCTCGGGCTGCTGCTCGGTGAGGCCCAACGAATTCACCTGCACGCCGTAGCGGAACAGGCGCTGCTTGGCATCGGCGACGCCGTAGCGGTTCAGCGTGATGTCGTCCCACATCTCCGCGAACGCCCGCATCTTGCACATCTCGGTGACGAAGCGGATGCCGGCATTCACGAAGAAGGAGATGCGACCGACCACCTTGGGGAAGTCGGCATCGGGCACCTGGCCGCGCGCCTTCACCGCGTCGAGCACGGCGATGGCGTTCACCAGGGCGAAGGCCAGCTCCTGCACCGGCGTCGCGCCGGCCTCCTGCAGGTGATAGCTGCAGACGTTCATCGGGTTCCATTTGGGAACCTCGCGATAGGTGAAGCCGATCGTGTCGGCCGTCAGCCGCAGCGACGGCTCGGGCGGGAAGATGTAGGTCCCGCGCGAGAGATATTCCTTGATGATGTCGTTCTGCGTCGTGCCCTGCAGCTTCGACCGGTCGACACCCTGAGCTTCGGCCGTCGCGATATATAAGGACAGTAGCCAGGCGGCCGGCGCGTTGATCGTCATCGACGTGTTCATCCGGTCGAGCGGGATGCCGTCGAAGAGGGCGCGCATGTCGCCGAGATGCGAAATCGGAACGCCGACCTTGCCGACCTCGCCCTTGGCCAGCACATGGTCGCTGTCGTAGCCGGTCTGCGTCGGCAGGTCGAAGGCGACGCTGAGGCCGGTCTGGCCGCGCGCGAGGTTGGTGCGATAGAGCTCGTTCGACTTCTCGGCCGTTGAGTGGCCGGCATAGGTGCGAATGAGCCAGGGCTTGTCGCGGTTCTGGTTTGTCATGGGTGGCGGTTTGCAGTCCTGTTGACGTAAACTTGCGTACACCAGATCATGCTGCGTCGCAGCATGGAAGATTTTGCAGTGCGGCGGAAGGGGAAAGAGGGGATTTGAGCGACGCGTCTTCCCCCTGGGTCCAGGCGGCTGTGCAAGCGGCCGGGCAGCCTCCGGCAGGCACTCCCGGGCCGACGGCCGCGCCCGGCACCCCCTGGCAAGGCGATCTCACGCCGAGCCGGCCGGTCTACGACGGGCGCCTCGGCGAGCTCTACGCCATCTATCTGCGCCACCTTGCGATGATGCTGCTGACCCTGGGCTGGTCGCGCTTCTGGGGCCGCACCCGCATCCGGCGCTACGTCTGGAACCACCTGTCCGTGCTGGGCGACCGTTTCGAATATCGTGGTCGCGGGCGGGAGCTGATGATCGGCTTCGTGCTGGCGCTGCTGATGATCGGCGCCTGGGCCGGCCTCATGTACGTGGTGTGGATCTACGTCTTCCACGAGAAGCCGTTCGCGAGCATTGGCCTGTTCGACCTGTTCTCACTGTCGGTCGTGCTGATCGGCTTTCCGTTGGCCTATGTCGGCCACTATGCCGGCCTGCGCTACAAGCTCTCGCGTACGCGCTGGCGCGGCATCCGCTGCGGCATGGCGGGCTCGGCCTGGCGGTACGGCGCCATCGCGACGTTCCTCCAATTCGCCAATGCCTCGACCGCTTATCTGCTGACGCCCGTCGTGTCGGTGAACCTGGCGCGCCCGCGCATCGCCAACGCGCGGGTCGGCACGCAGGACTTCGCCTTCGCCGGTCGGGCGGGCGACATCTACGGGCGCTATATCGGCTACTACTTCCTCAACATCGCGGCCTGGATCGTCGCGGGCATTGCCACCTTCGCGGCGATCGGCGGGACGCTCGAGAGTTTGGGATTCTCTCCCGGCGATTTCCTCAAGCTGTTCGCCCATCCCAGCCTTCGCACCGTTCTCGTGCTGCTGCTCATCGCCTTCGCCGCCTATCTCCTGTTCGGCCTGCTCATCCTGCCGCTGCGCTGCTGGTGGCAGGCCTATCTGCTGCGCTACCTCGTGACCCACACCCGCGCCGGCAACGTGCTGTTCGCGACGGCGCTCTCGACCTGGCAGATGTGGGGCTTCCTGGTGCTGAACTACCTGATCCTGCTCTTGACCCTGGGCATCGGCTGGCCGTGGGTGATGCACCGCACGATGAAGCTGATCGCGGGCCAGCTCTGGATCTACGGCGCGCCGCAGGGCCGCGATATCCGCCAGCCGACCGACCTCGGCCCGACCTACGGCGAGGGGCTGCTCGACATGTTCGACGTGAGCGGGATCTGACGATGGCCGCCCGCTACTATGACGGCGTGACCGCCGAGGTGCAGGAGGTGATGTTGAAGATCACCGCCAACGAGCTAATGATCTATCGCCCGGCCGACTCCGGCGTCGTGGCGCGCTGGCCGGTTGCCGACCTGTCGGTGCTGGGCGATTCGCACCACGAGGCGGTGCCGCCGGTGGCGATCCGTGGCAGCGAGGCGCGGCTGGTCGTCGAGGATCTGGCGTGGAGGAAGCAGCTCGCCTCGCTGGTGCCGGCGCTGAAGCCGCTGGCGCTGGGACCGACGAACGTCGCGCCACGGCTCGGCGCCTATTCGCTGGCGATCGTCGCCCTGGTCGGACTGTTCTGGAGCGCGATCGAGTACGGCACAGGCTACGCCGCGCCGCTGCTGCCTTACTCGTGGCAGGTGAAACTGGGCGAGACCGTGCTCGACGAGCTGACGGCCGACGAGGAGGAGTGCACGGGCAAGGCCGGCCTCACCGCGATCAACCGGCTGGCCAACGATCTGGCGAAGGAGGCGGGCTATCCGCACGAGGTCAGGGTGCATGTCGTGAAGGGCAAGCTGGTCAACGCCTTCACGCTGCCCGGCGGGATCCTCGTCTTCTATTCGGCCTTGATCGACGACGCGACCAGTACACAGGTGGCGGGCGTGCTGGCGCATGAGATCGGCCATGTCGTGCACTTTCATCCGACCAAGGGCGTGATCCGCGCCTTCGGGATCGACATGCTGATCAAGCTCCTGATGGGCGGTTACTCCGATGTCATGAGCACGGTCGGCAGCGGTGGCAGCACGTTGCTGGCCATGCGCAACGGCCGCACCTTCGAGCGCGAGGCGGATGAGACCGGCGTGCACCTGCTCGAACAGCGTGGCCTGCGCGCCGACGGCGTCTCGACCTTCTTCGAGAAGATGCTGAAGGACAAACCCGATGATGCCGCCACCGCCGCCGGCATCTGGTCGAGCCACCCGCCCACGCAGGAGCGCATCGCCGCGACCAAGCGCCCGCCGACCGGCAAACTGCCGTTCACGCCGGCCGAATGGCAGGCACTGAAGACCGTGTGCAAGTAGACCGCGCGGAGGCGTTTCCGGATCAGTCGGCGCGCCTCACCCTGATCTCGACCTCGCGCTCGACATAGGTCCATTCGACGCTCGCGCGCAGCTCGGCTAGCAGCGCGTCGAACGCCGTCTCATGCTCGGGCGCGAACTCGAACCAGGTGAGGAAGTCGAAGGGCTCGCCGAGGTCGCGGGCGTGGTGGAGGCGGCGCGCCACCGCCGGCAGGTACTTCATCGACAGGGTGATGTGCCGCGACCGGTCCTCGAAGATCGCCCGGCGCTCGTCCTGCGCCATCGACCACCAGGCCTCCGATTTGCGGATCGGGATCAGCGCAGCGTACGTGGCTTCGGCACGGCCGAGCCCGGCTTGAACACCGGCCAGCTCCTTCAGCTCCGCCGCCGTCGAGTAGCGCGGATGGCTGACGACGCCGCGCAGGCGCCATGTCGCATCGGGCGTGTCCGTCATCGCGAGATGCGTGGCGGCGGGAAGGCCGGGACCCGCAACGGTCGAGAGGCGCTCGATGCGCCAGGGACCGGTGGTCCCGGCGGAAAAGGTGACGGTGAAGGGCGGCGGCATGACCCGATCATAGCAAGACGCGCGCCGGGGCATTGGCTATGAAGCGCCATGAGCCCGCACATCGTTCTCGCCACCTCGACCGACGATCCTGCCATCACCGCATCCGACCGGCTCTATGCCGACGCGCTGGAGCGGCGCGGCTGTCGTGTCACGGGTGCGCCGTGGGACGGGCCGCGCGAGGCATTCGCCGGCGCCGATGCGATCGTGCTGCGTTCGACTTGGGGCTATTACCGCGCGCTCGATGCCTTCCGCGCCTGGACAGAGCATGTGGCGGCGGCGACGCGTCTCTTCAATCCCATCGAGCTGGTGCGCTGGAACCTGCGCAAGGACTATGTCGGCAAGCTTGCCGCTGCGGGTGTGCGCGTGCCGCGGAGTTTCGTCGTGCCATGCGACGCGGCGGCGATCGGCCGGGTGTTCGACGAGACCGGCTGGGAACGCGCCGTGGTGAAGCCGGCCAGCGGCGCCTCGGGCTATTCCGTCGAACTGCTGCAACGCGCGACGCTTGCTCAGCAGGTCGCCGGCCTCGCCGACGAGGCGCGCAAGGCGGGCGTCGTCGTGCAGGAGTTCCTGCCCGAGATCGCCGAGGGTGAACTGTCACTCGTCTATTTCGACGGCACCTTCAGCCACGCCATCCGCAAGCGCCCGCCGCCCGGCGAATTCCGCTCGAACTCGCGCTACAAGCCGACGCGCACCGCCGAGGCGCCGCCTGCCAGCGTGACGGGGCAGGGCGCGTCGTGCCTGGCGACGTTGCCGCAACGGCCCCTCTACGCCCGCGTCGACGGCGTGGTGCGCGATGGCACCCTCATCGTCATCGAGGTCGAGGTTCTGGAGCCGGCCCTGTTCATGGAGTTCGATCCGCCGTCGGCCGACCGCTTCGCCGAAGCGACGATGAAGCGTCTCTCGACAGTTCCAGCCGCCGTGTGATGCCGATGGCATCGAGGAAGGCCTCGTCGTGGCTGACGACGAGGAGCGCGCCGTCATAGGCGCGGAGGCCGGCCTCGACCGCCTCGATGGAATCGATGTCGAGATGGTTGGTCGGCTCGTCGAGGATCAGCAGTGATGGCGGCTTCGCGCTGCCCAGCACGCAGGCGAGGCCCGCGCGCAGCATCTGGCCGCCGCTCAGGGTCGAGACGATCTGCAGGGCCGCGTCGGCGCGGAACATGAAGCGCGCGAGGGCGGCGCGGCAGGCATTCTCGTCCGCGTCTGGATTGAGCCGCAGGAAGTTGTCGCGGATCGACAGCGACGGATCGAGCAGGCTCACCTGCTGGTCGAGCATGGCAAAGTCCGTGTTCATGCGCACACTGCCGGAGCGCGGCGCGAGCTTCCCCGTGACGAGCGCGAGCAGGGTCGTCTTGCCCGAGCCGTTGTCGCCGGTGATTGCCACGCGTTCCGGACCGGTCAGGGTGAACGACAGTCCATCGATGATCGCGCGGCCGGTCCCGTAACCCGCGCTCACGGCATCGAGGCGTAGCACGGCTCTGCCGTCGGGCAGGCCGGTCGGCGGAAGAGCGACGGAAAGTGGCTGCAGCACCTCGATGCGCCGGCGTGCGGCCAGGGCTTCCTCGGCCGCTTGCGCGCGTCGCCGCTCGGCTAGGCGTGCATTCTCGCCCGAACTGTTCTCGGCGCCGCTGCGTCGGGCATTGGCGACGATGCGCGGCATGTCGCCCTTCGCCCGCTTGCGCTGGCCCGCGCCGTCCCTGCGCGCCTTGCGCTCGGCGGTGGCCTGCGTCGTGCGCGCCACTTCGGCGACGCGGCGCTCGGCATCGGCGAGGTCGTGGCGTGCAGCGGCCAGCTCCAGCGCCTTGCGCTCGCGGTAATGGCTCCAGTTGCCGCCGTAGCGCGTTGCGCCAAGCGGGGTCAGCTCGACGATGGCGTCCATGGTTTCGAGCAGTTCGCGGTCATGGCTGACGACGATCGCGGCCGACCGCCACGCCGCCAGCAGCTCGATCACCGCGGCGCGCCCCTCGCGGTCGAGATTGTTGGTCGGCTCGTCGAGCAGGATGAAGTCGGGATCGGCCAGCACCAGCGCGCAGAGAGCGGCGCGCGTGCGCTGCCCACCCGAGAGTGTCGACAGGAGCGTTGCGGGCTCCGCCTCCAACCCGACGCGACCGAGCGCCGAAGCGATGCGCGCCTCCAGCGTCCAGTCCGCTCCGGAGAGTTCCTCGGCGCTGGCCCGGCCCTCTTCGGCGCGACGCAGGACGGCGAGCGCTTCGGCAACGCCCATCAGGTCAGCCAGCGTCTCTCCGGGTGCGACCTGCACCGTCTGGCGCAGGACTCCCAGCGTGCCGTTCACCAACACCGATCCGGATTGAGGCGACAGCGTGCCGGCGACGAGCCCGAGCAGCGTGGTCTTGCCGACACCGTTGCGGCCGACGAGGCCGGTACGGCCGCCGTCGAAACTCAGGTCGAGATTTGAGAAAAGTGCGCGGCCGTCAGGCGTGGTCGCGGTGAGGCCGGAAAGCGTGATGGACGGCATGGACATGGATTTCCCTGGTGGCAAGGCGAGCGGGCATTGCGGTCAGGTGGAAATCCATTGCGGTGAGGGTCCATTGCTGGTGGCGGGAGGCGGTAGATAGTCGCTGCCGCCACGCCGATCAAGGGTGCCGGCCTACTGCGCTTGCCGTTGCGACCGTTCGGCATCCGACGGTACGCTCGCCGCATGGATATCGACCTGAAGTTGCTGCAGCACGCGGTCGTGCTGGCCCGGCACCGTCATTTCGGCCGCGCCGCCTCGGCATTGCGCATCAGCCAGCCGACGCTCAGCCGCAACATCGCGGCGCTGGAAAAGAAGCTTGGCCTGCGCGTCTTCGAACGCTCGCGCCGCGATGTGGCGGCGACGCCGGCCGGCGACGATGTGTTGCGGATGGCCGACGAACTCGTGACGCGCGCCGAGGCGATCGCCAACCAGCTTGCGGTCGTGCGCGACGGGCGCGGCGGACGGCTGCGCGTCGCCGCCGGCGCCTTCGTCCACGATATGGCTGTCCAGCCTGCCGCCATCGACCTGATCAACGCCAATCCATTGCTCCGGCTGGAGCTGCTGGAGCGCGAATGGACCGCGGTGCTGGCGATGCTGATGCTTGACCGGGTCGACTTCGCGGTATTCGACGTCGCCACCTTGCGCGGCCTGCCATCGTTGCGCGTCGAGGCGCTCGGCGTCGTCCAGGGCGCCTACTACTGCCGCGCCGGCCACCCGCTGCTTGGGAAGAAGTCGTTGCAGCCCTCCGACCTTCGCGCATATCCCTTCGTCATGACCAGCGTTTCGCGGCAGCATGCCGGGCTGCTCGAGGACATCGATGCAGGCTTCACGACCGATTCCGTGACGGGCGACATGCTGCCCTCGATCGCGGTGTCGTCGATCCGGCAGGCGGCCGACATCGTGGCCGCCACCGACGCGTTCAGCATCGGGCACGCGGCGCAGGTGGACGAGGGGATCGCGGGCGGCCGCCTTGCACGGCTCGACATGCCGTGGAAGGAGCCGCCCACGGCCGAAATGGGCGTGGCCTGGAAGCGCGACCGCACCCTGCCGCCCTCGGCACGGATCTTCATCAACCTCATCCGCAAGCGCGTCCGCGCGGCGCGAGGCGCGCGTCAGCCCTTGAGGCGCTGACCGCCGATGCGGTGATCCTTCAGGATCTCCGGCCGGAAGGCGACGCCATGGCCGGGCCGCTCGGGCGGCGACATGGTGCCGTCCTTGGCGGGCAGCACCGGCTCGATCCAGAGGTCGTCGTTCCAGTCCATGTATTCGAGGTAGCTGGCGTTGGGGATCGAGGCCAGCACGTGCACCATCTGCTCGTGGAAGAGGTGCGGGGCGAGGCGGATGCCGTAGGGCTCGGCCATCGAGGCGATCTTGCGCAGTTCCGAATAGCCACCGCGCATCGGGTCAGGTTGCAGGATCGGCGTGCCGGGTTGCTCGAAGAACGGACGCAGGTCGTTCCTCATGAAATGGCTCTCGCCGCCCACCACGCGCGTCTTCAGCGCCGCGGCGATGCGGCGGTAGCCCGCGAAGTCCTCCGCGACCACCGGCTCCTCCAGCCAGTAAGGATCGAACTCGTCGATGCGATGGCCGGCCTGGATGGCGGTGTCGGCGTCCCAGCCCATGTTGACGTCGATCATGATCTCGATGCCGTCGCCCATCGCCTCGCGCATCGCCTTCACGTTCTGGACGTCCTCGCGCCACGGCCGGATATGCGCCACCTGCATCTTGATGGCCTTGAGCCCCTGGGCGGTGAACTCCTGCGCGCGCTTGATCATGCCGTCGCGCCCGAGCCCCCTGAAGCAGCCCGAACCGTAAGCGGGGATCTGCGTGCGCGCGGCACCCCACAGGCGGAACAGCGGCAGGCCGGCGCGCTTGCCCACAATGTCCCACAGCGCCATGTCGACGGCACTCTGCGCGAACAGGGTGACGCCCATGCGGCCCAGCCAGAAATTGTTCTTGTACAGCGTCTGCCAGATGCCCTCGATCTCGGTGGCGTCGCGGCCGATCACATAGGGCGCGATCAGCTCCTTCACGCAGGCATCGATCGTGTGCAGCCCGCCATGCAGCGGCATCAGGTAGCTCGTGCCTGTAAGCCCGCCCTGCGTCTCGATCTCCAGCACGAAGATCTCGCGCGGCCCCGGCGCCAGGATGCCCGCCGCCGGCGGCGAGGACCGCCACGGCACCTGCAGGAGCGTGGTGCGCAGTTCGGTAATGGTGGTGGCGGTGGTCATGGCGTTTCGTCCCTCGTCGTTTTCCACGGCTTGTCGTCGCCGCCGAATGTCCGATGAACCCGGTACCGCCGTCTACCTGCTGAGTGCGCGGGCGGCAGTCGCTATGTAGGTTCACGGTCATAAATAGGGTTAGCGCACTAACCCTATTTATGGAGCCGCCAGGAGTCCCCTTGAATAGGGTTACGGCCCCTCCATTGGCGGGTGTCGCGGCGGGCTGGTTAGGCGTATGGTCCCGGCCCTTCGGAAAAGGCCGAGTCATGACGTCATCCAACCGAGTCTATCTCTTCGACACCACCCTGCGGGACGGGGCCCAGACGCAGGGCGTCGATTTTACTGTGGCCGACAAGGCCGCGATTGCGCGCGAGCTCGACCTGTTGGGGATTGACTATATTGAAGGCGGTTGGCCGGGCGCCAATCCGACGGACGACCGGTTCTTCGCCGATCCGCCGGAGTTCCAGAACGCCAAGTTCGTAGCCTTCGGCATGACCCGCCGCGCCGGGCGCAGCGCCGCCAACGATCCGGGCCTCGCCTCGATCCTGCAGACCAAGGCGCGCAACGTCTGCATGGTCGGCAAGACCTGGGACTTCCATGTCGACGTGGCGCTGGAAGTCGATCGCGCCGAGTATCTCGAGATGATCTCCGACTCGCTCGCCTATGCCAAGACGCGCATGGAGGAGACGATGTTCGACGCCGAGCATTTCTTCGACGGCTACAAGGCCAATCCGGAATACGCGATGGCCTGCCTCGCCGCTGCGGAGAAGGCGGGCGCACGCTGGCTGGTGCTCTGCGACACCAACGGCGGGACACTGCCGCACGAGGTCGAGCGTATCGTGGGCGAGGTCACCAAGAAGATCCCGGGCGAGCGGCTCGGCATCCACACGCACAACGACACCGAGAATGCCGTGGCCAATTCGCTGGCCGCCGTGCGCGCCGGCGTGCGCCAGGTCCAGGGCACGATCAACGGGCTCGGCGAGCGCTGTGGCAACGCCAACATGATCGCCCTGATCCCCAACCTCGTGCTGAAGATGGGCTTCGACACCGGCCTCAAGGATGGCGCGATGCAGCGGCTCACGCACCTGTCGCGTCTGCTCGACGACCGGCTGAACATGCCGACCAACCGCAGCGCAGCTTACGTCGGCACGCGCGCCTTCGCCCACAAGGGCGGCTTGCACGTCTCGGCGGTCGAGAAGGACCCCAAGACCTACGAGCATGTCGATCCGGAAATCGTTGGCAATCAGCGCATCATCGTGGTCAGCGACCAGGCCGGCCGCTCCAACATCATGGCGCGCTTCCGCCAGATCGGCCTCGAGGTCGATCCGAAGGATCCCGGCGTTGCGCGCCTGCTGGAGATCGTGAAGGACCGCGAGTCCGAGGGCTATGCCTATGATGGCGCCGACGCGAGCTTCGAGCTTCTGGCACGACACCAGCTGCATACCGTGCCGGACTATTTCGCGCTGCACAGCTTCCGTGTCCTGGTCGAGCGTCGCGTCAACGCGCGCGGCCAGACCGTGGCGATGTCGGAGGCGACGGTGAAGCTCGACGTCGCCGGCCGCCGCGCGATGGAAGTGGGCGAGGGCAACGGTCCCGTGAACGCGCTCGATGCTGCGCTGCGAAAGGCGCTGATGCCGGTCTACCCGGAGCTGGAGGACATGCGGCTGGTCGACTTCAAGGTCCGCATCCTCGATTCGACAGGGGGTACGGCCGCCACGACGCGCGTCATGATCGAGAGTGCAGATGCGAAGGGACGGCGCTGGAGCACGATCGGCGTGTCGCCCAACATCGTCGATGCCTCCTACAACGCGCTCTTCGACGCCATCACCTACAAGCTCTTCCGCGACGGCGCCCGGCCGGCGGAGCCGGCGTAGCAGCACCTCCGGCGGAGCGGGGCGATGCGTAGCAGCCATGCCACCACTGCCAGTTGACCTAGCGTAGGCCGGGGCAGACCATATATCGCGTGAGAGACGGAGAGCATCTGGATACCCAGTCACCGCCCATCGCGGCGGCTTCGATGCGCCGTCCGCGAGTGGGGATGCGCGTGCTTGCGCGCGCTTTCATGTGGACCCTGCCGGCGATCGTGCTGGCCGCCACGCTGTTCATCTGGCTTTCCTCGGGCGGCACGGTCACGACCGACAACGCCTATGTGAAGGGCGACCGCGCTCAGATCGCGACCCAGCTTTCCGGCCTCATCGTCGAGGTGCTGGTGCAGGAGAACGAGAAGGTCTCGCGCGGCCAGCTCCTGTTCCGGCTCGACGACCAATCCTCCCGCCACGCGCTGGCCCGCATCGAGGCCGAGACCGAAACGGTGCGCGCCGAGATCCGCGGCCTGCGCGCCCAGTGGCGCACCAAGCGCGAGGAGATCAAGGCGGCGCTCAGCCAGCAGACCTTCGCGCAGGCGGAGTTCGACCGTCAGTCGGAGCTCGCCGAGAAGAAGGTCGCCTCGACCGCCAAGCTCGAGGAGGCGCGCATGGGCCTCGATGTCGCGCGCCAGCGCATCTCGGCGGCGCAGGAGGACCTGCAGCGCATCGAGGCGGCTCTCGCCGGCGATCCCAAGATCCGCACCGACGATCATCCCCGCGTACGTCAGATGATGGCGACGCGTGAGGAAGCGCTGCTGCAGCTGCGCCGCACGACCATCGAATCGCCGCTCGATGGCATCGTCACCAAGCGCCCGGTGCCGGGCAGCTTTGCCACCGCGGGCGTGCCGGTGATGGTGGTGGTGGCCGACAGCGATCTCTGGATCGAGGCCAACTTCAAGGAGACCGAGCTCACGCGCGTGCGGTCGGGCCAGAAGGTGCTGATCCATGTCGACACGTACCCTGACTCCGAATGCCACGGCACGGTGTCGAGCATCTCGCAGTCGACGGGTGCGGAGTTCGCCGTGCTGCCGCCGCAGAATGCCAGCGGCAACTGGGTGAAGGTGGTGCAGCGCATTCCGGTGCGCCTCTCCGTCACCTGCCGCGAGGGCGATCCACCGCTCCGGGTCGGCATGAGCACGACCGTCGAGGTCGAGACCGGCCATACGCGGTCGCTCAGCAGCCTGTGGGCCGGGTGGGCCAAGTCGCTCGGCTTGTCGAGCGCGTCGGCGTCACCCAAGCCCTGAGCCGATGGCGCCGGCAGTCGACCCGGCGATCCTGCGCCGCCGTAAACTGATCACCCTGTCGGTGATGGCCGCCACCATCATGCATGCGCTCGACGGCACCATCGCCAACGTGGCGCTGCCGTCGATCCAGGGCTCGTTGTCGGCGACGCAGGAGCAGGTCTCCTGGGTCGTCACTTCTTATATCGTGGCCTCGGCCATCCTGACGCCGCTCGCCGGCTTCTGCGCCATGCGTTTCGGCCTGCGCCGGACGCTGGCGACCTGCGTGATCTGCTTCACCATCGTCTCGATGATGTGCGGCGCGGCGCAGTCGCTCGAGCAGCTCGTCCTGTTCCGCGCCCTGCAGGGCGGATTCGGCGCCGCTCTCGTGCCCGTCTCGCAGGCCATCATGATGGACACCTACCCGCGAGAGGAGCAGGGCAAGGCGATGGCCATGTGGGGCGTCGGCACCATGGTTGGTCCGATCGCCGGTCCCTCGCTGGGCGGCTGGCTGACCGACGAGTTCACCTGGCGCTGGGTGTTCTACGTCAACCTGCCGGTCGGCATCCTGTGTGCCATCGGCATCCTGGCGCTGGTGCGCGACAACGTGCAGGGCACGCCGCGGCGCTTCGACCTGCTGGGCTTCACCCTGCTGGCGGTCGCCATCGGCTCGTTCCAGCTCATGCTCGATCGCGGCCACTTGCTCGACTGGTTCGACTCGGTGGAGATCATCGGCGAGACGCTGGTGGCGGGCGTGGCCTTCGCCATGTTCCTGATCCACATGATGACCGACCGCCAGCCATTCGTGTCGCGCGAGCTGTTCCGCGACCGCAACCTCACGGTCGGCCTCTGCTTCACGGCGCTGGCGGGCCTCGTGCTGATCGTAACGGCCACCCTGATGCCGCCCTTCCTGCAGCAGCTCATGGGCTATCCGGTGTTCACCACGGGCATCGTTCTGGCGCCGCGGGGCGCGGGCATGATGGTGTCGATGATGCTGGTTGCGCGCCTGATCGGCCGCGTCGATGCGCGGATGCTGATCGGCCTGGGCTTCGCGCTCTGCGCGGTGTCGCTCTACGACATGACGCTGTTCAACCTCAATGTCAGCGAGGCACATATCGTCTGGAACGGCGTGCTGCTGGGCTTCGGGCTCGGCCTCGTCTTCCCGCCGCTCACCGTGCTCACCTTTGCGACCTTGCCGCCGCGGCTTCGTACCGAGGGCGCGGCCGTCAACGCGCTGCTGCGCAACCTGGGCGCCAGCATCGGCATCGCCGTGCTGGTCTCGATGCTGGCCAGCAACACCCAGCAGAACCGCGCCGACATCGTCGAGAAGTTCACGCCGTATCATCCGGGTTGGCCGATGAACCCCGCCGGGGTCAGTCTCGACCCGACGCAGCTTGCAATCTGGGACGGGGAGATCACGCGCCAAGCCGCACTGATCGGCTACCTGAACGACTTCCGCATCATGATGATCTGCTCGCTGGTGCTGATCCCGCTGCTCTTCCTGATGAAGCGGCCGGCCCTTATCGGCGGCCGCTAACCACGTTATTAGGGCGGCATGGGACGCGCATCGAAGGGCCGCGACGTCGCCGCCGTCACGCCGGTGGTCATCCTCGTGCGCCCGCAACTCGGCGAGAATATCGGCATGGCCGCGCGCGCCATGCTGAATTGCGGCCTGTCGACCCTGCGCCTGGTGGCGCCGCGTGACGGCTGGCCCAACGACAAGGCCCAGCGTGCCGCGTCGGGCGCCGACATCGTGCTGGAGAAGGCCGAGGTCTTCGACACGGTGGGCGAGGCGGTTGCCGACCTCGAACGGGTGGTCGCCACCACGGCGCGCAATCGCGAACTGGTGCAGCGCATCCTGACGCCGCGCCAGGCCGCGTCCGAGATGCGCGGCTGGATCGGGCAGGGCGAGGGCGTCGGCATCCTGTTCGGGCCCGAGCGCACCGGCCTCGAGAACGACGACATGGTCCACGCCGACACCGCGCTCTCGATCCCGCTCAACCCGCAATTCTCCTCCCTGAACATGGCCCAGGCAGTGCTGCTGGTGGCCTATGAATGGACCACGGCCGGCGACGCGACGCCGCCCGCCCGGCTGGCCGACCATGCGACGCGGCCCGCCACCAAGGACGAGCTGCAAAGCCTGTTCGACCATCTGGAGCGCGCGCTCGACCAGTCGGGCTTCCTGCGCAACAAGGAGATGCGGCCCTCGATGGTGCTCAATCTCAGGGCGCTGCTGCAGCGCGCCGAGATGACGGAGCAGGAGGCGCGCACCTTCCACGGCGTCATCAAGTTCCTGTCCAAGAGAAACCACGAGGAATAGCCATGTCCACGACCGCCAAGATCTCCTGGGTCGACGGCGCCCTGCTGGTCGCCGAAGGCGGCAGCGGCCACACCATCACCATGGACGGCGCGCCCGATATCGGCGGCCGCAACCTCGCCTCCCGGCCGATGGAGGTCCTGCTGATGGGGATGGGCGGCTGCACCGCCATCGACGTCGTCTCGATGCTGAAGAAGCAGCGCCAGGACATCGAGGGTGTCGAGGTCTCGTTGGTTGCCGAGCGGGCCGAGGACCATCCCAAGGTCTATACCTCGGTGAAGCTGGTCTACACGGTGCGCGGCCGGAAACTGAACAAGGCGCTGGTCGAGCGGGCGGTCAGCCTGTCGGACGAAAAATACTGTTCGGCCACCGCCATGGTGAAGAAAACCGCCGACGTGACCCACGAAATCGTGCTGGTCGAGATCTAAGTTGTTGATTTGTAGGGATTAACGCCTGCTTGACTGGCCGGAAACGGCCAGTATGTTCCGCGCTTCTTCCGGAGAACGTGGTGGAGGGCCGTTCGGGCTCGCCTCCCGCCCCAGCAAATCGCTGGAATCAGGCCTATCCGGACAACCGAGCGTACCCGCAAAGCGGGGCGCATAACGACGGAGTGCTGCGTGAGCAAGCGCGCGAATTCGAAGTACAAGATTGACCGCCGCCTCAGGGTGAACCTGTGGGGCCGTCCCAAGAGCCCGCTCAACAAGCGTGAATACGGTCCCGGCCAGCACGGCCAGGGTCGCACCAAGCCGACCGACTACCGCCTGCAGCTCATGGCCAAGCAGCGCCTCAAGGGCTACTACGGCTCGGTCAGCGAGCGCCAGCTGCGCCGCTATTATACCGAAGCCGTGCGCCGCAAGGGCGACACCGGCGAAAACCTGGTCGAGCTGCTCGAGCGCCGGCTGGACGCGGTGATCTACCGCATGAAGTTCGCCATCACCGTCTTCGCCTCGCGCCAGCTGGTCAGCCACGGCCACGTCAAGGTGAACGGCCGCCGCGTGAACATCGCGTCCTACATGGTTCGCGACAACGACGTCATCGAGCTGACCTCCAAGGCCAAGGAAATGGAGCGGGTCCTTGAGGCGACGCAGACCGCCGAGCGCGACGTGCCGGAATACGTCAACGTCGACCACAAGGAGATGAAGGGCACCTACGTGCGCGGGCCGAAGCTCGCCGACGTGCCGTACCCGGTCCAGATGGAGCCGTCGCTGGTCGTCGAGTATTACAGCCGCTAACCGGCCGATCCTGGAAAAGATGAAAAACCCGCCCTGTTGTGGCGGGTTTTTTGCATCAAAATTCCACGTGAAGGTGGTTCTTTCCCGCTATCGCCTCGCGATGGGAGAGATATAATCCTACTGGGGCTTGGGGACTCGGGAGTCTAGGCAATGGGATTCGTCCGTGCGGCGGTCTTCGCTTCGATCGTTGCGATCGGCGGGGCGGCCTATGTCTATCGTGCTGATGTCATGCGCGAAATTGGCCCTCATATCGGCATGGGCAATACGGCCAAGGCCGCCGAAACCCAGGCGAGCCCCGCTGCCGGCGCCCAGCCGCAGGGACGTCGCGGACGGGCCAATCCTGGCGGGGGCGTCCCCGTGGTCGTGACCACGATCGGCAAGAAGCCGATGTCGGTGGTGATCGAGGCGGTCGGCACCGTCCAGGCCATCGCCTCCATCCAGATCAAGCCCCGGATGGACAGCCAGATCATGAAGGTGAACGTCGAGGAGGGCGCCCTGGTCAAGGAGGGCGACCTGCTGTTCGAGCTCGACAATCGTACCCTCAAGGCCCAGCTCCTCGTCATCGAGGCGCAGATCCGCAAGACCCAGGCGCAGATCGAACAGGCCAAGCGCGACAACGATCGCGCCGACGGGCTCCTGAGCAAGGGGGCCGGCACCGCCGTCCAGCGCGACAACAGCGTCACGGCGCTGAAGGCGCTGGAGGCCCAGCTGCAGTCCGACGAGGCCAACCGCGAGCAGGTTCAGACCCAGCTCAGCTACACTGAGATCCGCGCGCCCGTATCGGGCCGCATCGGCTCGATCAGCAGCAAGGCCGGCACGATCGTGCGCGTCGCCGACAACACCGCGACCGCCACGCTCGCCGTCATCAACCAGGTCGATCCGATCTTCGTCAGCTTCGCGATCCCGCAGGTCCTGCTGCCCGACTTGCGGGCCGCCATGGCCAAGGGGCCGGTCCGCGTCGACGCGGTCGTCGGCGACAAGCGCCAGTCCGGCACGATGGCCTTCATCGAGAACACGGTCGACCCCAACACCGGCACCGTCACCGCCAAGGCGCGCATCAACAACGGCAACGAGGGCCTGTGGCCCGGCCAGTTCGTCAAGGTCGAGGTCATCCTGGGTGTCGAGCCGGAAGCGATCTCGGTCTCGGCCGCGGCGGTCCAGCTCGGACCGCAGGGTCCCTACGTGTTCGTAATCAACGATGGCGTCGCCGATGTCCGTCCGGTGGTGATCAAGCGCACGCAGGCCGGTGAATCTGTGATCGGCAGCGGCCTGGCGGAGGGCGAGTCGGTCGTGATCGACGGCCAGCTCCGCCTGGTCAACGGTGCGCCTGTCACGATCCGGCCGCCGACGGCATCGACGCCGGCGTCACCGACTGCACCCGCCACCACTGCCTCGAAGCCCCGCGGCTAACCCTTAACGGAGAGCGGATATGTCGCTTTCGGCTCTCTGCATTCGCCGTCCCGTCATGACGATCCTGCTGATGGCGATGATCGTCATCGCGGGCGTCTTCGGCTTCAAGCAGCTGCCCGTCGCCGCGGTGCCGCGCGTCGACTTCCCGACCATCCAGGTCCAGGCGCAGCTTCCGGGCGCCAGCCCCGAGACGATGGCCGCCTCCGTCGCCTCGATCCTCGAACGCCAGTTCTCGACCATTGCCGGCGTGACGTCGATGACCTCGACCTCGTCGCTGGGCAACACGGCGATCGTCCTGCAGTTCGACCTCAACCGCAGCATCGACGGTGCCGCGCTTGACGTGCAGTCGGCGATTTCCTCGGCGATGCGCCGCCTGCCGGTCGAGCTGCCGACGCCACCCAGCTTCCGCAAGGTCAACCCGGCCGACTTCCCGATCATGTTCCTGGCGCTGAAATCGAGCCAGGTGCGCCTGTCCGACGTCGACGCCTTCGCCAACCGCGCGATCCTGCCGCGTATCTCGACCCTGCCCGGCATCGCCCAGGTGCTGATCTTCGGCACGCAGAAATACGCCGTGCGCGTCCGCGCCGACCTCGACCAGCTCGCGGCGCGCGGCCTCACCCTGCAGGAATTGCAGAATGCCATCGTCGCGGCCAACTCGAGCAAGCCGGTCGGCGCCATTGCCGATTCGCGCCAGAGCTCGATCCTCGATGCGACTGGCCCGATCAACAAGGCGGCCGACTACATGCCGGTCGTCGTGAGCTGGCAGAACGGCGCGCCGGTCCGCATCTCCGACGTCGCGACCGCCATCGACAGCGTCGAGAACGACAAGGTCGCGAGCTGGCTCGACGGCACGCGGGCCATCCTGCTGGCGGTCTATCGCCAGCCCGATGCCAATACCGTCGAGGTGGTCAACAGGGTCAAGGCCATGCTGCCGGCCATCCAGGCCGAGATGATCAGCGGCGTCGACATCAGCATCCTGAACGACCGCTCGGTCTCGATCCGCGAAGCCATCGAGGACGTCGAGTTCACGCTGGTCCTCGCCGGCGTCCTGGTCATCATCGCCATCTACTTCTTCCTGCGCAGCGTGCGAGCAACCATCATCCCGGCCATCGCGCTGCCGATCTCGGTGATTGGCACCTTCGCGGGCATGTATCTCTGCGGGCATTCGATCGACAACATCTCGCTGCTGGCGCTGACGCTCGCCGTGGGCTTCGTCGTCGACGACGCCATCGTCATGCTGGAGAACATCGTCCGCCACATCGAGGCGGGCGAGAAGCCGCTGGATGCCGCCTTCAAGGGCTCCAAGGAAGTCGGCTTCACCATCGTGTCGATGACGCTGTCGCTGGTCGCGGTGTTCATCCCGGTGCTGTTCATGGGCGGCGTGGTCGGCCGCATGTTCAACGAGTTCGGCCTGGTCATCAGCATGGCCATCCTGATCTCGGGCATCGTGTCGCTGACGCTCACGCCGATGCTGTGCTCGCGGCTGCTGAAGCCGATCGACCACCACGAGAAGCACAACGCCCTGCTGCGGCTTTTCGAGTGGAGCTTCAACAAGATCACCGAGGGTTACTCGTGGTCGTTGCGCCGCGTCGTGAAGTTGCCGCGCCTGGTGCTGGCCATCACGCTCGGCACCTTCGTGCTGACGGCCTACCTGTTCCAGACCATTCCGAAAGGCTTCTTCCCGTCGGAGGATATCGGCCAGATCACCGGTTCGACCGTCGGTCCGGACGATGCCTCGTTCGATGCGATGGTGGCGCGCCAGGCGGCGCTCGCCGAGGTCATCAAGCGCGATCCCGACGTCGTTTCGGTCATGTCGACGGTGGGCGGCGGCAACGCGGCCAGCACGGTCAACTCGGGCCGTATCTTCATCACCCTGCGCGAAAAGCCCGAGCGCAAGGCGAGCGCCCTGGAAGTGATCGCCCGCCTGCGCCGCGCCTCGTCGACGGTGCCCGGCATCAACATCTTTTATCAGCCGATCCAGTCGATCAACATCGCGACCACGCAGAGCCGCGCGCAGTACCAGTTCGGCATGCGCTCCAGCAGCCTGGCGCTGCTGCGTGAATACGCGCCGCTGATGGAAGAGCGCATGAAGCGCATCCCGTCGCTCACCGACGTGAATTCCGATCTCCAGGTCAAGGCGCGCTCGACCGTGATCGACGTCGATCGTGACACCGCTTCGCGCTTGGGCCTTTCGGTCGACCAGATCCGCCTGGCGCTCTACTCGGCCTTCGGCACGCGCCAGGTCTCGACCATCTATGCGCCCGACGATACCTACCAGGTCATCCTCGAGGCCGACCCGAAGTATGCCGACACCAACGAGGTGCTGCGGCGCATGCAGATCCGCACGCCGACCGGTGGTCTGGTGCCGCTCGACACTGTGGCCAAGCGCAACGACAAGCCGACCTCGCTGACGGTCAATCACATCGCGCAGCTGCCGGCGGTCATCATCTCGTTCAACCTGGCGCCGGGCGTGGCGTTGGGCGACGCGGTGAAGGACATCGAGGCGGTGGCCCGCGAAGTCGGACTGCCGACCAGCATTGCCACCAGCTTCGAGGGCAGCGCCCAGGTGTTCCAGCAGGCCGTGGCCAACCAGGGCATGTTGCTGTTCGCCGCGATTCTCGTGATCTACCTGATCCTGGGAATCCTGTACGAGAACTTCATCCATCCGCTGACCATCCTGTCGGGCCTGCCGTCGGCCGGTATCGGCGCGCTGATCACCCTGCAGCTCTTCGGCATGGACCTCTCCGTGATCGCGCTGATCGGCGTGGTCATGCTGATCGGCATCGTGAAGAAGAACGCCATCATGATGGTCGACTTCGCGCTCGAACGACGGGCGCAAGGCGCGTCGGCTGAGCAGGCGATCGTCGAGGCGGCGGAGCTGCGTTTCCGGCCCATCATGATGACGACGACTTGCGCGCTGCTGGGCTCGCTGCCTATCGCGCTGGGCCATGGCGCCGGCGCCGAGCTGCGCCAGCCGCTCGGCGTCACGGTGGTCGGCGGCCTGCTCGTATCGCAGTGCCTCACGCTCTACATCACGCCGGTCGTTTACATGTGGTTCGACAAGCTCACCGGCATGAAGTTCAGCCCCGGCTGGGCCAAGCGGTGGCGCACCAAGGACCGCACGCCGCCGGCGCCGGCCGAGTAAAGTCGGTCATCCAGAGCGCAGCGAAGGACCTCGCACCGCGGCCAGACAATTGCATGGCAGGCGGGAGATTTTTCGCTACGCTCCGGGACGGGACTTCCCCCGTCCGTGATGACAGGTGTTCCATGACCGACGAGATCGGCGCTTTCGTTCCGGGGCCGCGCGTCCGCATCGAGGGTCGGGCCGGTGGTCCGCTGTCGGGCCTCACCTTCGCGGCCAAGGACCTCTTCGACGTGGCCGGTGTCCCGACGGGCGGCGGCAATCACGACTGGCCGACCGGCCGTCCCATCCCCGACAAACATGCCTGGGCAGTGCAGACGCTGCTCGATGCCGGCGCGACCCTGATCGGCAAGACCATCACCGACGAGGTCTCGCTCGGCATCTTGGGCGAGAATGCCTTCGACGGGACGCCGAAGAACGTTCGCGCCCCGGGCCGTGTACCCGGCGGCTCGTCCTCGGGCTCGGCGGCCGCGGTCGCGGCGGGAGTCTGCGACACCGCGCTCGGAACCGACACCGGCGGCTCGGTGCGCGTGCCGTCGAGTTTCTGCGGTCTATACGGCATCCGTCCGACACACGGCCGCATCGATGTCACGGGCATGCTCCCGCAGGCACCGACCTCCGACACGACCGGCTGGTTCGCGCGCGATGCCGAGACCTTCGCGAAAGTGTCCGCCGTCCTGCTGGGCGAGGAGATTCCATCGACGCTGCCGACCAGGGTCGTGATTGCGGTCGACGCCTTCGGCTTCGCGGATGCAGGCACGTCCAAGGCGCTGCAGCCGATGGTGAAAAAGCTCGTCGGGCTCGTCGGAGCGAGTCGCGAGGAGATCATGGCGCCGCAGGGCCTTTCGGTCTGGGCGCGCGCGCAACGTACGATCCAGCCGGCCGAGGCCTATGCGACGTTCCGGCCGTGGCTCGAGGCGCGCAATCCACGCTTTGCCTTCTCGGTCGCCAAGGCGCTGGTCGCGGGCTCGATGATCGCCGACGGCGACAGGGCCTGGGCCAACCTCATGCGCCAGGAAGTGCGCGGGCGCATGAAATACCTGCTGCCGGCCGGCACCATCCTCTGCCTGCCGACGACGCCGTTCCCCGCACCTCTCGTCGGTCAACCGCTCTCGAGGCTCGATCCGCTGCGCGACCGCATCACCTGCCTGTGCGCACAGGGCGGGTTGGCGGGCTTTCCGCAGGTCAATCTTCCGGGCGCCACGACGGTTGACGGTCTGCCGGTCGGCCTGTCCATCATCGGCCCGCGCGGCAGCGACGCGAACCTGGTGGCCGTGGCGCGCGCGATGGAGGCGGCGGCCTGATCGTTCGCCGCGGAGGGTTTCGTGGCGAGCGAAAAGCAGAAGATGCTGGCGGGCGAGCTCTACGTGGCGACCGGCGAGGAGCTGGCTGCCGACGCGCGGCGCGTTGCCGAGTGGATGGACCGCTACAATGCCTCGATCGCCGCCACGCAGCAGGACTATCCGGCCTTGTTGCGAGAGATCATGGCGTCGGTGGGCGAGGGCGCCTACATCCGTCCGCCCTTCCATTGCGACTACGGCTACAACATCAGCCTCGGCGCGGGCGTCTTCCTCAACTTCAACTGCATCATCCTCGACGTCGTGAAGGTCACGATCGGCGATCGCACGCAGATCGGGCCGGGCGTCCAGATCCTGACCGCGGACCATCCGCGCGATCCCGCGCAACGTCGCGCCGGCCTTGAGTTCGGCCGGCCAATTGCCATCGGCGCCGATGTCTGGATCGGCGGCGGCGCGATCATCCTGCCGGGTGTCACGGTCGGCGATGGGGCGATCGTCGGCGCGGGCGCCGTCGTCACCCGCGACGTGGCGCCCGGTGCTACTGTCGTGGGCAATCCAGCCAAGGAGAGGCGTTAAGTGACGGATCTGACACCGAACATTCCCGAAGTCGTCGAAGAGGTGCGCACGCTGTTCGAGCGCTACGAGCAGGCGCTGATCGACAAGAACGTGGATGTGCTCGACGCCACTTTCTGGAACAGCCCGCATACGATCCGCTTGGCCAACAACGAGCACGGCTACGGCTTCGACCGCATCCACGCCCATCGCGTGGCGCGCGTGCCCGGTCCCGGCACCAAGGAGAAGCGGCTGCGTCTCGACATCGTGACCCTGGGCCGCGACTTCGCCACCGCGACCCTCGTCTACAAGGTCCGCGGCAAGGAGATGACCGGTCGACAAATGCAGACCTGGGCGCGCTTCCCCGAGGGCTGGAAGGTGGTCGCCGCGCACGTCTCGATGATCGCCGATCCGATCGTCACCTGAACAATCAAGATATGGAGGAAACGATGGCTCAACCTGTCGAAGGCCTGGGCAATGTGCTGAACCCCGACAACGCCTGGGTCGCCAAGGTGAGCGAGCCCGCGCTCGAGCCCGACCTGCCGATCGTCGATCCGCACCATCATCTCTGGCAGCGCAGGGGCAACGACTACCTGTTCCACGACCTGCTGGCCGACACGCAGACCGGGCACAACATCGTCGGCACGGTGTTCGTCGACTGCCACTCGATGTATCGCAAGGACGGGCCGGCCGAACTGCGCTGTATCGGCGAGACCGAGTTCGCCAATGGCGTGGCGGCGATGAGCGCCTCGGGCCTCTACGGCAACCTGCGCGCCTGCGCGGGTATCGTCAGCCATGTCGACCTGCGCCTCGGCGAGAAGGCGGGTGACGTATTCGATGCCCAGATCGCCGCCGGCAACGGCCGCTTCAAGGGCATCCGCCACCAGACCGGCTGGGATGCCGACCCGGGCGTCCGCAACTCGCGCAACGATCCGCCGCCCGAGCAGACCCGCGACGCGACATGGCGCGAGGGTTTTAGGGAGCTGGCGAAGCGCGATTTGACCTTCGACGCCTGGCTCTACCATCCGCAGATTCTCGAGATCGCCGCGCTGGCCGACGCCTTCCCGAACACGCACATCATCCTCGACCATGTCGGCGGACCGCTGGGCTATGCCGGCTACGCCGGCCGCCACGACGAGGTGCGCGCGACCTGGAAGAAGTCGATGGCCGAGCTCGCCAAGCGGCAGAACATCGTGGTGAAGGTCGGCGGCCTCGGCATGGCCATGGGTTTCTTCGACTTCTACCAGCGCCCGACGCCGCCCGGTTCGCAGGAACTGGCCGACGCGTTTCGGCCCTGGGTCGAGACCTGCATCGAGCTGTTCGGCGTCGACCGCTGCATGTACGAGAGCAACTTCCCGGTCGACAAGATCACCTCGGGCTACGGCGTCCTGTGGAACGCCTTCAAGCGGATTTCGGCAGGCGCGTCGGCGTCGGAGAAGACAGCGTTGTTCGCAGGCACGGCGGCGCGGATTTATAAGCTTGAGCTGGCTGTCTGACGCTGATGAGGTGAGTTAAGGATCCCTCGCTTACGCTTAGGATGACACCGTTTTCTAAGTTGGCGCACCGTGCCAATTCCAAAACCGGTGTCATCCTGAGCGCAGCGAAGGATCTTTGCTCTTGCTGGACTCAAGGCCTTGCAAGAACCGTGTCAGCAGGCGGCCACCGGATGAAGTTTCTTTTTCATCGAACAAGCTCTCCCGCACTGACACAGGCTGTGAACTCGCCCTAGAATTTTGGCCTCGCGTTGTTCATGGGGCCCATTGATGCGTCGTTTCCTCCTATCCGCTGTCGCCGCCCTCGCCACCGTTTCCGCCATACCGATCGCCTCGGCGCAGACCCTCAAGGTGGTGATGCATTCCGATGTGAAGGTGCTCGATCCGATCTGGAGCGGTGCCTATATCACCCGCAATCACGGCTACATGCTCTACGACGTGCTGTTCGCCATGGACGAGAAGTTCCAGGTGAAGCCGCAGATGGTCGACACCTGGACGACCAGCGACGACGGGCTGACCTGGACCTTCAAGCTGCGCGACGGGCTGGAGTGGCATGACGGCCAGCCGGTGACGGCGGAGGATTGCATCGCCTCGCTGAAGCGCTGGTCGGCGCGCGACGGCATGGGCCAGAAGCTCGCCCAGGCGCTGAAGGAGTACAAGGTCGTCGACGCCAAGACCTTCCAGATCGTGCTGAAGGACAAGTTCGGCGCGGTGATCGAGGCACTGGGCAAGCCCTCGGTCGTCGTGCCCTTCATGATGCCCAAGCGAATCGCCGAGACCGATCCGTTCAAGCAGATCGAGGAATATATCGGCTCCGGTCCCTTCGTGTTCAAGAAGGAGGAATGGAAGCCCGGCGAGAAGCTCGTCTACACCAAGTTCGCCAAGTACAAGCCGCGCGCCGAGCCGATGTCCGGCCTGTCCGGCGGCAAGGTCGTGAACGTCGACCGGGTCGAGTGGATGTGGATCCCCGACGCCGAGACGCAGGTCAACGCGCTGCTGAACGGCGAGATCGACTATCTTGAAGGCGTATCGTCCGACCACCTGCCGCTGATCGAGAAGGACAAGGGCATCCGGGTCATCAAGGGCCGCGTCTCCAACCAGTACGCATTCCGGCCGAACTGGCTACAGCCGCCCTTCAACAACGAGAAGATCCGCCAGGCTGCCGCGCTCGCGTTGAACCAAGAGGACTTCCTGCAGGCCAATATCGGCGACAAGCGCTTCTGGCAAACCTGCAAGGCGATGTTTACCTGCGGCTCGCCGCTGGCGACCGATGCCGGCATGGCCGGCTTGATCGAGGGCAATGCCGCCAAGGCCAAGGCGCTGCTGGCGGAAGCGGGCTACGACGGCACACCGGTGACTCTGCTGGCGCCGACCGATCTTGGCGTCATCAAGCAGCTCGGCCCCGTCGCCAAGTCACTGCTGGAGAAGGCCGGCTTCAAGGTCGACATGGTGTCGATGGATTGGCAGAGCGTGATCGTGCGCTTGGCCAAGAAGGTGCCGGTCTCCGAGGGTGGCTGGAACGCCTTCTCGACGAGCTGGTCGCAGGTCGACATCCTCGACCCGCTGATGACGCCCTTCCTGATCGCAAGCTGCGACAAGGCCCGCTCCGGCTGGCCCTGCGACGAGGAGCTGGAGAAGCTGCGCGACAAGTACGTGCAGGCGACCACCGAAGCCGAGAAGAAGGCCGCCGCCACTGCCGTCCAGGAGCGAGCCATCAAGGTCGTGACGCACGTCCCGCTCGGCGAGTGGTTCGGCGTCAGCGCCGTCCGCTCCAACATCGGTACGCTCAACCCGCCGCCGCCGGTGCCGGTCTTCTGGGGCGTGACGAAGAAGTAGGGGCAAAGGATCCCTCGCTTCGTTCAGGCGAGGGATCCTCATTCATGCTCATTTTTAGGGATACGAAGCGGCACTTCCTCATAATCCAGGTGAGCAGTCGGAAGAGAAAAGCGAGCTAACTCTTTGCATGAACTTTCGGGCTACCGGCACAGAGGAAATTCGGCTTAACGGTCATCGCTCCTGCATTGGATTAACACTCTGAGGGGCTGCTTCAAGTCTCGCTGAATTCACTTTTCAAAACAAAGGCTTGCCACGGTCAGTTAACACACCCAAAGCTGGCGGATGTCGGAACCGTCTTTCCTCGGCGGGCGGTTTCCGCCCCACCGGGTCCTCGCAGGCTGGCTGGGCGAGGCAGGCTCGGCCCGTTTGCTGGCCTACACGCTGGCTGCCGAAGCGCAGTTCATCCCGACTCGCCTGGCCCATGAGGGCACCGGCCGGCTTGAAACCCTCACTCGCCAGTCGTCTGTCCTGAAAGATCTCGGCGACTTTGCCCGTCCGCTCCGCCGCAAGGCGCTGGCGCTGCAGGCGGAGCTCGAGGCGGACTTCGAGATGGAACACACGCCACCCAACAGCACGCAGATGGAAGTGGTGGCGCACGGCGACGGCGCCTTCTATCTCCCGCATACCGATACTTTCACCGGCGACCAGTACACGCCGGGCGGCCGGCGGCGCCTCACGATGGTCTACTACTTCCATCGCGAACCGCGCCGCTTCACCGGCGGGCGGCTCAGGATCTTCGATCTGGGCGGTGGCGAAACGATCGATGTCGAGCCCGAGCATGACAGCCTGCTGGTCTTCCCGTCGACCGCCCGTCACGAGGTCGAGCTTGTATCCTGTCCCGGCGGCGGCTTTGCCGACAGTCGCTTTGCCGTGAACATCTGGCTCTGCGGCTGATCGCTACTCCGCCGCGTGGAGTTGCGCCGGCTTCTCTGACGGATTCGTGTCGACTGCGCGGCCCGTGCGCTTGGCGGCGTCCTCGGCTTCCCAGCGGATGGCGATCTCGGCCAGCTTGTCCATGACGCCGTCGAGCTCACCGCCGCGCTTGGTCAACGAGTAGGTGACTTTGGGCGGGATGGTCGCCTCGTAGTCGCGCTTCACTAGCGCGGCGCCCTCCAGCGTGCGCAGGCGTTCGGTCAGCATCTTGGCGGAGATGCCCGAGACGCGGCGCTTCAGCTCGCCGAAGCGCTGCGGCCCGTGGGTGCGCAGGTTGTAGAGGATGTACGTCGTCCAGGGCCCCATCAGCATGCGCAGGATGAAGTCCATCGGGCAGGAGACGCTTTCCTTGGCCTGGGCGGCGGTGGCCGGGGTTGGGATGCTCATGGAAAAAACCTTCAGGTTACGATTTGGTACCTACTGGTGAATATATAGCTCGCATCCCAGATGTTTCTAGTCACTTTGTGAAAGCAACTGAACTGGAGAAACGGCTATCCCGATTTCTTCAGTGAAATCAAAGGATTGGAATCCATCATGAGCAACGTCGCCATCGTCTATCATTCGGGCTACGGCCACACCCAGGCTCTCGCCGAAGCCGTCGCCACGGGCGCGCGGTCGGTTCCCGGTACTACTGTCAGCCTGATCCCGGTCGCCGAAGCCGAGGCCCGCGGGGCCGAGCTGGACGCGGCGGACGCCATCGTCTTCGGCAGCCCGACCTACATGGGCGGTGTGTCGGCCGACTTCGCCAAGTTCAAGGACTGGACGTCGAGCCGCTGGATGGAGGGCAAGTGGCGAAACAAGCTCGCCGCTGGCTTCACCGTCTCCGCGTCGTGGAACGGCGACAAGCACAACACGCTCTACCAGCTGCTCACCCTGGCGGTTCAGCACGGCATGGTGTGGGTCGGCCTCGGCCTGCCGCCGGGCAACAACAACTCGAAGGGCTCGAGCGCGGACCTGAACCGTGTCGGCGCCTCGATCGGCGCGATGGGCCAGGCCAATGCCGACCAGGGTGTCGAGGGAATCGGTGCCAGCGACTTCAAGACCTTCGAGGCGCTCGGCCGCCGCGTCGCCGAAGCCAGCCACCGCTGGCGCGAAGAGCCGCTCGCGCAGGCGGCTTAGTAGTCTGTGTCATCCCGAGCGAACGAGGGATCCTTCTGGTTCGGAAGGATCCCTCGCAAGGGCTCGGGATGACACGCCTAAATGCGTGTCACTTCTTGCTGATGTTCCAGAGCACCGGAACCGGGCCGGCGAGCCAGCCGCTGATCCGGTCCTTGCGGTAGGCGCCGAAGGCCTTGTACTGGCCGACCGGGGCGTAGAAGCCCTGGTCCATCAGGCGGTCGGAGATGGCGTAGCCCAGCTCCTTGCGCTTGGCGGGGTCGCCTTCCCGGATGAAGGCGGCGCGCAGGACCTCGATCTCGGGATCGCACGGCCAGCCGAACCATGCCTTCTCGCAGGTGCCGGCGGCGTAGGCGTTGGTGCCCGGGTTGTCGAGGTCGAGCGTGATGTTGGTGGTGAAGAAGATGTTCCAGCCACCCTGCGCCGGCGGCTCCTTGCGGGCGCGACGGGCCACCACGGTCTGCCAGTCCATCGCCAGCAGGTCGACCTTGAAGCCGGCCCTCTCGAGCTGCTGCTTGGCGACGGCCTGCACCTGGTTGGAGGATTGCAGGTCGGTCTGCTGCAGCATCGCGATCGGCGTGCCGTCATAGCCGCTCTCCTTCAGGAGCTGGCGCGCCTTGGCGAGGTCGGGCTTGATCAGCAGGTCGCCATATTCCTTGCCGTAGGTCGTGCCGCAGACGAACGGCGCGTTGCAGACCTTGTAGATTTCGGGATCGCCGACCTGGGCGCGCAGCATGTCTTCCTGGGCAAGCGCCCACATCGCCGCCTGGCGCGCCTTCACGTTGTTGAAGGGCGGGTGCAGCGAATTGAAGCGCATGATGATCTGGCTGCCGAGCGAGTTCCAGCCGAACAGGGCGATATTCTTGTCGGCCTTCAGCATCGGGAAGAGATCGGGCACCGGCGATTCGATCAGGTCGATCTCACCCGCCATCAGCGCGTTGACCGCCGTGCTGGGATCGGTGATCGCCAGCCATTCGATGCGGTCGACCTTGGCGACCTTGCCGCCGGCCAGCATCGAGGGCGGCTCGTTACGCGGCTTGTACTTGGTGTTCTTGACGTAGACGATCTTCTCGCCGGGCTTCCACTCCTCCTTCTTGAAGATGAAGGGGCCGGAACCGGTGTAGTCCTCGATCTGCTTGTTGGGATCGGTCTCGGCGACCCGCTTGGGCATCATGAACGGCACGTTCGACGAAGGCTTGCCCAGGGCGTCGAGGACCAGGCCGAACGGCTCCTTCAGCTCGATCGCGAAGGTCTTGGCGTCGACCGCCTTGATGTCCTTGGTCGCCTTCAGCAGCAACTGGCCGAAGCCGTCGCGGGCGCCCCAGCGCTTGATCGAGGCGATGCAGTCCTCGGACGTCACGGGCGTGCCGTCGCTCCATTCGAGGCCGTCACGCAGGGTGATCGTCCAGGTGAGCTTGTCGTCGGAGACGGTGTACTTCTCCGCCATCTGCGGCTGGATCTTGAGGTCCGCGTCCTTGGCGAACAGGACGTCGTAGACCAGATAGCCGTGGTTGCGGGTGATCAGCGCGGTCGTCCAGATCGGATCGAGGATCTTGATGTCGGCGTGCGACACCATCCTCAGCGTCGTCTGTGCCGCCGCCGGCACAGAAACCGTGGCCATCGCGGCCGCCAATCCGAGGGAAGCCGCCAGGGCAACCCGTCTCCGCAAACCCAACATTCAGTCACCTTTCCCGTGATAGACTTGAACCCATTTCATACACGCTGCCATGCAGTCCCAGAGGAATAAAGACATGTCGATGCCGACGATCTTTGTGTCGCATGGAGCGCCCACGCTGATCCTGAGCGACGCGCCCGCGCGGACCTTCCTGGCCGGCCTCGGCCAGCAAATTCCGCGCCCGACGGCGATCGTCGCGGTGTCGTCGCATTGGGATACCGACGTGCCGGCCGTGTCGGTGGCGCGCAAGCCCGACACGATCCACGATTTCTACGGCTTCCCCGAGGATCTCTACAAACTGCGCTACGCCGCGCCCGGCGCGCCGAAGCTCGCCGAGAAAGTGGCGAAACTCACAGGCGCCGCGCACGATCATCATCGCGGCCTCGATCACGGCGCCTGGGTGCCGGCGATGCTGGGCTGGCCCGAGGCCGACATCCCGATCTTCCAGCTCTCGGTGCAGCCGGCGATGAGCCCGGCGCACCACATCGCGCTCGGCCGCAAGCTCAGCACCTTGCGCGAGGAGGGCGTGCTGGTGATGGGCAGCGGCAGCGCCACCCATAACTTGCGCGCGCTGGTCCCCGGAGAGGACTCGGAGCCCGAGCCCTGGGCACAGGCCTTCGACGACTGGGTGGCCGACACGGTCGGGAAGGGCGACGAGGCGGCGCTCGCCGATTACCGCGCCCGCGCCCCCTATGCCCGCGAGGCCCATCCGACCGACGAGCATCTCCTGCCGCTGCATGTCGCGTATGGCGCGGCCGGCGAGGGAGCGCAGGGTCGGGCGCTCCATCGCAGCTTCACGTTGGGCAACCTGTCGATGGCCGCTTACGCGTTCGATTAGAACCCCTTCCTCCCCATTCCGATGTGTTTGGGCCGGGGAGATGGTGAACACCTGTTCGGAGACATGGTGAACACATTTCAGATTAGCCTGGCTTATCGATG
>NZ_JBXAPM010000005.1:0-69579 GCF_058803965.1 Reyranella sp. GW821-FHT14A01
CTCCAGTGGCGCGTTCAAGATTCAAGAGAAGACGCGCCACTGGAGTGGCGCGCCCCCAGCATCACACCCGCGAGCTCGTGCTGTAGAACGGCTGGTGCTTCGACGGGTCCATGTAGTTCTCGTAGAACTTCCGGGCGTGCGGCAGCAGCGCGAGCGAGAGCTTGCGGCGCTCGACCTCGTCGTCGGCCAGGGCCTTGCTGAGATCGTCGTGCAGCGCCTTCAGGGCCGCCGTCCGGTCGACCTTGGTGAAGGTGCCGTCCTTGTAGATCACCTCGCCGTCGCACATCGTCATGGTGACGGCCTGCTGCTTGGCGCGCTGCACCACCGCGTCGAGCGTCGGGGTCATCTCGTCGAGATAGGGATAGGCCACGCTCTCCCAGTCGATCAGCACCATGTCGGCGGCCTTGCCGACCTCCAGGGTGCCGATGCTTTCGCCGAACGGCGTCGTCTTCGCGCCGCCGACCGTCGCCATGCGCAGCACCTGCGCCATGGTCGGCACGTCGGCCTCGACCATGCCCGGCACGCGGTGGGCGCGCAGCACCAGCTTCAGCTCCTGCAGCATGTCGCGGTCGTCGTTGATGCCGGCCTCGTCGAGGCCGATCGCGGTGTTGATGCCTTTCTTCTCGAAGTGATTGAGCGCCGCCACGCCCGAGCGCAGGCGGAAGTTGGACGAGCAGTTGTGGCAGACGCAGCCCTTGGCCTCGGCGAGCCGGTCGATGTCCTTCTCGTTCAGCCACACGCCATGGCCCAGGGTTAGGCGCTCGTTCACCATGCCGAAGCGGTCGATATATTCCAGCGCCGTGCAGTTGCCGCGCCGCCAGGCATATTCCTTCTGGTAGGCCGTCTCGAGCAGGTGCATGTGCATCGGTACGTTGTACTTGGCCGAGGCCTCGCTGAGCTTCGTCAGCGCCGGGTCCGAGCACCAGTGCAGGTTGGCCGGCGCGAGCTGGATCTTCACCCGGCGCTTGTTGTGATGCTGCGAATGGAACGATTTGAACATGTCCATCGCGTCGTCGAGGCTCATCTTGAAGCGGTCGAACCAGCGCTGCATCGGCCCCCGCAGCTCGCTCGGCAGGCTCCTGACGAACTCCTCGTCGGCCTGGTAGACGAGCCGGTTCTGGTCGCGCACCGCGTAGCAATAGCTTACGCGCATGCCGACATCTTCGTAGGCCTTGATGGTCTCGGTCGCGCGCTTCTCGACATCGGGCAAGGTGCCCGGCATCCAGCCCTGGATGTGCTGCACCGTGGTGATGCCCGAGCCGATCATCTCGAAGGCCGAGTAGAGGGTGTCGAGATAGAGGTCGAGATTGCGGATCACCATGCGGGTGATGAACCACAGTTCGAGCGGCATGTCGGGCGAGCCCAGCTGGACCGGTGTCAGGCCGACATGGTGATGGCCGTTCACGAAGCCCGGCAGCAGGATCTCCTTGCCGGTGCCGATCACCGACACGGTCGGGTGCTTGGCGTGCAGATCGTCATAGGTGCCGATGGCGACGATGACGCCGTCTTCCTGCAGGACGGCGCCGTCCTTGATCTCGTTCCAGGTGAAACGGTCCTTGGTGCCGGTGATGGCGGCGCGGCTTCGGATCAGGCTGGTGGCCATGGTCGGCTTCTCCTTCGATGAATGACTATGAAATCAGGCCGTTACGGCGAGCGCTTCCTGCTCGGCAAAGGCGCGGTCGACCTCGTCGCGCAACAGGTCGGTGAGCTGGATGCGCAGATCCTCCGCCTCGCGCGAGAAGAGGTTGCGCGGACGCGGCATGTCGATCGGCACGATGGTCTTGATGCGGCCCGGCCGCGAGGTGAAGACGACCACCCGGTCGGCCAGCGCCACCGCCTCGTCGATATGGTGGGTGACGAACAGGACCGAAGCGCCCGAATCGCGCCAGACGTCGAGCAGGAAGTCCTGCATGCGCGCGCGCGTCTGGACGTCGAGCGCGGCAAAGGGCTCGTCCATCAGCAGGACCTTGGGACGCATGGCGAGCGCGCGGGCCACGGCGACCCGCTGGCGCATTCCGCCGGACAGTTCGTCGGGCCGCTTGTCCATCGCGGCCTTGAGGCCGACCCGCTGCAAGGCTTCGCCCGCGACGGTGCGGCGCTCCTCCTTGCTGGCGCCGCGGATCGACAGGCCGAAGCTCACGTTCTCCCACACGGTCAGCCACGGGAAGAGCGAAGTCTCCTGGAAGATCAGGCTGCGCTCGGGCGACGGCTTGTCCACGAGGTCGCCGAACGACCAGAGCTTGCCTTCCGTCGCATCCTCGAGGCCGGCGATCAGGTAGAGCAAGGTGCTCTTGCCGCAGCCCGAGGGGCCGAGGAAGACCACGAACTCGCCCGGTGCGATGTCGAGGTCGATGTCGGTCAGGGCGTTGTGGGCGCGCTTGGTACCCACCGCCCAGGTCTTGCCGACGCCGCGGCAGACCACGGCGTCCTTCGAGGAAAAATGCGGGGCGTCTTCAGAGGACACGCAGTCTCTCCACGGTATCGGGCAACCAGTACAGGATGCGACGCTGCGCCAGCCGCAGCAACCAGTCGAAGGTGAAGCCCAGCACACCGATCACGGCGATGGTGAAGAACACCAGCGATGGATTGAAAGTGTTGCGCGCCAGCATGATCACCTGGCCCATGCCGTAGCCGACACCCGTCGACTCGGCGACCAGCACCACCATCCAGGCACCGAACAGGTTCATGCGCAGGACCTGGAGCATGCCGGGCAGGATGGCGGGAACGATGACGCGCGCATAGATCTGCGCCTTCGAGGCACCCATGGTGCGCGCCACGTTGATGAGGTTGGTGTTGACCGTGTCGATCTGGTTGATGGTCGCCAGCACCATGTGGAAGAATAGCGCCACCACGACCATGAAGATGGCGGGCGCGTTGCCTATGCCGAACAGGAAGATCGCGACCGGCAACCAGGCGATCGGCGACACCGGAGACAGCAGCGTAATGGTCGGCAGCACCAGCCGGTCGAAGAAGCGGTAGTAGCGGATCAGCACGCCGACACCGATCGCCAGCACCGAGGCGATGATGAGGCCCACGAACACGCGCGCCGTTGTGGCGGCTCCGGTGATCAGCACCGATTCGAAGGCCGACGGGCCCTCGGTCATCGACTGGCCGACCTGCCAGCGCGTGGCCGTGTTGAAGTACCGCCCCTGCTCGGCGATGTTGTCGAGGAAGATGTGCGGCGGCGGCAGCAGCTTCTCGTCCGCCCAGCCCATCGCCCAGCACAGTTCCCACAGGCCCGCGAACAGGCCGATCGAGAGGCAGGTCCACCAGATCTTGGCCAGCCAGTCGAGCCCGGCCATCGAGGCCAGCAGCCGGGATGCCGCCGCCGGGCGGGATGTCCCGGCGGCGGCGCCCGATGATTCGCTGTCGCGCGTGACGACAGCCATCAGGCGGACTTGTACTTGAGCTTGCCGTAGAGGTCGGGGTTCTCCTTGATCACCGCCTCGAGCATGGTCCAGTCGATTGCGTCACGGCCGGGCTTTTTCTTGATGTAGCCCATCTCCATAACGCTGTCGGTGCGCTGCAGGATGAAGTCGGTCTGGCTGCGCGCGTCGACCACGGCGGGCTGCTTGCCCTGGGCGATCTTCGCGTTCTCCATCGAGGTCTTGTAGTACTTGCCGACCAGCTCCTTCAGCACCGCCTCGGTCTCGGTCTCGGCGTCGAGCTGGGCCTGCATCATGCTCTTGATGATCGCCTTCAGCCCGGCCGGGTTGTCCTTGATCAGGCTCGCCCGTGCCGCGAGCACGCAATCGGTGTAGCCCTTGCCGTAGAGATCGACGCCGTTGGTCAGCATGACCGCACCCTTGACGTCGGCCACCAGCGCCGAGGCGTAGGGCTCGATCGTGCAGATCCAGTCGATGGCGCCCGCCTTGAAGGCCTCGACGGCCTCGGGCGTGTTGCCCATGTAGCGGACCTTCACGTCCTTGAAGGCGATGTTGTGCTTCTTCAGGTAGTCGTAGGGCATGACCTCCAGCGTATCCATCTGGAAGGTGCCGAGCGTCTTGCCCTTGAGCTTCTCCGGCGAATCGAGGCCGGGCCTCGCCACGATGGCGCAACCTTCGACGCCGCCACCGGCCACGATCTTGACCGGCGCGCCCTTGTCGTGAAGCGCCATGAAGCTGGTGTAGGGCATCAGGCCGATATCGACCTGGCCCATGCCGAGGAACGTCACCATCTCGGCCGAGGTCGGCGTGTTGATGAAGATCAGTTCGGTGCCCGCCGCCTTCGCATATTGCCGCGAATGCGCCAGGAAGAGGTTGAGATTGCAGAAGCCGCTGCCATGGGTCGACTTGATGCCGGCCGCGGCATGGGCCGGACCGCCCATGAACATGCCCGGGCCGGCTGCCATGGTAATGGTGCTGACGGCCGCGGTGCCTTTCAGGAAGCGGCGACGTGACGGCGCGACGGTGCCGCTGAAATTCATCTGGGACAGAGTCGGAAAATGCGTACAGCCGATGCGATCACACATGGAGAGCCTCCTCGGGCAGCGGAGATTGTTGAATGGCGACTGCTGGGTTCTGGCGAGTCTGCGACTGACAACTCCTTGTCGGTCGCTACTCGGTGCGACCGTCCTCAAAGGTGCCGGCACGCCAACCGAGAAGAATCGCGCTAGCGCGATTCTGCGCTGCCGAATTTCAAGCAAGGGATGTGCCAGCACAAAAAGCCGCGATGGCAATGTGAATCCGCCGCGCGGCGGCGCGACCTCAGGTCAATTCCTGACCACGCACGCTACTTCTTGATCAGCGCCTTGTGTCGCTGGCGCTCGATGTGGCCGAGATAGAGGCCCGAGCAGATGATCACGCCCGCGCCGACCCACGTCCAGAAATCGGGGAAGTCGCCGAACACGAGATAACCCAGCGCCGCCGCGCCCAGGAGCTGGACGTAGTTGAATGGCGCCACGACCGCGGCCGGCGCCTGGCTGTAGGCGATGGTTAGGAAGTAATGGCCGACGCCCGCCATGATGCCCATGCCGACGAACAGCACCCAGTGCCAGCCCAAGGTGGGCGTGACCCATTCGAACGGCAGCAGCGGCAAGGCGGCCGCGGTGCCGACGATGGTCGCCATGGTCGCCGAGGAATCGGGCCGCTCGGCCTGGCCGTAGCGCCGGGAGAAGAGCTGGTAGAGAGAACTCGAGATCGTGCTGCCGACGATCCAGAGCGAATGCCATTCGAAGTGCGCGGAGCCGGGCCGCACAACGATGAGCGCGCCGACGAAGCCGATCACGACCGCCACCCAGCGTTTCGGGCCGACCGGTTCCCCCAGGAACTTCGACGACAGCGCCGTGACGATCAGCGGGCTGGTGAGCGAGATCGACGCCGCCGAGGCCAGCGGCATGTCGACGATGCCGTGGAAGTAGAGGTATGAGGACAGGAACAGCAGCAGGCCGCGCACGATCTGGCTCGGCACATTGTGCCAGCGGAACAGCGCCAGTCCGGCACGCGGCAGGAAGATCGCCATCATGAAGACGAAGGCGAAGACGTAACGGCCCCAGATCACCTCGATGACCGGATAGGTCTGGCTCAGCGTCTTGGACATGGCGTTCAGGACGGAGAAGCACAGGACCGAGAATATGATCGAGAGGATGGCCCGCAGGATCCGGTCGGTCGGCGGGGACGCGTCGGCATTCATTCGCGCCAAACTAGCGTCCCGCCTCCGTCAAACAAGCGCAGCGGGCGGACAGCGCAATCCCGGCAGGCGCATGGGTCGTTCCGGCAGATGGCATGGGCCGTGAACGTTTCCCGGGAGCTCGGCTAGGTCTCCCGCTCCGCCTTCATCTCCTCGTCGCTCGGCCACAGCAGCAGCGACACGATCATCAGGATGCCGAGGCCGCCGGTGATGCCCGCGAAGCGGTCGACGCCCGGCATGATGCTGTCGGGCGGCGCCAGCCCCTGCACCATCGTGACGACGAAGACGAACGCGAACTGCGTGCCGACATAGGGGATGCCGTGACGGCCCATCTGGATGTGCATGCCGACCCACACGACACCGCCGATCATGGCCAGCCACCAGAAGAACGATTCGACCTGCAGCGAGAGGCAGGCAAGGGCCACGATGCCGCCCAGCAGGCAGCCCATGAAGCGATGGAACGACTTCTCGGCCACCAGATGCCGGGTGGTGACGCCGCCGCCGTCGGCGATCAGGGGTGCCGCCATCACGACAGCGATCGTGACCGCCATCTCGCCCACGTCCGGCAGGTCGACCATCACCCAGACGATCATCACGATCACCACGGAGATCGCCGAGCGCAGCCCATGCAGCACCGACGGCCATTGCGCCCCCAGCAGGTGCCGCCAGCCCGGCGCCGTCGGCGGCGGCTCGGCATGCCATCCCTGCAGGATGTTGGCCGTCACCATCGCACAGGACACGCCGACCGCCACGTCGAGCGTGCGGTAACAGGCGATCTCGAAGGCCTGGGTCGGGTCGTTCAGGCTCATCAGCAGCACGAGGCTGGAGGTGATCGACATGAAGAGCCAGGCCAGCCCGTGCGGGCTCACCTGCATGGCAACGACCCCGGCCATGGTCGCGCAGCCCAGGAACAGGCAGAGCGCGACCTGGTCGTACGGCAGCCAGCGCGCCATGACGAAGCCGAGCACGGCGCCCGCGATCGTGCCGCTGAGCCGCAGCACGCCGCGCCGCACTGAGCCCGCCCCGGTCGACATCAGGGACATGTAGCCGCTGATCGCCGCCCACCACGGCGCATCGAGCTGCATCAGCAGCGCCACGGTGGTGGTGAGCATCACCGAGACCGCCGCGACGGTGCCCATGCGCGCCTGCGCCGGCCGGGTGCCGATGTCGGCCAGCTCCCGCCAGAAGCCGGTCAGCGTCCGGTCGAAAAGGCGGGCGCCCTCGCGGAAATCCTCGACGACCGCCCGGCCGTAGTGCCCCATGCCCGAACCGCGGCTCACGGGAAGATGACGGTGCGCGCGTCGGCGCCCATGTAGAGCTTGTAGCCGGGCGGCAGATCCTCCAGCACGATCGTCACTGGAATACGGCGCTGCAGGCGGATCCAGTCCGTCGTGGGCGCGACATAGGGCAGAAGCTTGTCCACCCCGGGATTGCGGCTGAAGCCGCGGGCGATGCCGGTGATTCTGGCCTTGTGGAAATGCCAGGGCGAGCTATCGAGCCAGACCCAGGCAGTGTCGCCGACCTTGAAGTCGCGAATATAGTACTGCTTGTAGTTGGCCATGATGCGCCAGGCGTCGGAGTCCACGATGCCGACGATCGGGATATTGATCGTGGCCATGTCGCCCTTGCGGATCGTCAGGTTGGTGATCGCCCCGTTGTTGGGCGCATGGACCACGGTGCGGTCGAGGTTCCATTGCGCGGACGCCAGTTGCGCCTTGGCCAGTTCCAGCGACGCCTGATGCGCGCCGATATCGGTCTCGGCCTTGGCGATGGCCACCGTAGACATCGTCATTTCGGCCTGGGACCGGCGCAGCTGGTCGTTGGCCCGGTCGAGCTCGGCGATCGGTGCGAATTCCCGCTTCGCAAGATCGGAGAACCGGCTCTGCTCCTGGACGGCGTAGGTGTGGCTCGACGTCGACACCTGCAGGGCCGCCTGGGCCAGCGCCAGCTCCTCCTGCGCGACCTTCAGCTGGGCAACGGCCCGATCGATCTGCGCCTTCCACTGATTGACCACGAGCTGGAACGGCTCCGGATCGATCGTGAACAGCTTGTCGCCGATCTTGACGTCCTGGTTGTCGACGACATGGACCTCGATGATCTGCCCCGTCACCTGCGGCGCCACCGCCACCAGGTCGGAGCGGACATAGGCGTCGTCGGTGTAGGCGACAAAGTAGGTGACGACTTCGTAGAGGATGAACAGGCCGAGGATCGTGCCGCCGACCGTCAGCAGGCGATGCAGCCTGGTGGTCTCCCTGGCCGGCCGCACGGGCGGTGCGGCAGCAGCTTCGGGCGCAGGTGCTGGCGCAGGCGCCGCAGCGGGAACAGTCTCCGGTGGCTTGTCTGAAGGCTGGGTTACATCGGGCGGCATTGTGCGCCGAAATTAACCCGCGCCGGCCTAGAAGCCCATGCCCTTGATCTTGGCTGCAAGTGCAGCCACCGAGAACGGCTTCCCGAGGAAATTCACCCCGGCATCGATGACGCCGTGATGAACGATCGCGTTGGCCGTGTAGCCCGTGGTGTAGAGGACCTTGAGATCGGGCCGCCGCGCCACGGCCACGCCGGCAAGCTGGCGGCCGTTCATGCCGCCGGGCAGGCCGACATCGGTGAACAGGAGCTGGATATCGCTGTGATTTTCCAGCAGGCGCAGCGCGTGCTCGCCGTCGCCGGCCTCGTAGACCGTACAGCCGCATTCGCGGCAGGCCGCCACGGCGAACTCGCGCACGACCGGATCGTCCTCGACGACCAGCACGACCGGCCCCGCCCCTGCCGCGACGCTGACCATCGGCGCCAGCTCCGGGATGGCCGTCGCGTCGGCATGGGCGCGCGGCAGATAGATCTTCACCGTCGAGCCGTGGCCGAGCTCGCTGTAGATCTTCAGGTGACCGCTGATCTGTTTCACGTAACCGTAGGTCATGCTGAGGCCGAGGCCGGTGCCCTGGCCGCGTTCCTTGGTGGTGAAGAACGGCTCGAAGGCGCGGGCGATCGTCTGCTGGTCCATGCCGGTGCCGGTGTCGGAGACCGCGATCATCACGAACTGGCCGGGTGTGACCTCGGCGTTGGCCGCGGCATAGGCATCGTCGAGATGGGCGTTCGCCGTCTCGATCGTGAGCGTTCCACCGCCCGGCATCGCGTCGCGCGCGTTGATCGCCAGATTGAGGACCGCGGCCTCGAGCTGTGCCGGGTCGGCGGTCGCACGCCACAGGCCACCGCTCAGCACCGTCTCGATCTCCACGGATTCGCCCAGGGTACGGCGCAGCAGCTCCGACATGCCGGTGACCAGCCGGTTGGCGTCGACCGCCTCGATCTGCAGCGGCTGCTGGCGCGCGAAAGCCAGCATGCGCTGGGTAAGCGTCGCGGCCCGCGACACGCCGGTCCGGGCGAGGTCGAGGAAGCGCACGACGTCGGGCGTCGGCTGCGGCACGCGCCGGCCGACCATCTCGATCGCGCCGCCGATGCCGGTGAGCAGGTTGTTGAAGTCGTGCGCGATGCCGGCGGTGAGCTGGCCGACGGCCGTCATCTTCTGCGACTGGCGGAGGCTCTCTTCCACGGTCGCGCGGCGAATCTGCTCCTCGCGCAGCCTTTCGAGCGTCTCGCTCTGGCTCGCCGCCCGGCGCGAGGCGAGCAGCGCCAGGGCGAACAGCGCCAGGGTCGCCGGCAGGCCGAACAGAAGATGCGCCGCCATGCGATGCAGCCAGGCTTCCCGGACGGAGGCACTGGCAACCCCTACCGCCACATAGACCGGCAAATCGGGCAGTTTGCGATAGACCACCGTGCGCGCAACGCCATCGAAGCTGCCGCTCGACGTGCTGTAGGTACCGGTCTCGGGAGCGGCAGCGATCGCCTGCATGAACCTGGATCCGCGTTCGAGCCGCGTCGTGGTGCCGGGCGAGGCCGGATAGCGCGCCAGCAGTTCGCCGTCGGCGCGCACGAGCGACGTCGTATAGTTGTCCACCCCGGCCGCCTGCTCGAACAGCCTGCTGAAATAGGCCGGCGGTATCGCCACGAGGACGACGCCGTCGAAGCCGCCGTCCGCCCGTTGCCGCCGTTCGCTGTACTGGAAGATGTCGGAGCCCTTGATGCGGCTGCGGAACGCCTCGCTGATGTAGCGCTGCTCGTTGCCGTCGCGATGGGCGATGAAATAGGGCCGGTCCGCGGCCGATACGTTGGCCGGCATGGGAAACACGTTGGCGGCGACCAGCGGCCTGCCGTCCCTGTCCAGGATGAACACGTCCTCGACCTGCGGCAGCCTGCGGATGAGGTGCTGGAGCTGCTCGTGGAGCCTGGCCTCGTTCTGCTGGATCTCGGAATCGTTCAGGTCGTCGACCAGGCCCAGCACGTTGCTCACGATGAGCTGCTGCGTCTCGAAGGTGGCGCGGGCGCCGACGTAGAGAAGATCGAGGGTACGGCCGATCCGCTCCTCGTATTGCCGCTGCGTGTCGCCGTACGCCAGCCAGCTCGCCCCGACGAACAGCAGAACCGGCACGATGACGGTCGCGGCAAGGAGAACGAAGGACGCGTCCGCCGCCGTCGTGCCGCGAAGCGTCCAAGTCTGAAGTTTCAGAAGTCTCCGCACGGGCGCCTAGGGGTCCTTGCGAATGAGGGAGACCACGAAGTTCGAGAGCGCCGACGCACTGTAGGGCTTGGGAAACGAGTGCGTCCTGATACTGGCCGGCAATGCGCTCGGGGCGGAGGCGCCCGAACAGCGGATGATCGGCACATCCGGCCGGTGCCGGGCCGCCGCCTCGATCACCTTCTCGCCCGACATGTCAGGCAGCCCGATATCGACGATGATGGCGGCGAGCGGCGTGTCACCCTGTACGACGTCGAGCGCCTCGCGCCCGGTGGCTGCCTCGATGCATTCGACGCCGACGTCGCTCAGCGCGTCGACCAGGACGGCGCGGATCAGGAACTCGTCTTCCGCCAGCAACACACTCGACATGCAACAGCCCTATTCCGCCGCCTTGGCCATGCCGGGTTGGCGCTTGAACGGCAGGATGGTTGTGGCGCGCGCCGCGGGCAACGGCAAGGACGGGGTTTCCACACCCAGCGTTCGCGCCGCATTCCACGCCCAGCGCGGGTCGAGCAGGAAGGGCCGGGCATGTGCCGTGCAGTCGGCCTCGCCCGACGCGATGATCTTCTCGGCCTGCTCCGGCTCGGTGATGAGACCGACCGCCCAGGTCTTGATGCCCGCTTCCTTGCGGACGCGCGCCGCGAACGGCACGTGATAACCCGGTCCCAGCGTGATCTTCTGGCCAGGCACGTTGCCACCCGAGCTGATGTCGACGAAGTCGCAGCCCAGCGCCTTGAGCTGGCGCGCCGTCTCGATCGTGTCCTCGATGGTGACGCCGCCCTCGACCCATTCGACGGCCGACAGGCGCATGCCCAGTGCCTTCTCCGCGGGCCACATCCTGCGTACGGCTTCGAACACTTCGAGCGGGAAGCGACGCCGCTTGTCGGCCGTGCCGCCATACTCGTCGGTGCGATGGTTGCTGAGCGGCGACAGGAACTGGCTGAGCAGGTAGCCGTGGGCGCCGTGCAGTTCGACCACGTCGAAGCCCAGGCGCAGGCTGCGCTCGGCAGCGTCGACAAAGGCCTGCTTCACCTTCTTCAGACCGACCGTGTCGAGCGCCACCGGCGTGTGCCATTCCTTCTCCGGATCGTAGGCCAGCGCCGACGGGCCGAAGGTCGTCCACGGAAGATCCGGCGCATCGGCCTGGCTGAGCGGACCGCCGCCCTTCCACGGCCGCTGCGCCGAGGCCTTGCGGCCGGCATGGGCGAGCTGCACGCCGAGCTTCACCTCCGGCATCCAGCCGCGCACCCAGTCGATGACGGGCTTCAGCGCCGCTTCGTTCTCGTCGCTGTAGATACCGAGGCAGCCCTGCGTGATGCGGCCCTCGCGCTCGACATGCGTGGCCTCGAGGCAGAGCAGGCCGGCGCCCGACATGGACAGCATGCCGTAATGCACCTGGTGCCAGGGCTGGGCGCTGCCGTCGACGGCCGAGTACTGGCACATCGGCGAGACGATGATGCGGTTGGGCAGCGTGACACCGCCGAGCTCGACGGGTGTGAAGAGTTGGGCGGTCATTGATATTCCTCGAAAGGGTCAGCCGTTGATCGAAGGTCCGGCCTCGTGGCCCAGCCACTCCTCGATCAGGCGGCGGGCGATCGAATCGCGGCGCGGCATGAAGAAGGAGCCGTCCTTCGGCAGGTTCTCGGTCCGCAACTCCTCGCGGCTCATCCAGCGCGCGCTTTCGAGTTCGGATTCGTTGACGCTGAAGTCCAGCGACTCGGCTTCCGCGTGGAAGCCGATCATCACCGAGGCCGGGAATGGCCAGGGCTGGGACGAGCGATAGATCACGTCCCTCACCTTGACCTTCACTTCCTCGTAGACCTCGCGGGCGACCGCATCCTCGAAGCTCTCGCCGGGTTCGACGAAGCCCGCCAGGGTCGAGTGCATGCCGCGCGGGAAATGCTTGCCGCGACCCAGCAGGCACTTGTCGCCGTGATGGACCAGCATGATCACCGCGGGATCGGTGCGCGGGAAGGTCTCGGTCTTGCAATTCTCGTTGGTGCACATGCGCACATGGCCACCGCGCGTGACCTTGGTGCTGGCGCCGCAGACGCCGCAATAGCGATGGCGGCGATGCCAGTAGGTCATGCCGCGCGCATAGGCGAGGATCGAGCCCTCGCGCGCGAAGAGCAGCGGACCGACCTGGCGCAGGTCGACGAACTCGCCGAGGTCCTTCAGCGGCGTGTCCTTGCCGGTGACGTCGACGGCGAAGTACGGCGTACCCTCGACGTAACCCAGGAAGATCTGGACGTCGCTCGAGTTGGCCACCGCCCGGCCCATCATGCCCTGGAGGAAGACGGCTTCCGGATTGCCGCCGGTCTTCACCAGGTTCTTCTCGGTGTCGATCGGCACGAACCGGGCGGCCCCCGAGGAGGCCAGTTCGATCATCCGTTCATCGTCCTCGCGCTCATGGCTGGCACGGTCGATTTCGGCGCTGGAATAGGGATTTCTTGGGTTTCTCATAGGCCGCGGACCGTGCCACAGGCCCGCCGCCGCCGCAATTGGATCAAGCGGCCAAGGCGCGTTCCAGCACCTGCGCCACATGTATCGCCTGACGGTCGGCCCCGTCGGCGATCTGGTGCCGGCATGACGTGCCGTCGGCCACGACCAAGGTCCCGGCATCGGCCTTGCGCACCGCCGGCAAGAGCGACAGCTCGGCCATGGCGATAGAGGTCTCGTAATGCTCGGCTTCGTAACCGAAGCTGCCGGCCATGCCGCAGCAGCTCGATTCGATCGGCGTCACGGCAAGGTCGGGGACCAGCGAGAGCACTTCCTGCACCGCGCTCATCGCCCCGAAGGCCTTCTGATGGCAGTGGCCGTGCAGCAGCGCCTTCTTCTCGGCGAGCGGCTGCAGGTCGAGGTCGAGGCGTCCCGCCTTCTTCTCGCGGGCGAGGAACTCCTCGAACAGCACCGCATGGGCGGCGACCTGCTCGGCATCCTCGCCGAGGCCCAGCGCCAGGAACTCGTCACGCAGGGTGAACAGGCAGGACGGTTCCAGGCCGATGATCGGCACGCCCTTCTGCGCGAAGGGCCGCAGCGCGTTCAGCGTGCGCCGCGCCTCCGCGGTCGCCCGTTCGACCTGGCCGGTCGCCAGATAGGTACGGCCGCAGCACAGGGCCGGCGCGCCCAGCGTCGGCCAGGCGACGGCCACGCGATGGCCGGCCGCCGTCAGCACCCGCCGCGCGGCGTGCAGGATCTCGGGGTCGAAGTTGTTCGAGAAGGTGTCGGCGAAGATCACCACCGTGGCGTCGCCATCGTCGACCCCGGTGGTCGACAGGAACGTGTCGCCGCGCCACCGCGGCAGGCGGCGCTGCTTGGCGAAGCCGAGATACGACTGCACGAACCACGCCGCATTGAACAGCCAGGGCAGGCGGCGGGCCCACGGCGCCAACGACGGCGTGGCGCCGATCAGCCGGTCGCGCCAGCTCAGGCCCTTGGCCATGCGACGCGCCGACTTCACCTCGATCTTCATGCGCGCCATGTCGACGCCGGTCGGGCAGTCGCGCTTGCAGCCCTTGCAGCTCACGCAAAGGTCCATCGCCGCCGCGACCGCGTCGGAGCGCAGGCCTTCCGATCCGAGCTGGCCGGAGAGCGCCAGCCGCAGCGTGTTGGCGCGGCCGCGCGTCAGGTGCTTCTCGTCGCGCGTCACGCGGAAGGACGGGCACATGGTGCCGGCGTCGAACTTCCGGCAATGGCCGTTGTTGTTGCACATCTCCGCGGCCTTCGCGAAGCCGCCGGCCAGGTCGCCGCCGGTGCCGGGTGCCGTCGAGATCTCGGTGACCGGATCGGTCTGGACGTTCCAGGCCGACCAGTCGAGCGCCGGCGTGTAGTTGATCGATTCGTAGCCCGGCTTGAAGCGGAACAGCGATCGGTCGTCCATGCGCGACGGCCGCACGATCTTGCCGGGGTTCAGGATGTTCTCGGGATCGAACAGGTCCTTGACCGTCTCGAATGCCTTGGTGAGTTGCGGCCCGAACTGCCAGGCCACCCATTCCGAGCGCACCAGCCCGTCGCCATGCTCGCCCGAGAAGGCGCCCTTGTACTCACGCACCAGCGCCGAGGCTTCCTCGGCGATCGCGCGCATCTTCTCCGCACCGTCGCGGCGCATGTCGAGGATCGGCCGCACATGCAGCGTGCCGACCGAGGCATGGGCGTACCAGGTGCCGCGCGTGCCGTGCTTGCCGAACACGTCGGTCAGGCGCTGCGTGTAGTCGGCAAGGTGCTCGAGCGGGACGGCGCAGTCCTCGATGAACGAGACGGGCTTACCGTCGCCCTTCATCGACATCATGATGTTGAGGCCGGCCTTGCGGACCTCCCACAGTTCCGACTGCGGCCTGGGCTCCGGCATCTCGACGACGCTGCCCGGCATGCCGAGATCGGCCATCAGCTCGACGAGGCGCGCGAGGTCGCGCAGCTGGTCTTCGCGCTCTTCACCCGCGAACTCGACCAGCAGGATTGCCTCGGGCTTGCCGATCAGCGCCCGCTCGATCACCGGCCGGAAGGCGGGATTGGCGCGCGCCAGCTCGATCATCGTGCGGTCGACCAGCTCCACGGCGGCCGGCTTCAGCTTCACGATGTGCTGGGCGCTGTCCATCGCCTTGTAGAAGCTGGGGAAGTTCACGACGCCCAGGGTCTTGTACTTGGGCAGCGGTGCCAGGTTGAGCGTCAGCCGCTCGGTCACCGCCAGCGTGCCCTCGCTGCCCACCAGCAGGTGCGCGAGGTTCACCGAGTTGTCGGTCGTGTAGGGCCGCTCCGACTGCGGGAAGAAGATGTCGAGATTGTAGCCGCCGACCCGGCGCAGCACGTGCGGATACATGCGCTCGATCTCGGCGCGCTGGGCGAAGGCGAGTTCCGCCACCTTGTCGGCGATGGTGCGCACGCTCTCGGGCATGTCCTCGGGCCGTGCGGATCCAAAGCGCGCCCGCTGGCCGTTGGCCAGCAGCGCGTCGATCGAGGCCACGTTGTGCACCATGTTGCCGTAGCGGATCGACCGCGAGCCGCAGGAATTGTTGCCCGCCATGCCGCCCAGCGTGCACTGCGCCGAGGTCGAGACGTCGACCGGATACCAGAGTCCGTGCGGCTTCAGCCAGGCATTGAGCTGGTCGAGCACGACGCCCGGCTGCACGGTCACCTGCGCCTTGTTCCTGTCGAAGCCCACGATCTCGCGCAGGTACTTCGAGCAGTCGATGACCAGCGCCTCGCCCACGGTCTGCCCGCACTGCGAGGTGCCGGCGCCACGCGGCAGGATCGCAGCCTTGGCATCGCGCGCCACGTCGACGGCACGGGCAAGGTCGGCCTCGTCGCGCGGCACCACCACGCCTACCGGCTCGACCTGATAGATCGACGCATCGGTCGAGTACCGCCCGCGCGAGGCCCGGTCGAACAGGACCTCTCCCTTGAGGGTGCGACGCAACGTTTGTTCGAGACTGGCCATATCCAAAAAACCGTCCTAAAGCGCCCGCCCGCCGCGAAGCGAAAGGTCCCTCACTGCGTTCGGGATGACAGCATTATCGTCGCTGGCGCAGTGCGCTGGTGCAGAAATAGGTGTCATCCCGAACGAAGAGAGGGACCTTTGCGTCATACACGGCAGCCCCGCATATGACCCACCTCTCCCTCCCCGCGCTTCGCGCGGGTCCCCTCCCTCTCCCCCAGCGTATGACGCGGGCGGAGAGGGCATGGTCACGAGTGGAGAAAGCGGACGCATCGCCATCTTCAGTCGAGTTTCACGCCGGCCGCTGCGACGACCTTCTGCCACTTCTCGATTTCGGTGCGGATGCGCTTGGCGAACTCGGCCGGCATTTCGCCGCCGACCTGCGCCAGCTGCTCCTTCCAGATCGTCTGCAGCTTGGGATTGCCCAGCGCCTTGACGATCTCGTCGTACATGCGCTTCACGATCGGCTCCGGCGTGCCCTTGATGGCCCACATGCCGTACCAGGTGGAGACGATCCAGTTCGGCACGCCGATCTCGGCGGCCGTCGGCATGTCGGGGAACTCCGGCACGCGCTTCTCGGTGGCGACGGCCAGCCCCTTGAGCTTGCCCGCCTTGATCTGCTGCGCCGAGGTGCCCATGCCGTCGAACATCATGTCGGCGTTGCCGGCGAGCAGGTCCTGCATCGCCGGGCCGGCGCCGCGATAGGGCACGTGCACGATCTCGGTCTTGGTCTCGAGCTTGAAGAGCTCGCCCGCCAGGTGATGCGCCGTGCCGGCGCCGGCCGAGGCGTAATTCACCTTGTTGGGATTGGCCTTCAGGTAGGCGACGAATTCGGCGGCGTTGTTCACCGGCACCTTGACCGGGTTGATCGAGATCACCTGTGGCACCAGCGCGATCATGGTGATCGGCTCGAAGTTCTTCTCGAGGTCGTAGTCGAGGTTCTTGTAGACCGACGGGGCGATCGTGTGATGGATCGCGCCCACGAAGAAGGTCTGGCCGTCGGGCTTCATCTTGGCCGCCTGCGAGGCGCCCACCGTGCCGCCCGCGCCGCCCTTGTTGTCGATCAGGATCTGCACGCCGAGCTGCTCGCCGACCTGCGCCGCCAGCGGACGGGCGAAGACGTCGGTGCCGCCGCCGGCCGGGAACGGGTTGACCCAAGTGATCGGGCCGCTCGGCCAGCCCTGCTGCGCGCGGGCCACGGCCGGCGCCGCCAGCGTCGCGGCGAGGCCGAGCTTGAGGGCCTTGCGGCGCGAGGTCGAGAAGGTCGAAGTCATGTTTATTTGCCTCCCAGCAGGTTCTTGTCGTCTCGGTTGTCCATGGAATCGAGGACAGCCTGCTGCTTGGCCCGCAGATGCCCTACGAGCAGGTCACGTAGCGCAGCGCCGTCCCGCGCGGCAAGGGCTGCAATCATGGAACGATGTTCCGCGACGGCCTGGTCCCACTTGGCCTGGATGAGGTTGGAGCGGAACCGGAGCGCATGCAGGCGGGCGTTGAGCGTGCGGTAGGTCTGCTCCAGCACCGCGTTGCCGGCGATCGCGTTCAGCCGGTCATGGATCAGGCGGTTGATGCGGTAATAGGCCGGCAGGTCGTGGCTGGCATGGGCGGCCTCCATCTGCTCCTGCAATGCGCGCAGATCGGCGACGTCGGCGTCCGTCACCCGCTTCACGGCCAGCTCGCCCGCCAGCCCTTCCAGCGCCCCCATGACCTCGAAGGCGCCGCGCACATCCTCGCGCGACAGGGCCACGACCTGGGCGCCGCGATTGGGGAGCTGGACCAGCAGCCCGTCGGCCGCGAGCATGCGGAAGGCCTCCCGCAGCGGCGTGCGCGAGACGCCCAGCCGTTCGCTGAGTTCGCGCTCATTCAGCTTGGCGCCGGGCGCCAGCTCGCCCTCGATGATGAGGGCCCGCAGCCTTTCGGCCGCCGCTTCGGGCAACGTCAGACGCGTGATCGGAAAAGTCGAACCGTCCATCTGGACTCACTCTGGCATATTGTATACAAAATGCAACAGCAAAGCCGAAAGGGGCCTCGACCATGCGCCTGAACTCACATCCCGCCGGACGTCATTTCCTGCAAATACCCGGTCCGACCAATGTCCCGGACCGCGTTCTTCGTGCGATGGATTATCCGACGATCGATCACCGCGGCCCCGAGTTCAACGCGCTGGCGAAGAAGGTCCTCCGGTCGGTGCGCCAAGTTTTCCAGACAAAACAACCGGTTATCATCTATCCCGCATCCGGTACCGGAGCCTGGGAAGCGGCCCTCGTGAACACCCTGTCGCCCGGCGACCTGGTGTTGATGTGGGAGACCGGTCACTTCGCCTCTCTCTGGAAGAAGATGGCCGACAAGCTTGGAATCAAATCGGAATTCATGGGCGGTGACTGGCGCAAGCCGGCCGATCCGGCGGCCATCGAGAAGCGCCTGAAGGAAGACACCGGCCACGCCATCAAGGCGGTCTGCATCGTCCACAACGAGACCTCGACCGGCGTGGTGAGCGACATCTCGGCCGTCCGCCAGGCCATCGATGCGGCCAAGCACCCGGCCCTGCTGCTGGTCGACACGATCTCCTCGCTGGGATCGATCGATTATCGCCACGACGCCTGGGGCGTCGACGTGACGGTGGCCGGCTCGCAGAAGGGCCTGATGCTGCCGCCCGGCCTCTCCTTCAACGCGCTGAGCGAGAAGGCGATCGAGGCGTCGAAGGCCTCGAAGATGCTGAAGGCATTCTGGAACTGGGACGAGATGCTGACGGCCAACGCCAACGGCTGGTTCCCCTACACGCCCGCCACCAACCTGCTCTACGGCCTCAACGAGGCCTGCGACATGCTGCTGGAGGAAGGGCTCGACGCGGTGTTCGCCCGTCACGCCCGCCACGCCGAGGCGACGCGCACGGCCGTGAACGCCTGGGGCCTGGAGATCCTGTGCAGCGATCCCAAGGCCTATTCGGGCTCGCTGACGGCGATCGTCATGCCCGAGGGCCACGACGCCGACGCCTTCCGCAAGGTGGCGCTCGAGAACTTCAACATGTCGCTCGGCCAGGGCCTCACCAAAGTCGCGGGCAAGGTCTTCCGCATCGGCCATCTCGGCGACTTCAACGACCTGATGCTGATGGGGACGCTGTCGGGCGTCGAAATGGCGCTCGGCCTCGCCAAGGTGCCGCACAAGGCGGGCGGCGCGCAGGCCGCCCTCACCTATCTCCGCGACACGGCGCCGGGCGCGCGCCGTGACTGAGAAGATGCGCCTCTACGTCACGCCGGCCTCGCCCTGGGTCCGGCGTGTCCGGATCTGCATCGACGAGCTCGGGCTTAGCGACCGCTTCGACTACGTCCAGACGAAGTGGCCCCATGCCTGGGGCACGCGGACCGTCGAGATGCCCGCCGACTTCACGCAGGCGACCCCGGTCGTGCGCATTCCGGCGCTCGTCGCGGATGACGTCACGCTGACCGATTCCCATTCGATCATCGACTATCTCGACGGCAAGTTCGGCAACCATCGCCTGCTCGCGGCCGACGGACCCGAACGGTGGCGCGCGCTGGAGATCAACGCCCTGGCCTCTGCCATCCTCGAAGCGCAGATCATGCGCCGCGCCGAACTTTTACGCATCGGCGCGGACCGCTCCGACGACTTCATCGCCAAAATGCGCGACCGCGGCCTGCGCTGCTTCGCGGCGCTGGAAAAGAAGGTATCGTCGTTCGGCGAAGCCTTCGACCTCGCGCAGATCACGACCGCCGTGGCCTGCGGCTACGACGAATGGCGCTACGGGCCGGGCTGGCGCGAGGCCGCTCCGACGCTCGCCGCCTGGTACGACACCGTCGCGCAACGCCCCTCGATGAAGGCGACCGAACCGGCCGAGACGCCGCAGCGTTAGCCCGGGATCGAGAGCGGCGCCGGATCGCCGCTGACGGGCCTGCGCAGGCAGGCGACATGGTGGCCCGGGGCCACTTCGAGCAGCGGCGGATCTTTCACCCGGCATTCCGCGGTCGCATACAGACAACGTGTGTGGAAGTGACAGCCGGGCGGCGGCTTGGCCGGGCTCGGCACGTCGCCCTGCACGATCTTCTTTCTCATCCCGCGACGCTTCGGGTCGGGCGCGGTTGCGGCCGACAGCAAGGCCTCGGTGTAGGGATGAAGCGGTTGCGTGAAGAGCGTGCGCTTGTCGGTCAGTTCGACGATGCGGCCGAGATACATCACGGCGATGCGATGGCTGATGTGCCGCATGACCGCGAGGTCATGGCTGATGAACAGGTAGGCGAGCCCGTACTCTTCCTGCAGGTCGATCAACAGGTTGAGCACCTGCGCCTGCACCGACACGTCGAGGGCGGAGACCGGCTCGTCGGCCACGATCACGTCGGGATTGACCGACAATGCCTTGGCGATGCCCAGCCGCTGGCGCTGACCGCCCGAGAATTCGTGGGCGTACTTGCGCATCGCCTCGGGACGCAGGCCGACGCGGCGGAAAAGCTGTGCCACCTGGTCGTCGCGCGCCGCGCCCTTCGCGATGCCGAAATTCTCCAGCGGCTCGCCCACGATCGTGCCCGACGGCAGGCGCGGGTTCATCGACGAGTACGGATCCTGGAAGATCGTCTGGATGCGGCGGCGATGGGGCCACATGGCGCCTGGCTTGAGCACGGTCACGTCCTCGCCCGCCAGCACGATCTTGCCGGCGGTCGGCTCGATCAGCTTCAGCACGACCTTGCCGATCGTCGACTTGCCGCAGCCCGACTCGCCCACGAGGCCCAGCGTCTCGCCGCGGCGGATCGAGAAGGTGACACCGTCGACCGCCCTCACCGCCCCCACCTGGCGCTGCAACAGGCCGCCATGGATCGGGAAGTGCTTTACGAGGCCCTCGACCTGCAGGACGGGTGCGTCGCTCATGCCGCCATCCTCACGCGATCGATCTCCCAGCAGGCCACGAGATGCCCTGCCCCGGCATCGACCAGCGGCGGCGATACGCTGCGGCACTGATCGGTGGCGAAGCCGCAGCGCGGCGCGAAGGCACAGCCGATAATCGGCTGGGTCAGGATCGGCACGAGGCCGGGAATTTCCTGCAGGCGCGGGCGCGTGCCGGCCGCATCGGCCTCGACGTCGAGTCGCGGGATCGCGCGCATAAGCCCGCGCGTATAGGGATGCAGCGGCTCGGCAAACAGCGCCTCGACCGTCGCCTGCTCGACCTTGCGGCCGGCATACATGACCACGACGCGCTCCGTGGTTTCGGCCACGACGCCGAGATCGTGCGTGATCAGCACGATGGCGGTGCCGGTCTTCTCCTTGAGCTCGATCATCAGGTCGAGGATCTGCGCCTGGATGGTGACGTCGAGCGCCGTCGTCGGTTCGTCGGCGATCAGCACCTGCGGGTCGCAACTCAGCGCCATGGCGATCATGACGCGCTGGCGCATGCCGCCCGAAAGCTGGTGGGGATATTCGTCGAGCCGCCGCCGCGCGTCCGCGATGCGCACGAGGTCGAGCATCTCGAAGGCCCGCTCCTTCCCCGCCTTCCATGACACGCCAAGATGGCGCACCACGTTCTCGGCGATCTGCGTGCCGACCGTCAGGACCGGATTGAGGCTGGTCATCGGCTCCTGGAAGATCATCGAGATGCGATGGCCACGCAGGCGCTTCATCTCCTCTTCGCTCAGTGTCGTGAGCTCTTCGCCCTCGAACTTGATCGAGCCCTTGGCGATGCGCCCGGTCTCCGGCGGAATGAGCCGCAGGATCGACATGGCCGTCACCGACTTGCCGCAGCCCGATTCGCCCACGATGCCCAGCGTCTCGCCGCGCGCCACCTCGAACGACACGCCGTCGACGGCACGCACGACGCCGTCGAGCGTGCTGAACTGGGTGTGCAGGTCGCGGACTTCGAGGATCGGGCCTGTATTGCCGCTCATAGGCGCCTCGCCAGGCGCGGATCGAGCCGATCACGCAGGCCGTCACCCAGCAGGTTCACCGCCAGCACCGTAACCGCGAGGAACGCGCCGGGGATCATGATCGTCCAGGGCGCGATCTGGAAGAAGGTGCGGCCCTGGGCGATGATGTTGCCCCAGCTCGGCACCTCGGGCGGCACGCCGGCGCCCAGGAAGCTGAGGCTCGCCTCGATCAGCATCGCCGAGGCGCAGACATAGGTCGATTGCACGATCAGCGGCGCCAGCGTGTTGGGCAGGATGTGGCGCGTCAGCAGCTTCCAGTTCTTCGTGCCGCCCGCGATGGCGCTTTCGATATAGGGCTGCGAGCGGATCGACAGGACGACGGCGCGCACCACACGCACGATGCGCGGCACCTCCGGGATCACGATGGCCACGATCACGATGCCGAGGCCGGGACGCGACAGGGTGATCAGCGCAATGGCGAGCAGGATCGAGGGGATCGCCATCAGCCCGTCCATGATGCGCATGACGATCGAATCGACCTTGCGGAAATAGCCGCAGGCCAGACCCAGCGCCAGGCCCAGGATGCTCGAGAAGGCCGCCACCGAGAGGCCGACGATCAGCGAGACGCGCGCGCCGTAGACGGTGCGCGAGAAGATATCGCGGCCAAACTGATCGGTGCCGAACCACCAGCGCTCCGACGGCGGCCGCAACCGGTTGACCGGCGTGATCTTGAAGGGATCGGCGGTGGCGATGAAGGGCGCAAACACCGCCATCACGATCAGGAGGAACAACAGCACCGCGCCCAGCGCGATCGTCGGATTGCGCCGGACCGTCGTCCACAGCGAGAAGCGGCGGGCGGGCGGCAGAGCGAGGTCGTCGGCAAGTACGGCCATGTCAGTACCGGATCCGAGGATCGAGGAAGGCGTAGGAGATGTCGATGATGAGGTTCACCAGCACCTTGGCGCCGGCGAAGACGAGGATCAGCCCCTGCACCACCGGATAGTCGCGCTTCAGCACCGCGTCGACGGTGAGCCGGCCGAGGCCCGGGATGTTGAACACCGTCTCGGTGATGACGACGCCCGAGATCAGCAGCGCGATGCCGATGCCGATCACCGTGATGATCGGCACGGCCGCATTCTTGAGGGCGTGCAGCAGCAACACGCGGTCGGTCGCCAGGCCCTTGGAGTTGGCGGTGCGGATATAATCCTGGGCCAGAACCTCGAGCATCGAGGCACGCGTGATGCGCGCGATCAACGCCATATAAGTGATGCCGAGCGCCACCGACGGCAGGATCAGGCTCTCGGCGAAGGGCCAGAACCCCTCCTTGATCGGCTGATAGCCCTGCACCGGCAAAAGCTGCCATTGCACCGCGAAGAAATAGATCAGGATGTAGGCCAGCACGAAGCCCGGCATGGCGAAACCAAGCACGGCAAAGCCCATGACCAGCCGGTCCACCAGTTTTCGCGCCTTCCACGCCGCCAGAACGCCGATCGGAACGGCCAAGGACACCGCCACGAACAGGGTCGAGAGCGTGAGCGCCACGGTCGGCTCCAGACGCTGCGAGATCAGGCGCGTCACGGGCATGTTGGAGAAGATCGACACCCCCATGTCGCCGCGCAGAAGCTGCGAGGTCCACACGAAGAACTGTTCCACCATCGGCTGGTCGAGGCCGAGTTTGGCCCGGACGGCGGCGATCGATTCGGCCGTCGCGTCCTCGCCGGCGATGATCGCCGCCGGATCGCCCGGCGCGAACCGCAGGAGGAAGAACACGAACAGCGCCACCACTGCCATGACGGGCAGCGTGGCGAAGAGGCGGCGGACGATATAGGCGGTCACGACGAGGCCTTGCCCGGATCAGACAAGGCCTCCGTGCGCGCGACGGCAACGCATACTCGAGACGACATTACTTCTTCGTGATCCCCCAGAGCACGGCGAGACCCGTGTTCGGTACGATACCGTCGATCTTGTCGGCGCGATAGGCAAGTGGCGTGTCCCACTGGCCGAACGGGATGAACACGACGTCTTCCATTGCCTTGGTCTGCAGTTCCTTGGCGATCCGCTTGCGGTCCTCTTCGGTCGAGGCCATGCCGAAGGCGTTGCGCAGCTCCTCGACCTTCGGATCGCAGGGCCAGCCGAACAGACCCTTGTCGCAAGCGGCACCGATCCAGGTGTGCAACACGGGATTGGCCGAGCCGACGCCACCCGACGTGGTGATGAAGATATTCCAGCCACCCTGGGCCGGCGGATCCTTCTTGGCACGCCGCGAGACGACCGAGCCCCAGTCCATCGACTGGACATCGACGTTGATGCCGGCCTCGCGCATCGCCTGAATGAGAATCTGCGTCGCCGGCGTGATGGTCGCGTGATCGGTGGTGGCAAGGATGGTGATGGGTTCACCCTTGTAGCCAGCCTCCTTGAGGAGCTGCAGCGCCTTCTTGGGATTGTATTCCTTCATGAACGCAGTGCCGCCGTCGTTCTCGTACGGACCACCGCAGGTCAGAAGGCCGTGGCATACGCGATAGTATTTCGGGTCGCCGACGATGGCGCGCAGGAAGTCTTCCTGATTGATCAGGTAATACATCGCCTGCCGCGCCTTGATGTTGTCGAACGGCGGATGCAGGTGGTTGAGCCGGATGAAGCCTTGCGTGCTGTCGATCTTGCCGGTCTTCAGCAGCTTCACGCCCTTGGCCTTTTCGAGCAGGGGCAGGAAATCGATCGGGGGCGCTTCGTAGAAGTCGATTTCGCCATTGATCAGCGCCGACATCGCCGTTTGTGGATCGGAGATCCAGACGAGTTCGATGCGATCGACGCCCGGGATCTTGGCGCCGGCGAACGACGACGGTGCCTCGGTCCGCGGCTGGTAGTCCTTGTTCTTGAGGTACACGGCCTTGCTGCCGGGCACCCACAGGTCCTTGGCGAAGACATAGGGGCCGGATCCCACTGACTCCTTCACCTGCTGCTGCGGATCGGTGAGCGCATCCTTCTCGCGCATGATGGCGGCGATCGAGCTGCCGCTCTTGCCGAGCGACTCGAGCACCATGCCGTACGGCTCCTTCAGGACCATGGTGAAGGTCTTGTCGTTGACGGCTTCCATCTTGGTGACGTAGCCCATCAGCCGCTGGCCGACGCCGTCCTTGGAGCCCCACCGCTTCAGCGAGGCGATGACGTCCTTGGTCGTGACGGGCGAGCCATCGTGGAACTTGAGGCCGTCGCGCAGAGTGAACGTATAGGTGAGCTTGTCGGGGCTGACCTCGTACTTGTCGACCATCTGGGGCTTCGGCTTCTGGTCGGCGTCGTTGCCGAACAGCGTGTCGTAGACCAGCGCACCATGGATGTTGGCGATTGTCTGGGTGGTCCAGACCGGATCGATGACGCGCACGTCAGCGTGCATCACGGCCTTGAGGACCTTCTCCTGCGCCAGCGCCTGGCCCGCGGCAAACGGAATGGCAAGCGCGAGAGCACCCGCGAAGATACGGTTGAACATTCGTTAACTCCCTTACTCCCCGCAGAGAGTATGCAAAGCCGCGCTCCGATTTGTCCAGCGCGCTAGAAGATCAAGCCACGTGGCTCGGCGCCTTCGTCGAGCGGCCAGATCGGGCGCTCGACCTTCGTGTACGGGACCTTGCGGTGATTGCGCGGCAGCGGGCCGCTCGATTCGACGTAGATCACTTTCTTGGCGATTGGCCCGTACGCCGCCATGAAGTGGTTCGTCGACTTCACGACGACGATCTTCCGCTGGGTCGGATCGATCCCGAGATTGGTGAACAATTCCAGGCCGGTCGCCTGCGTACGATTCGCAATCAGCACGACCTCGACTCCGCCGATGCGAACGGCCGCACAGTCCCCGACCTTGACCTGAGTCGGCCCGAATTTCTGCCAGGCGTCGCGCTTCAGGCCCACGATCTCGACCTCGGCATCGATCGGCTGGCCGGAGCTCGGCGCGATCTTCCCGCCAAAACGCAGGCCGATGCGGGCGCCGAGGCCCGCGTCGAAGCAGATGCGCACCGCGATCGGGTCCCAGATCGGCCCGAGGCAGGCGCTTTCGACGTTCTTCTCGATCAGGTGTCGCAGGATATCGGTATTGTCCGACGGCGCGCCGCCGCCGGCATTATCGGACGGATCGGCAATGACGACGGGCAGGTCGTTGAAGGCCACGCCCTCGCTGATGCCGGATGCGACATCGAGCGATTGCGGCGCCGTCTTGCCGCGCAGGCCGACCAGCTCCTGGCCGAGCTGCGTCGCCAGCACATCGGCCTTCTTCTTGTCGCCGTCGGCGATGACCAGCACGCGGGTGCCGATCTCGGGAACGTCGCCATAGGGAAAGCAGTGGGCGATCGAGACGGACAGGATGCCGTCCTTGCCTTCCATCGCCATGATCCGGTCGACGATGCCGCGCATCGGCTGCATCGTCGTGGGATAACTCTGGATCTGCCGGCAGTCATAGACCGACATCACCGGCTTCACCTTGCCGCGCAAGGTCGCCAGCACCAGATCGAGCACGTCCTCCGCCCGCTCGACCACGTCGGTATGGGGAAATTCCTTGTAGAGCACGATGATATCGGCGTTGGAGACGCGCTTCATCGTGAGATGGCAATGCGGGTCGAGCTCGACGCCGATCACGCATTTCGGCCCCACGATGGCCCGGCAACGCTCGACGATGTCGCCTTCGACGTCGTCGTAGCCGTGCGCCACCATCGCGCCGTGCAGGCCGAGCAACAGGCCGTCGACCGGCAGTGCCGCCCTGAGCTGGCCCAGGATCTCGTCGCGCATGGTCTCGTAGTCGGCACGGTTGGTCGTGCCGGCCGGGCTGGCGGCAAAGCAGCTGCCCTCAATCAGCTCGAAGCCCTCGGCCTTTGCGCGGGCGCGCGCCACGAACAGCGGCGCGGTGCACATGCGCGGCGCATCGGTCGGATGCTCGCCGGCCCGAAAGAACACCGACTCGCGATAATTCTCCAGGCTCGTCGGCAAGGGGGAGAAGGTGTTGGTTTCGGTGGCCAGGGTGGCCGAGAACAGACGCATGGGACTCCTAGGGAACGATACCGGCGGGAAGGGAAAGACAGTGTTGCGCGATCGCGCCAGGCGTCGTCAGCCATATCGAATCGCGATGCCGGGCGATATGACGAAGCGCGCGCTTCAGATGCCGCAGGCGGTGCGGTTGGCCCACCAGATAGGCGTGCAGCGCGATGCCCATCACCAGCGGCCGCTCCTGCGACAGTTCCAGCATCTCGTCGAACTGGTCGACGACGATGTCGGCGAAGGCGTCGCCGCCGATCTTGCGGCCGACGATTTGCGGAATGTCGTTCACTTCCTGGGGATAGGGCACGGCGAGGATGCGCCTGTCGCCGCGGCAGCGGAACCAGATGGGCTGGTCGTCCATGCACCAGTCCAGCAGGTAGCGATAGCCCGTTTCGGCCAGCAGGTCGGGCGTGACGTGACTGTGTGATATCCACGGTCCCAGCCAGCCTTCCGGCGGACGGCCTTCGGCTTCCGCCAGGCGTGCGGTCGCCTCGCCGATCAACGTCCGTTCGCCCGCCTCGTCGAGCACGCCCTGGCGCTCGGCATTGGTCCGGCCATGGCCCACGATCTCGTCGCCGCGCGCCCGGCAGGCCGCGACCAGGTCCGGCGCATAGTCGTACATCGCGCTGTTGACGAGGGCCGCCATCGGCAGCCGCAGGGCGTCGAAGGCGTCGAGCATGTACCAGGCGCCGACGCGATTGCCATAATCGCGCCATGCATAGTTGAGAATGTCCGGGTGTGGACCACCCGGTGCCAGCTCAGCCCCAAGGCCTTCGCCGTAAGAAAAATGCTCGAGATTGAGCGCAAAGTAGACGGCGAGTCGTCGGCCGGCCGGCCAGGTATAGTCGGCGCGGCCGCGCAGCGGCGCATAGCTGTATCGGTCGTGTGTTCGCAGTTCCATCCCTACAAATTAACGTCACGCGTCACGAAGGGCTACGGTTTCGCCATGCTCAATCGCCTGCTGTCGGCTGCCCTCACCGGCTGCCTGTTTCTCGTCACCGGCTCGCCGGCCTTCGCCTACTATTCGAAGGACTCGTACGAAGCGGAAGTCAGCTTCACCAGCATGGTCGAGATCGCCGCGGACACGCCCGACTACATCCTGCTGCCCTCCTACATCAACCGGCAGCTCCTTTATCTCGCCGGCCCGCTGCAGGCCGCGCCGAAAAAGGCCGCCGCCAAGAACGACGCGAAGGTCGACGTTCTCGGCAGGCAGCGCGACGACAAGACCGGCAAGCTCTATGTGCGTTACCGCTACACCGGCACGATGGTGCTCGATAACGGGCTCCAGGACGTCGTGAAGATCCGCCTGCCCCTCAACCTCGACGAGGTGTGGGACCGCTCGACCGACAAGTGCTTCAGCTGGGGCGAGAAGTATCGCATGGCCTATTTCTGGGCACCGCTGAACAAGGGCTGCCCACTGGTCGACGGCATCGACTATGTCACCTCGGACGGCGCGATCGTCGCCAAGCGCGCCAACACCGCCAATTCCGCGCCCGCCTACGAGCGGCTGGCCAACGCCAACAATGAGATCCGCTTCGTCCTGACCTTCGGCGCCGACGAGGACAAGAACGGTAACCTGTCTCCCGACAAGAACAACACCGACTACAACGCCGGCAACTACCGCGACGTCCGCAAGTACCTGTCGGGCCAGGGCTTCGCGTCGCGCATCGTCTCCGCCGACGAGCGCGCGCGGGAATGCGGAACGACCAAGCCTCTGGCCGCCTCCCCCGGCCATGTCGAGGAATTCACGCGCAAGGATGGCGGCCGCACGCTCGTCGTCCGCCTGTTCTGGGGCGTCACCAACATCGGCGAGGACAGCGTCGCCTTCTTCTGCATGGCCAAGGAGGCCGCGGAGCGCGGCTCGGTGTTCCTCTATGCGGGACATTCCCGCGTCGGCCTGCTGGACCTCACCTACATGGGCGAGCAGATCGGCGCGCCCATCCGGATGAACAAGGACCAGTACCAGATCTACGCCTTCTTCGGCTGCTCCAGCTACAGCTACTACAATCTCTCCTATTTCGCGGCGAAGGCCTCGCAGGCCGATCCCGAGGGCACGAAGAACACCAATATCATCACCAACGGCATCACCGGCTCGTTCGGATCGATGGTGGATTTCACGACCAAGACCTTGACGCCGATCTTCACCTGGTCCGCGCGCGGCACCCGGACGAGCTGGCAGCAGATCATGAATTCCTACTCGGAGAGGTTCCTGACCGGGGTCAACGGCGACCAGTAGCCGGACTGCACACCGCCGGGCGACGACTCCGCGCACCAGCAAGGCGTAGCGCCGCAAAAGCGGATAGGCTACGCTTCGCACACTAAATGAAGAAGCCGCACCCTTCAGGCTGCGGACGAGCCGGGAGGAATAACGCGTTGACGGCGACGAGTGCTGCCGCTTTGCCTGTGACCACGGAAGCCGCGCCCGCGACGCGCCGGTGGGCCGTGCCGCTATGGGTCGGCGGACTGTTGGTCATCCTGACCTTCCTGGTCATCTATCCGTTGCTGATGCTGTTCTTCGGCGCGATCAGCGATTCGAACCCGGTGATCGACGGCTTCGGCAAATTCAATCCCTCGCTGACCCACTTCCTGGCGGTGCTGGGCAACGAGAACGTGCGCCTGGCCTTCTTCAATGCGCTGGCGGCCTGCGGCGGTGGCACCATCCTGGCGGTCGTGATCGGCCTCGCCTTTTCCTGGATCGTCGTGCGCACCAACACGCCGTTCAAGGGCTTCATCGCCGGCGCCAGCATGATCCCGCTGTTCGTGCCGCCGCTGGTCGCGGGCGTCGCCTGGAGCATCCTCGGCTCGCCCAAGACCGGCCTGCTGAACACGGCGCTCAAGTGGATCGGCATCGACTTCCGTTTCGACTTCTATTCGATGTCGGGCCTCATCCTGGTCTTCGGCTTCTATTATGCGCCCTATGTCTACATGTTCACGGCCTCGGCGCTCCGGAACATGGATCCGAGCCTCGAGGAAGCCTCCGAAGTCTCCGGCGCCTCGGCCTTCACGACCCTCTTCACCGTCACTTTCCCGCTGATCGCCCCGGCGATCCTGGCGGGCTCGCTGCTGTCCTTCGTGGTGATGCTCGGCATCTACGGCATCCCCGCCGCGCTGGGCGCGCCGGCCAATATCAGCGTGCTCACGACCTACATCTTCAAGCTCACCGCCTGGAGCCCGCCGCTCTACAACACGGCCGCCGCCGTCGCGATCCTGCTGATGATGGTCACGGCGGTCTTCGTCTGGGCCCAGCAGCGCGTCCTGTCGGGCCGCAGCTTCGCCACGGTGGCCGGCAAGGCGTTCCGCCCGCGCAGCCTCAATCTCGGGCCGTGGCGCTGGTTCACCTTCAGCCTGGCGCTCGTCTACCTGTTCATCGTCGTCGTGCTGCCCACGATCGCCCTGGTGATCGCGGCCTTCCGCCGGTTCCTGTTCTTCAAGGATTTCGAGGCCGTGTTCGACATGAAGGCCTATAGCTGGGTGCACTTCAATTCGATCTTCGACAATCCGCTGACCATGATCTCGATCTGGAACACGATGAAGGTCGGCGTGATCACGGCCGTGATCGGCGGCGTCCTGGCTTTCGCCATCGGCTACACGATCAACCGCACGCAGGTGCCCGGCCGCAAGATCATCGACCTCCTGTCGACCATCCCGGTCGCCATCCCCGGCCTGGTCGTGGGCGTCGCCTATCTCTGGGCGTGGATCGGCCTGCCCGGCGGCCTCTACGGCACGATCTGGATCCTGGCGCTGGCCTTCGTGGCGCGCTTCATCCCCGACACGGTCAAGGCGCTCTCGACCTCGTTCATGCAGATCCATCGCGAGCTCGAGGAAGCGGCCTGGATCTGCGGCCGCGGCCTGCTGAGCACCATCGCCACGATCATGGTGCCGCTGGCCCGCCCCGGCATCATCGCCTCGATGACGCTGCTGTTCGTGCTGTCGGTGCGCGAACTGGGCTCGTCGCTGTTCCTCTACACCAGCGACACGACCGTGATGGCCGTGCTGCTGCTCGACTATTACGAAGGCGGAAACGTCGGCAAGACGGCCGCCTTCAGCCTGGTGCAGACCGTGATTCTCGCGGTGCTGCTGGGCATCACGACCTGGCTTTCCCGCGGCGCTGCCGAGAGCAGCGCCCGCGCCGGCTGACGAACGACAACAATCGGAGGAAATGACAATGAAGCGCAGAACCGTATTGGCCGGCATCGCCGGCGCCGCCGCGACGGCGGCACTCCCCGCCCATGCCCAGCAGGATCAGTTCGGCTCCAAGGAGCTGATCGCCGCCGCCGAGAAGGAAGGAGCGCTCACTTTCTACACGGCCGACTTCGCCGAGACGCAGCAGGAAGTGATCAAGGAATTCAACAAGCGCTTCCCCAAGATCAAGGTCGCCATGGTCCGTGCCCCGGGCGGCCAGCTCATCACCCGCATCAAGACGGAAGCCGCGGCCGACAAGCTCGGCGCCGACGTGGTCAACCATTCCGACCGCGGCCTGATGCTCGAGATCGCCGATCTCTTCCAGGATTACGCGCCGCCGAACGCTGCCGACTATCGCCCCGACGCGCTGGTCTCGCCGAAGCTGTGGCCGGGCGTCACCCTGGGTTGGGCGATCGCCTACAACACGCAGCTCGTGAAGAATGCCCCCAAGACGTGGATGGATCTCACGAAGCCCGAGTACAAGAACAAGCAGATCGGCCAGGTGATCGGACCGTCGGGCGGCACGACCTGGACCCGCATCATGTTCGAGCGACAGGTGCTCGGCGAGGATTACTGGAAGAAGCAGGCCGAGCTCGGCATCGCGCTCTACCCGTCGGGCGCCCCGCTCTCCGACGCGCTGGTCCGCGGCGAGGTCTCGATCGCGCCGCTGCTCTACAACATCATCTTCACCAAGATCGTCGAGGGCGCGCCGGCCGAGGCCATCTTCGCTCCCGAGGGCGTGCCGATCGTCCCCTACGCCGACGGCATCACCAAGTCGTCGAAGAACCCCAACGCGGCCAAGCTGTTCATGAACTGGCGCCTGTCGAAGGAAGGCCAGACCTTCGTGATCAACAAGCTGGGCTACATCACCTCCCTCAAGGAGCCGCCGGCCTTCCCGAAGGGCTGGGATCCGAAGACCATCAAGGTCTGGGTGCCGAAGTTCGAGGAATTCGACAAGCTGCGCGTTTCCTGGCTGGAAGAGTGGAACAAGACCTACGGGTACCGCCAGTGAGCGCTGCGCTCCTCATCGAGGACCTGGTCAAGAAGTTCGGGACCGGCAAGGCGGCCGTCGACGGCGTGAGCTTCGACGTGCCGGCGGGCGAGATCGTGGTGCTGCTGGGGCCTTCGGGCTGCGGCAAGACCACGACCTTGCGCTGTGTCGCGGGTCTCGAACATCCGACCGGCGGCCGCATCTCGATCGGCGGCCGCGTCGTGTCGGAGCCCGAGCGCGGCACCCTAGTCAGCCCGCGCGAGCGCGACATCGGCATGGTGTTCCAGTCCTATGCGGTCTGGCCGCACATGACGGTGCACCAGAACGTCGCCTACCCGCTGAAGTACCGCCGCAAGAACAGCAGCGGCAGCAGCGATATCAACACCAAGGTCCGCGAGACGCTCGAACTGGTCGGTCTGGGCGAATATGCCCAGCGCCCGGTGACGTCGCTGTCGGGCGGCCAGATGCAGCGCGTCGCATTGGCCCGCAGCCTGGTCTACCGGCCGCAGCTCCTGCTGCTCGACGAGCCGCTGTCCAATCTCGATTCCAAGCTGCGCATCCGGCTGCGCGACGAGCTGCGGCGCATCCTGAAGATGACCGGCATGACCGGCCTCTACGTGACGCACGACCAGTCCGAGGCCGTGGTGCTGGGCGACCGGATCGGCGTCATGAAGGACGGCAAGCTGCTGCAGATGGCGCCCCCGGGCGAGATCTACAACAGGCCGGCCGATGCCTTCGTCGCCAACTTCACCGGCGCCGCGAACGTGCTCAAGGGCAAGGTGCTGGAACGCAAGGGCGAGCAGGCCGTGATCGATCTCGGCGCCGCCGGCCGCATCGAGGCCTGGACGCCGCAGCCGCTTAGCGTGGGCGACAAAGCCCATGTGGCGTTGCGCGCCGAGAACATCCGCCTCGGCGAACGCGGCCCCGCCAACGCCTTCACCGGACGGGTGATCGAGCGGCGCTACCAGGGCATGCAGACCATCTACGACGTCGAGTTCGGCGGCCAGAAGCTCGAGGTGCTGGAACTCGGCACCGCGGCCCGCCACAACGACGGCGAGGTCGCCCTCACCCTGCCGCCCGACACGTGCTGGGCGTACCGGGACGAGGGTCAGGCCGCCGCCGACTGAAGCACAGCGCGAAGCGCCGCCGCGAGCGGCGCATCGTGCTCAGGCAGAAGCACCTGCGGATCGAGCGTGAGCACGCCCCGCGCGGCGTGCCGCTCCGACAGATGGACCGGGGGATCGCCCTTCTGCAGTTTCGCGCTGACGGCGAGCGCATTCGGCACCGCGATCTCCAGCACCGGCACGCGGCCGGTCTGTACCGCCGACACCAGCTTCACATCGAAGCCGTTCAATATCGCGGCGATCGCGTCCAGGCGGGCCTGAAAGATGGCGTTCGCCTTCGCATCGTCGGCCTTCACGAAGCGCTCCAGCGCCGTGAGCAATCCAACGATCTCCTCCTTGCCCGCTTTGAAGCCGCGCCCGATCCCGTGATGTGGGACGCCGCGCAGGTTGGCGCGGTCGACCAGGCGCGGCGGCGTCCAGGTATCGGGCGCCACGTCCATGTCGAGTTGCTGAAGCAGCGCCGAGGCCACGAGGTCGCGCCGGCCGGCGAGGATGCCGGACGCCTGCGGGCCGCCCAGTGCCTTGCCGCCGGAGAAGGCCACGAGGTCGACACCCATGTCGATGAAGCGCCGCAGGTTCTCCTTGGGCGGCAGCTGCGCAGCCGCATCGACGATCAAGGGAATACCGTTGGCGCGACAGGTCGCGACGGCGATTGGAAGATCGACGATGCTGGTGGCGTTGACCGAGAAGGCCATGGCCACGACCGACGGCGACAGTGCCGTCTCGATCTCCCAGGCCTCGAGCCCGCGCACGCCGGCACCTGTGCCGCGATCGTTGTGCCCGATATCGACCAGCCGTGCGCCCGAAGCCGCCAGCGCATGCGCATAGCCGGTGCGTTGGGTCCGCGGGATCAGGATGTCGTGCGGAAAGGCGCCGGCGTGGGGCAGCGCCGCCATCTTCGCGATGTCCCAGCGGGCGATCGAAGCTGCCGCCGCGAGCGTGAGGGCAGCCGCTGCACCGGTCGTGACGAGCCCCGACTCGGCGCCGGTTGCCGCAGCGATGCGCCCGCTGGCGGCATCCTGCAATTCGCCGATATCGACCGATGCGCGCGACGCCGCGGCCATGGCGGCCACGACCTCGGGCGCCATCACCACGCCGCCCAGCCGCGTCAGCGCGCCGGCGGCGTTGATGCGGCGTCGCACGCCCAAAAGTTCGTAGGGATCCGTCTCGGTCATGCGGCGAGCTTAGCCCAGCCGCTCAGACCCGCCCAATGATCGCGATGGGGCCGCCGCCGGCCGGGCCCTGGTGCTCGGCGCCGCCGGAGACGTAGAGCATCGTGTCGCCAATCACGCCGGCCAATACGCCGCCCACCAGCGCGCGGGCGTGGCGGGTCGAGTGGATGTCGCTGTCGTCCAGCATCGTGTGCCGCCGCCCGCGGATCGCGCCCGACGGCGCGGCTTCCGCCTTGGCGAGCACCGCCGTGACGTCCTCGCCGGTCACGCCCAGCCGCCCCAGGATGCGATGCGCTGCGCCAGCATCGATCGCATCGCGCATCACGTCGTGATCAATCACGAGGTCGCCGGACCAGCCGTGCGCATTGCCCAGCACCACGACCTCGTTGCGCAGCAGCTCGACGCCCGACGAGGTGCTGGCAACGCGGGAGTAGAGCGACCAGTCGCGGCAGATCGCCTCCTCCGGCGCGTCCTTGATCTCGCCGAGCGCCAGCGCGACGCCCAGCGCCGACGCGCCGCGTGACAAGGCCATCGAATGGTAGGTGTCGTCGGTGGCGGTCGTAGCGCCGCGCTTGGCGGCCTCCTCGATGCGCTCCTTGGTCAGTAGCGGGCATTTGATCTGCACGAAATGGACATCGTGCGGCGTGGCAATGCCGGCATCCTTCATGGCGAGCGTCACGGCTGCTGCCGTTTCTTCGATCTGCGCCGCCCGGCCGATCTCCTCGGGCTGGAAGCTGCGTGTCAGGCCGACACCGATGGCAAGCCGCGGCCCCGCGGAATCCGGCGGCGGTGCAGTCTGGCGGCAGAAGACGAGCAGATGCGGCGACAGCCCACCTTCCGTGCCACCCGACATCACGATGGCGACCCGCTTCTCGATCTCCGCCAAGGGACAGTCGAGTGCGGTCGCCAGCACGAGCTTCAATGCCAGCGTGGCGTAGCCCCGCGTGAAATCGTTGACGCAGCCGTTGCCCTCGGTCTTGCCGACGATGGCGACGATGGTCTTGGCGTCGACCTCGCCCGATGCGATGGCGGCGGCCAGCGGCGCCGTGTCCTGCGGGCCGGCCGTCGGCAGGCGCAGCACCCTTGCCCGGCGCGCCATGTCAGGCGGCCTTTCCGGCGTCGCTGCCGTGCCGCGCCCGGCGGCGGCGCAGCAGCGTCACCGACAGCAGCGCCACCGCGATCACGACGAAGGAGACGCCCGTCGTCACGGTGCCCAGCGCGTAGAGCACCGGCGTCGTCACATTCGTGGTCATGCCGTAGATCTCGAGCGGCAGCGTGTTGAAGGTGCCGGCGGTGTAGAGGCTGCGCGCGAACTCGTCATAGGAGAGCGTGAAGCCGAACAGGCCGACGCCGATCAGGCTCGGCAGCAGGATCGGGATGACGACATGGCGGATCGTCTGCCACGAGGTGGCGCCGAGGTCGCGCGCGGCCTCCTCGTAGCGCCGGTCGAAGCGGTTGAAGACGGCGAACATGATCAGCAGGCCGAACGGCAGGGTCCAGGTGAGGTGGGCACCGAACGCCGAGCTGTACCAGGCAGGATCCCAGCCCAGTACGCGATACAGCAGGCCGATGCCCAGGCTGATCAGGATCGAGGGCACGATCAGGCTGGCAATGGCGAGATAGAAGATGATCGCCGAGCCGCGGAACCGCGAGCGGAAGGCGAGGCCTGCCGAGAAGGAGGCCACGACCGTCACCAGCATGGTGGCGGCGCCCAGGATCATCGAGCGCTGGAAGGAGCCTGCGAAGTCGCCGACCATCTGCTTTTCGAACAGGTTCCTGAACCAGTGCAGCGAGACGCCATTCATCGGGAACGTCAGTCCACCCGACGGGCCCTGGAACGACAGGATGAGGATGGTGAGCGTCGGGCCGTAGAGGAACAGCACGAACAGGCAGAAGAAGGCGCCGAGAAGCCAGAAGGCGGGACCGCGCTTGCCGTGCTGCACGTCACAGCTCCTTGCGGATGTCGACCATGCGCATCATGGCGGCGACGATGAACAGGACCAACAGCAGCAGCACGACCGCGTTGGCCGCGGCGGCGGGATACTGCAGCAGCGACATGGCGTTCGCCATCATCAGGCCGACCGAGGCGCTCAAGCCGCCGCTCATCATGCGCACGGTGACGAAGTCGCCCATCACGATGGTGACGACGAAGATCGAGCCGATGGCGATGCCCGGCTTGCAGAGCGGCAGGATGACGTTGACCAGCGTCTGCCAGCCCGTCGCGCCGGCGTCGCGCGCCGCCTCGAGCAGGCTGCGGTCGATGCGCATCATCGAGTTGAAGATCGGCACCACCATGAACAGCGTGTAGAGGTGGACATAGGCCAGCACGACCGAGAAGTCGGAATAGAGCAGGAACTCCAGCGGCTCCTTGATCAGGCCGAGGTTCATCAGGGTGGTGTTGGCGAGCCCGTGGCGGCCGAGAAACGGAATCCACGAGATCATGCGGATGACGTTCGAGGTCCAGAACGGGATGGTGCAGATCAGGAACAACACCGTCTGCATCGTGGACGACCGCACATGGAAGGCCACGAAATAGGCGACGGTGAAGCCGATCGCGAGCGTGAGTGCCCAGGTGATCAGCGCGAACTGGACGGTCTGGAGATAGGTCCGCCAGGTGACCGGCGAAAAGAGAAGCTCCTCGTAGTTCTGCAGCAGGAAGGCCGGGATGATCTGCGTCGCGTTGTAGTCGAAGAAGCTCACCACCACGATCGTGGCGATCGGGACGATGAGGAACAGCAGGAACACCAGCGCCAGCGGCGCGACCTGCAGGTAGGTGACCCAGGACTTTACGCGGTTCATCGATTCATACCCTCTCCCCCGCTTGGGGGAGAGGCAGGATGTGGGGTGATAAACGCAATATTCGAAATATCCGAAACACTCGAAACGGATTCAGGCGGCGATGAACTGGTTCCACTTCTGGACCATGTACCGGTCCTCATCCATCACCGCGTTCCAGCAGGCGACGGCGCCCATGCGCTCGTAGAACGAGCCGCCGTCGCGCACGGCGCCGGCCTTCTCGACGATCTGGCCCTGCGGGTTCTTGATGTCGCCCTGGGCGGGCTTGCCTTCCATCCAGAAGCCCCACTCGTCGGCCGTCATGTTGGCCTTGGCCGTCTCGAGCACCGCCGAGTAATAGCCTTGGCGGTTGAGGAAGGCGCCAACCCAGCCGGACAGGTACCAGTTGATGTAGTCGTAGGCCGCGTCGAGCTGCGCGCCCTGCAGATGCTTGGCGAGCGCCAGGCCGCCGCCCCAAGCTCGGTAGCCTTCCTTGAGGGGCTGGTAGACACAGGGCACGCCCTTGCCGCGCACCGCCGAGACCGCCGGCGACCACATCGACTGGATCACGACCTCGCCCGAGGTCATGAGGTTCACCGATTCGTCGAAGGTCTTCCAGAAGGCGCGGAACTGGCCCTCCTTCTTGGTCTTGATCAGGAAATCGATGGTCTTGTCGATCTCCGCCTTGGTCATGTTGCCCTTGTCGCCGTACTTCACGATGCCGGCCGATTCGCAGATCATCGCGGCGTCCATGATGCCGATCGACGGGATGTTCAGGATCGACGTCTTGCCCTTGAACTTCGGATCGAGGATGTCCTTCCACGAATCGATCTTGCGGCCGACCAGGTCGGGCCGGATGCCGAGCGTGTCGGCATTGTAGATCGTCGGCACGATGGTGAACCACTGGGTCGGGGTCTTGGAGAACTTGGTCGAGGTCGCGCCCTCGACGAAGCTCACGGTGCTGGGCGCCGTACCCTGGGCGATGACGCTGTCGGGCTTCAGCTTGCCGGTGGTGAAGATCGGCACGATCTTGTCGAACAGCTTGATCTTCTTGACGTCCATCGCCTGCAGCGTGTTGGCGCCGAAGATCTTCTTGATCATCCAGTATTCGATGTCGCCGATGTCGAAGGAGTTCGGCTGCGTCACGACACGCTGCACGACGGCGTCGGAATCGAGCGCCGTCATCTGCAAGGTGATGCCGAGGTCGGCCTTGCACTTCTCGGCGATCTCGTTGATCGCCGACACGCCGGTGCCGCACTGGCGCAGCACGATGTTCTTGTTGTTCTGCGCCCAGATCACCGGGAAGCCGGTGATCGCGCCGCTGCCGACGGCCGCGCCCGCGATGCCGGCCGCGCCCTTGAGCATCCTGCGGCGGCCGATGCCGCCATTCGATTTCCGAGCCATCTGTTCCTCCTCCTGTTGCGACGGCGCGGGGCCGCCTCCCTTTGACGTCTCTTCGGCAAGTCTCTTCAACGCCCAAGCACGTGCACGTCCTCGGGCTTCCACGACAGAATGACCGGCTCGCCGGGCTTCACCGGCGATGCGTCGAAGCGCGCCTCCGACAGCGTGGCCGACAGCGTTTCGAGACCGGTGACGTCGATGCCGACCTGCACGGTCGAGCCGAGATATTCGACGGACCGGGTGACGCCCTGCAGCGAGGTGACGCCTGCTTCGCCCGAGGTGCCAGCCTGCACCGACATGCGATCGGCGCGGATGGCGACGAACGGCCCCTCGCCCGCGCCCGCGCGGGCGACGGCCGCCGGCAGCACGTTGTGGCCGCCGATGAACTTCGCGACGAAGGCAGAGGCCGGCTTGTTGAAGACCTCGCGCGGCGGTGCCGCCTGCTCGATCTTGCCGCCGTTCATCACGACGACGAGATCGGCCAGCGCCATCGCCTCGTCCTGGCTGTGAGTCACATGGATGAAGCTGATGCCCAGCCGCGTCTGCAGGCTCTTCAACTCCTCGCGCATGCGGATGCGCAGGAAGGGATCGAGCGCCGACAATGGCTCGTCGAGCAGCAGGACCTGCGGATCGGTGATCAACGCCCGGGCGAGCGCGACCCTCTGCTGCTGGCCGCCGGAAAGCTGGGCCGGCAGGCGGCCGGCATAGGCATCCATATGGACGCGCTTCAGCATCTCGACGGCGCGGGCGCGGCGCGTTTCCTTGTCGACGCCGCGCATCTTGAGGCTGAAAGCCACATTGTCGGTGCAATCGAGATGCGGGAAGAGCGCGTAGCTCTGGAACATCATCGCCGTACCGCGCGCCGCCGGCGGCAGGACGGTGATATTCTCACTGCCGAGGATGATGTCGCCCTCGGATACCTCCTCGTGGCCCGCGATCATGCGCAAGGTGGTGGTCTTGCCGCAGCCGCTGGGGCCCAGGAGACAGCAATAGGAGCCGGCGGGGATGCGCAGGCCGATCGAATCGACCGCCACCGTCTCGCCGTAGCGCTTGGTCAGGGAAACGAGTTCAATATCCGGCTGCTTGGCCATGCCATCGGGGAAGCAAGCCGTATGCCAGCACTGTAAAATTCCCTGGGGACAGAGACGCATACGAGGAAGCGTTGGCGCGGCTCTTGCTCGCTGGGGGCCACAGCCAAACAATGGGCAAAGCTTAGGGAGGTCGGGATGCGGTTGATCGGCGTGGACGTGGGCGGCACCTTCACGGACCTGGTCTTTGCCGACACCGAGGCCGGCCGCACCGCCGTGCACAAGGTCTCGACCACCCCGGACGACCCGTCCCGCGGCGTCGTGCAGGGGCTGATGGCGCTCTGCGACAAATATTCGATCCCGCGCGAGACCATCGACACGGTGTTCCACGGCACGACCATCGCCACCAACGCGATCCTCGAGCACGATGGGGCCGTCACCGGCATGATCACCACCGGCGGCTATCGCGACATCCTCCATATCGGCCGCCATCAGCGGCCGCAGCACTACTCGATCATGCAGGACATCCCCTGGCAGGACCGGCCGCTGGTGAAGCGCCGCCATCGCAAGACGGTGACGGAGCGGCTGGTGCCGCCGCGCGGCGAGGTGCTGGAGCCGCTCGACGAGGAAGGCGTGCGCCAGGCCGTACGCGAACTCAAGGAAGCCGGCGTCCAGGCCATCGCGATCTGCTTCCTCTTCTCCTATCTCGACGCCAGCCACGAGGCGCGCGCGATGGAGATCGTGCGCGAGGAGTATCCCGAGTGCTTCGCCACGACCTCCTCGTCGGTGTCGCCGCAGTTCCGCGAGTTCGAGCGCTTCACGACGACGGCGATGAACGCTTTCGTCGGGCCCAAGGTGCGCAACTACGTGACCCGCCTCGAATCGGAGATCGAAGCCTCGGGCTTCAAGGCCGACCTGCGCATCATGGCCTCCAACGGCGGCGTCGCGACGCCCGCCATGGTCGCCGAACGTCCCGTCCTCACCCTCCTCTCCGGCCCCGCGGCCGGGGTGATCGGCGGCGACTGGGCGGGCGCGCTCTCGGAAAAGCGCAACCTCATCACTTTCGATGTCGGTGGCACCTCGGCGGATATCGGCATCGTCACCGAAGGCGGCTTCGGCGAGGCGACGGCGCGCGACACCTGGATCGCCGGCTTCCCCGTGCTGGTGCCGATGATCGACGTGCATACGATCGGCGCCGGCGGCGGCTCGATCGCCTTCGTCGACCAGGCCGGCGCCTTCAAGGTCGGCCCGCGCTCGGCCGGTGCCGTACCCGGCCCCGCCGCCTACGGACGCGGCGGCACGCGTGCCACGGTGACCGACGCCAACGTCGTTCTGGGCCGGCTCGACGGCGGCAACTTCCTGGGCGGCGGCATGTCGCTCGACGAGGTGGCGGCCCGCCGCGTGATCGGCGAGTTGGCGCGCGAACTGGGCCTCTCCGACCGCGAAGCCGCCGAAGGCGTGATCACCCTCATCAATGCCAACATGGCCAACGCCATCCGCTCGCGCACCGTCCAGAAGGGCATCGATCCGCGCAACTACGCGCTGGTCGCTTTCGGTGGTGCCGGCCCGCTGCACGGCGCCGAAGTGGCCGACATGCTGGGCGTGACGGAAGTGATCGTGCCGCCGCATCCCGGCATCACCTCGGCGGTCGGCCTGCTGATCAGCGACCTGCGTTACGACGCCATCCGCACCTCGTTTCAGGTCTCAGGCGCCGCCGACCTTTCACGCATCAACGCCGACTTCGACGCCATGGCGAAGGAGTTGGCAGGGCGCTTTACCGCCGACGGCATCGATCTCGCGCAGGTGACGTTCGAGCGGCGCGGCGACCTGCGCTATGTCGGCCAGGGCTACGAACTCCGGGTCACCTTCCCCGACGGAATCCTCGACGAGGCCACCCTCGCCCAGGCCTTCGAGGCGTTCCACGAGGTCCATAAGCGCGAGTACGGCCATCACTTCGCCCAGTCCGCCATCGAGATCGTGAACCTGCGCCTCGTCGGCGCCGCCAGCGCCGCCACCATCGCCAAGCCCGTGCCCGATGGCGCCCGCTCGCTCGAAGCGGCGACAGTGCGCTCCGGCAACGGCACCTTCCGCGTCGACGGCAAGCTCGCCGACTATCCGACGGCCTTCTACCGCCGCGACCTGCTCCCGGTCGGCAAGTGCATCCCGGGGCCGGCCATCGTGCTCCAGATGGATACGACCACGGTCGTGCCGCCGCACTTCAGCTTCGAAGCCGACACGGCCGGCAACCTCATGATCCGCAAGGAAGCCCGGCAATGAATAAACCTCTTCGCTGGGAGCGCGCCACTCCGGTGGCGCTCTTGCTCTTCGTTCGTGACGTTATGAGCGCCACTGGAGTGGCGCGCTCCCAGCAGAGGAGTGCCGCATGACCACCGCCACCGCCCGCCAGTCCGCGACCAAGCCCGACCGTATCGATCCGATCACCAGCAGCGTGATCCAGGGGGCGCTCGAGAACATCGCCGTCGAGATGGGCTACAAGCTGATGCGCATGAGCTACTCCTCGATCATCCGCGAGTCGGAGGATTTCGGAGCAGCGCTCGTCGACGCGGAAGGCCGCGGCCTCGCTGAATCGGCGCAGTCGACGCCGCTGCAGTCGGGCCCGATCCCGGGCTATGTGCGCGGCATCCAGCGCATCATGGCCGCGCGCGGCGAGGTCATCCGTCCGGGCGACGTCATCATGCACAACGATGCCTATTCGGGCGCCAGCCATGGACCCGATGTAGCCTTCATCGTGCCGGTCTTCGTACAAGGCCGCCTGATCGCCTTCGCCGCGACCACCGCGCACCATCTCGACATCGGCGCGCTGTCGCCCGGCTCCTGCGGCATCGTCGAGGCGATCGATGCCTATGCCGAGGGCCTGCAGTTCAAGGCGATCAAGGTCTACGACCGCGGCGTGCGCAACGACGCGGTGTGGCAGATCGTGCGCGACAATATCCGCGCCTCCGACCTCGTGGTCGGCGACATGGACGCCCAGGTCGCTGCCGCCCGGATCGGCGCCGAGCGCATGGTCGAGCTGGTCGAGCGATACGGACTCGAAACCTTCGAGCAGGCCTGCGGCGCACTGATGGATCATGCCGAGCGGCTGATGCGGCAGGCGATCGCCAAGCTGCCCGACGGCGTCTATCGCGCCGAGACGGCGATCGACGGCTATCTCGACAGCGACGATCCCACCAAGAAGGAACTGCCGATCGTCGTCACCATCACCAAGAAGGACGATTCATTGGTGGTCGATCTCACCGGCACGGCGCCGCAGGTGCCCGACCGGCCGATCAACATGCCGCTCGAAGGCACCGCCGACATCGCCATCTGGCTCACCATTCGCTCTGTGCTTTTAGACACCGAGGTCCACGGCCATATCCCGGTGAATGCGGGCCTCATCCGGCCGATCACCATCGTGGCGCCCAAGGGCTGCCTCGCCAATCCGACCTTCCCTGCCCCGACCATCGCGCGCTTCTGCCCCGGCAACCAGCTCGCCGACACGGTGATGAAGGCGCTGTCGGCCGCCATGCCGGGCAACGTCTCGGCCGGCATCGGCAACCTCAAGGTCATCGCCTTCTCCGGCCTCAAGGACGAGACGCACTGGGTGCACATGGAGATCTTCGAGGGCTCCTACGGCGGGCGCCTCGGCAAGGACGGCATGGACGCCGTCGACACGCTCTACGCCAACACGCGCAACAACCCGATCGAGGATATCGAGACCCACCTGCCGCTGCGCGTGCTGCGCTACGAATTGCGCGAGGACGTGGCCGGCGCCGGCAAATGGCGCGGCGGCCTGGGCTCGGTGCGCGAGTTCACCTTCCTGAGCGACGGCGGCGCCTCGGTCGAAGGCGAAGGCCATCGCTACCGGCCCTGGGGCTTCCTGGGCGGCAGCGAGGGCATGCCGGCCAAGCTCGATCTGATGGTCCCAGGCCAGGCCGACCGCGCGCTGCCTTCGAAGGTGCCGCACATGAACATCGGCAAGGACGGCCGCTTCGTCTGCTACGGCCCGGCCGGCGGCGGCTACGGCAACCCGTTGGAGCGCGATCCGGCCAAGGTCGCCGACGACGTGCTCGACGGCGTGATCTCGGTCGAGACCGCGCTGCGGGACTATGGCGTGGTGATCTCGGCCAAGGGCATCGTCGACCAGGACGCGACCGCAAAGGCGCGAGGCGGCTGACGCCTCGCTTTCCGGCATCGGTCTATTGGCAGACCGAACGTTCTCCGCCATCAAGGCGCGATGGATTATCAGCTCAAGGACCGGACCTGCCTCGTGTCCGGCGCAAGTTCCGGCATCGGCGCCGGTGTCGTCAGGCTCCTGGCACAGCAGGGCGCGCGCGTGGTTGCCACCGCACGGCGGGCCGACAAGATCGAACGGCTCGATGGTGTGACCGCTATCGCGGGCGACGTCACCGACACGAATGATCTTGCACGCATCGCGACCGAGGCCGGCAAGGCACTCGGCGCGATCGACATCCTGGTGAACTGCGCCGGCGGCTCGCGGCCGACCGGGCCGGATGCCGGAGAGGATGTCTGGGAGGAGGCCTTCGCGCTCAACTTCACGGCGGCGCGGCTTCTGACCAAAGCACTGCTGCCGGAAATGCGGGCACGCAAATGGGGGCGGGTGGTCAACATCAGCGGCTCCATGGAGCCGCGCGGACTGAACGCCGCCATCGCTGCAAAGGCCGCATTGCACTTGTGGGCAAAGGGCCTGTCCTGCGATGTGGCGGCCGACGGGGTCACGGTGAACACCATTCAGCCAGGCCGCATCAACAGCGAGCAGATCCTGCAAAAACTGCATCCGACCGAGGAAGCCCGCCGCAGCTTCATCGAGCGAAACATCCCCATCGGCTATTTCGGCGAGCCGGAGGATGTGGCAAACCTCGTCGCCTTCCTCGCCTCCCCGGCGGCGCGCTACATCACGGGCGCGGTCATTCCAGTGGATGGCGGCATGCACTATTTCGCGCACTGACGGCGCGGCGGAGGATGGATTTTGCTGAAGTGGCTTCGTCGTTCTGAGCCAAAGGAAGTGCCGGCCGCGAGCCTGGGTCCGCTGCAGATCGTCAAGCCCTGGGCCCGTTCGTCTTCCTCCCATCCGGAGATCGCCGGCGGCTTCATGACGGTGGTCAACGAAGGCGAATCGGACCGCCTCGTATCGGCAACCTGCACCGCCGCCGGCTCTGTCGAAATCCAGGCCATCCGGGTCAAGGGGCCCGTCCTGGAGATGCGGAAGATCGCGGAGGGCATCGTCATCCCGCCGGCCAACCAGCAGGTCTTCAAGCCGCGTGGCTATCATTTGCTGTTGAGCGGGCTGGCCTCGCCGCTGGCGGCCGGCAGCAAACTACCGATCACGCTCGTCTTCGAAACGGCCGGCAGTGTCACCGTGGACTTCGCCGTCGAAGCGCCCGGCGCGGTAGGACAGGCCACGCTCAGCTCATCGTAATGGATCGATCGGCTCGCCAGATGCGGCTCGGCGTCTTCGTGCAGACGCCCGGCCATCATGTCGGCGGCTGGCGTCATCCCGAGGCCGATGCCCGCACGCCCAACCTGGCGCTGATGCAGCACATCGCCGCCACTGCCGAGGCGGCCAAGTTCGACATGTTCTTCCTGGGCGACGGCTTCGCCACCGGCTACGGCGAGCATCCCTCGACCATCGGCAAGTTCGAGCCGCTCGGCCTCCTCTCCGCACTCGCCATGGGCACGACGCGGCTCGGGCTCGCGGCGACGGCATCGACGACCTACGCCGAGCCCTATCACGTGGCGCGCGGCTTCGCTTCGCTCGACCATCTTTCCGGCGGGCGCGCCGGCTGGAACGTGGTGACGACGGCCTATTCCAAGTCGAGCGCTGTGTTCGGCCGCTCGCATCCACCGCATGCCGAGCGCTATGCCATGGCGGAGGAGTTCGTCGAGGCCTGCCGCCTCCTGTGGGACAGCTGGGACGACGATGCCTTCATCGCCGACAAGAAAGCCGGCCTCTTCGTGCGGCCGGGCAGCCTCCACGTCCCGGCCTTCCAGGGGAAGTATTTCTCGATGCAGGGCGGGCTCAACGTGCCACGCCCGCCGCAGGGCCATCCGGTGCTGATCCAGGCCGGCTCCTCCGGCCCGGGCCAGGCGCTGGCGGCGCGCATAGCCGACGTCGTGTTCACGGCGCAGAACGACCTTGCCGAGGCGCAAGCCTTCTACGGGAGCGTGAAGAGCCAGCTCGCTGATTATGGACGCCCTGCCCATGCCGCCCTGGTCATGCCGGGCGTGATGCCGATCGTCGGCCGGACAGAACGCGAGGCGCAGGAGATCTTCGCCGAGCTGAACCGCAACATCGACACCGCACAGGCCTTCACCGTGCTGTCGGAACGGCTGGGCGCCGACATGTCGGTCCATCCGCTCGACGGTCCGGTTCCTGACGTACCGGAAACCGAGCATCTCAAGAGCCGGGCGGCGCTGCTGATCCAGATGGCGCGGCGCGAGAACCTCACCCTGCGCCAGCTCTTTTATCGTGTCGCGGCGGCGCGCGGACACCTGCTGCCCATCGGCACGCCCCTACAGGTCGCCGACGTCCTGGAGCGCTGGTTCCGCGAGGGCGGCGCCGATGGATTCAACGTCATGCCGCCGTTCTTCCCCGGCCAGTTCGACGCGTTTGCACAAAGCGTCGTGCCGATCCTGCAGGAGCGTGGGCTGTTCCGCGCCGACTATACCGGCACGACCTTGCGCGACCATCTCGGGCTGGCGCGGCCCGCCGATCGCAGGCAGCGTACATAATCCTTTGAAATCAAAAGCTTGCCGGTATTTCAGCAAGACGTTCACAGCAGCTTCATTCGGCTCTTGCGCCGGGCGGCAAGACTCCTGATATAACCGCCTCGAGGGGCCGGTGTGGGCGGAGCAGTCGCCAACCCGGTCAGATCCGGAAGGAAGCAGCCGTAACGAATTCGCTTCGGGTCATGCCGGTCCCTCACCCGTTCCCCTGCGCGCGCCGCCGCAGAGGGCGGGCGGCCCGGGCGCGATGACCGCCGGGCCTGAGAGGGCCACGGCGCAGAATAGCGGGTGATCGCCATGGCGCAGGCCACCAAGGGCCCGGAAGATCCGGCAACCCCCTATCGCGTCCTTGCCCGCAAGTACCGTCCCGTCGATTTTACGACCCTGGTCGGCCAGGAGGCGATGGTGCGCACCCTGCGCAACGCCATTGCCACCGGTCGCATCGCCCATGCCTTCATGCTCACCGGCGTGCGCGGCGTCGGCAAGACGACGACCGCGCGCATCATCGCCCGCGCCCTGAACTGCGTCGGACCGGACGGCAACGGCGGCCCGACGGTCGATCCCTGCGGCGTCTGCGACAACTGCAAGGCCATCACCGAGGACCGCCATGTCGACGTGATCGAGATGGACGCGGCCTCGCGCACCGGCATCGACGACGTGCGCGAGCTGATCGAGGGCGTGCGCTACCGCCCCGTCTCGGCGCGCTACAAGGTCTACATCATCGACGAAGTGCACATGCTGTCGGAGAAGGCCTTCAACGCACTGCTGAAGACGCTGGAAGAGCCGCCGCCGCATGTGAAGTTCCTGTTCGCCACCACCGAGATCCGCAAGGTGCCGGTGACGGTGCTCTCTCGCTGCCAGCGCTTCGACCTGAAGCGCGTGCCGCAGGAAACGTTGACCGAGCATTTCGGCAGGATCGCGCAGACCGAGAAGGTCGATATCTCGCCCGAAGCCCTGAGCCTGCTGGCCCGCGCCGCCGACGGCTCGGTGCGCGACGGCCTCTCCATGCTCGACCAGGCGATCGCCCATGGCGGCGGCGTGGTCGATGCCGCGCAGGTCCGCGACATGCTGGGCCTCGCCGACCGCAGCCGCGTGCTCGAACTCTTCGAAAAGACGATGCGCGGCGACGCGCCCGGCGTGGTCGCGGCGCTGGGCGAGATGCACGATTCCGGCGCCGACCCCGTGGTCGTGCTGCAGGACCTGCTGGAACTCACCCATTGGGTCACGCGCCTCAAGGTGGCGCCCGATGCCGCCGCCTCGACGGCCGACAGCGAGCGCGCGCAAGGGCTTGCCATGGCCGGCAAGCTTTCCATGGCCTCGCTGACGCGGGCCTGGACGCTGTTGCTCAAGGGCCTGCAGGAGACGCTCACGGCGCCCTCGCCGCTGCGCGCCGCCGAGATGGCGCTGATCCGGCTCTGCTATGTGGCCGACCTCCCCTCGCCCGGCGACGCGATCAAGGCATTGCAGAATGGCAGCGGTGTTCCTGCCGGCGCGCCCGCTCCGGCGGCGCCGCGCGGCAACGGTGGCGGCGGGGCAGCAGCGCGCCTGGCAACCCAGCCGGTGACGGCGGTCGCCGCCCAGCCGGCGATGCCGGCGCCGCGGAACTTCACCGAAGTCGTGGCGCTGTTCGAGACGAAGCGCGAGGCACGGCTGGTGCACAGCCTGATGCACCATGTCCACGAGGTGCGCTGCGAGCCGGGCCTGATCGAATTCCGGCCGGAGCCGAAGGCGCCGGCCGACCTCGCCCCACGTCTCAGCGAGATGCTGAGCTTGTGGACCGGCCGCCGCTGGATCGCCTCGGTCTCCAGTGCCGAGGGCAAGCCGACGCTCATCCAACAGAAGGCGACCAAGGCCGACGACCTGCGCAGCTCGGCCGAGAACAACGAGCTGGTGCTCGCCATCCTGAAGACATTTCCCGGCGCCAAGCTCGACTCGGTGCGGCGCAAGGGCGAGCAGACGTCCCTGGTCGCCGGCCTCGGCGACTTCACCGCCGAAGAGCCACCTCCCGCCGAAGAATACCCGGCCGACGACGACATCCCGGAAAGCGAGTTCTGAAATGTTCGACAAGCTCAAGGACCTTGGCGGCCTGATGCAGCAGGCCCAGCAGATGCAGCAGAAGATGCAGGAGCTGCAGGCGGCGCTCGAGCGCCTGGAGATCGTGGGCTCGTCCGGCGCCGGACTGGTCAAGGTCACGGTCAATGGCAAGAACGAGACCCGCAAGATCGAGATCGACGCCTCGCTCTTCAAGCCCGAGGACAAGGGCGTGGTCGAGGACCTGATCGTGGCCGCCGCCAACGACGCCCGCGCCAAGGTCGAGCAGACCGTGCAGGAGCAGATGCGCGACATCACCGGCGGACTGCCGCTGCCGCCGGGCTTCAAGCTTTAAGGACGTACCGCCGATGAACGGCCCGGAGATCGAGCGGCTGATCCAGCTCCTCGGGCGCCTGCCGGGGCTCGGCCCGCGCTCGGCGCGCCGCGTGGCGCTGCATCTCCTGAAGAAGCGCGAGACGCTGATGCAGCCGCTGGGCGCGGCGCTGGCCGACGCGGCGCGCGCCATCCGCGCCTGCGGCGTGTGCGGCAACCTCGACACGATCGATCCCTGCTCGATCTGCGCCGATCCGCGGCGCGATGCCGGCCTGATCTGCGTCGTCGAGGATGTCGGCGACCTGTGGGCCATGGAGCGCGGTCGCATCTTCTCCGGCCGCTACCATGTGCTGGGCGGCTCGCTGTCGGCGCTCGACGGGATCGGCCCGGAGGAGCTCAACATCGGCTCCCTCGTGAAGCGGGTCGCCGCGGGCGGCGTCCGCGAGGTGATCATGGCGACCAATGCCACGGTCGACGGCCAGACGACGGCGCACTATCTCGCCGAACGGCTGGCCGAGCACGACGTGCCGCTGACACGGTTGGCGCATGGCGTGCCGGTGGGCGGTGAGCTCGACTGGCTCGACGACGGAACGCTGGCCACCGCGTTCAAGGCGCGGCGCGCCCTCTAATCTCGCCCGCCGCCTCCCCCGCATGAGCGCCGAAACCCTCACCGCCATCGCCGTCGCCCTGGCGGCCGGCTGGGCCAGCGGCCTGAACGCCTATGCCGCCGTGCTGGTGCTCGGCGTGGCGCAGCGCCTCGGCTTCGTGACCCTGCCGCACGACCTGCAGATGCTCGAATCGCCCTGGGTGCTGGGCGTCGCGGCGATCCTGTTCGCCCTCAACTTCTTCGCCGACAAGATCCCCTACATCGACAGCATCAACGACGTGCTGCAGACCTTCGTGCGGATTCCGGCCGGCGTGCTGCTGGCCTATGGCGCGGCCGGCAGCCTCAGCCCGGAGGTTTCGATCATCGCCGGCCTGCTGGGCGGCACCCTGGCGGCGGGCACCCACATCGCCAAGACCGGGTCGCGGGCCCTGATCAACACCTCGCCGGAGCCGTTCAGCAATGTGCTCGCCTCGTTGGGCGAGGACGTGACGGTCTTCGGCGGGCTGGCGCTGGCGATCGCCCATCCGATCACTTTTTTGTGCCTGCTGGCATTGTTCGTGATCCTCCTTATATGGCTCCTGCCGAAGCTGGTGCGACTGGCCCTGGTGCCGTTCCGCAGGCTGGCCCGGGGCCGCCAGGGGCCCTGATCGCAAGGCCGATCATCGACCTTAGGCGTAAGAACTGTCGCTTTCCTTCGCCGGCCCGAGGGGTACACTCGCAACCGCAAGCACATGTTCATCCGCCAGAACATCCAATCCCTTCGGTTCTTCCGCACGACGCCGGCGATGCGCTGCCCGTATCTGCCGCATCGTCTCGAGACCAAGCTCGTCACCGAGCTGAGCGGCCCGGACGCCATCTCCCAGCACGACACGCTGACCGACGCCGGCTTCCGCCGCTCGCATCACTTCGTTTACAAGCCGCTGTGCGACGGTTGCAGAGCGTGTGTGCCGGTTCGCATCCGGGTGCGCGATTTCGAGCCCAGCCGCGGCCAGCGCCGCATCCAGCGCCGCAACGAGCATGTCCACGCGACCGAGACGCAGGCCCTGGCGACCGGCGAGCAATTCTCGCTGTTTTCACGCTATGTGCTGACGCGTCATCGTGACGGCGACATGGCCGACATGGATTTCGACGACTACCGCGCGATGGTCGAGGAAAGCCCGGTCGATACGGCGATCATCGAGTTCCGCGAGGATTCGGCCGACGGTCGCCTGGTGGGTGCCTGCCTCGTCGACTGGCTGGCGAGCGGCGTGTCGGCCGTCTACAGCTTCTTCGACCCGCAGGATCCGCGGCGCGGCCTCGGCACGCACATGATCCTGTGGCTGGCCAATGCCGCCGCGAAACGCGGGCTGCCCTATGTCTATCTTGGCTACTGGATCGCCGATTCCACCAAGATGGCCTACAAGCGGTCATTCCAGCCGCTGGAGTTCTTCGGCCCCGACGGGTGGATGGAGTTGCCTACGACATAGGCACTGTAACGATAGTGGTGCGACTTGACGCACCTCGTCCGCTGCGCGGATCGATCCAACCTCTGGCATCGCCCAGCGGACCGCGTTAAGAGAGTTGGTCCGTCGGCGAGAACGGACGAACGGCCAAATAAGAACTCGCAAGCAGGGGAGACGGGATGCGCTCATTGCTGGCATTCAGCGCGCTGATCGACGCGTTAAACGAAAAAATAGGAAGTGTGTGTAACTGGCTCGTACTGTTGGCCTGCGTGGTCAGCGCCGGCAACGCCATGGTGCGCTACGCCTACGACACGAGTTCGAACGCCTGGCTCGAGATCCAGTGGTACATGTTCGCCGTGATCGTGATGTTCGGCGCCTCTTACACAATGAAGCGCAACGAACATGTCCGGGTCGACCTCTTCTACATGACCTTGAGCCGCCGCGGGCAGCTCTGGGTCGACATTCTGGGCACGCTGATCTTCCTCCTGCCCACCTGCACGATCCTGGCGTGGCTCAGCTGGCCGTTCTTCATGCAGTCCTACAACGTCAACGAGCATTCCTCGAATGCCGGTGGCCTGCTGCGCTGGCCGATCAAGCTGGTCCTTCCGGTCGGCTTTGCCCTGGTCGCCCTTCAGGGCCTTTCCGAACTCATCAAGCGGGTCGCCTTCCTCAACGGATATGCAGTGGACAGCCTCGAAGCCCACTACGAGAGGCCCACGCAATGATCCCTCTCGAGTATATGCCGCCGCTGATGTTCGGCGGCCTCGTCGTCTTCATGATCATCGGCTACCCGGTCGCCTTCTCGCTCTGCGCGGTCGGCTTCTTCTTCGGGTTCATGTCGATCGAGATGGGCTACTTCACGATGGCCTTCATGCAGGCCATCCCCGGCCGCGTGTTCGGCTCGATCCTGTCGAACGAGCTGCTGCTCGCCATCCCGTTCTTCACCTTCATGGGCGCCATCCTGGAGAAATGCGGGTTGGCCGAGGACATGCTCGAATCGATGGGCCAGCTCTTCGGCCCCATCAAGGGCGGGCTGGGCTACTCGACCATCATCGTGGGCTTCATCCTCGGCGCCATCACCGGCACCGTGGCCGCGCAGGTCATCGCCATGGCGCTGATCACCCTGCCGGTGATGATGCGCTACAAGTACGACATGCGCTACGCGACCGGCGTGCTGGCCGCGTCGGGCACGATTACGCAGCTCGTGCCGCCGTCGCTGGTGCTGATCGTGCTGGCCGACCAGCTCGGTCGCTCGGTCGGCGACATGTACCTCGGCGCCTGGGGCCCCTCGCTGCTGCAGATCGCCCTGTTCGCCGGCTACACCTTCTACCTGACCCTGGTGAAGCCGGAGGCCCTGCCGCCGGTGCCGCGGACGCTGTTCGGCAAGGCCCTGCTGGTCAAGTGCGCCTGGGGCATCATCCCCGCGGCGGTGCTGATCTTCCTCGTGCTGGGCACCATCATGATGGGCCTGGCGACGCCTACGGAAGCGGGCGCCATGGGCACGATCGGCGCGATCGTACTCGCCGTGGTGCGTAACGCACCGCTCACCAAGTTCGATCGCATCGTCTTCTTCGGCGGCTGCGCCGCCGCCATCATCGGTGCCCTGATCGGCACGGTGGCGTTCAAGTCGATGCCCTTCAAGGCAGCCTTTACGGTGATGTTCGCTTCCATCATCTGGCTGTGCTGGCGGGCCTGGCAGGAGAAGGACCTGCGCGACCTGATCGTGCAGGCCTTCCAGGCGACGATGCGCATCACCGCGATGGTCGCCTTCATCCTGGTCGGCGCGACCTGCTTCTCGATCACCTTCCAGGGCGTCGACGGCAACCAGTGGGTCGAACATCTGATGTCGAACCTGCCGGGTGGCGTCTGGGGCTTCCTGATCGTCGTCAACCTGTTCGTCTTCTTCCTGGCCTTCTTCCTCGACTTCTTCGAGATCGCCTTCATCATCATCCCGATGCTGGCGCCGGTGGCGAACAAGCTGCTGACGCCGGTGGTGGGTGCCGATGCCGCCCTCATCTGGTTCGGCGTCATGCTCTGCGTGAACATGCAGACCTCGTTCATGCACCCGCCCTTCGGCTTCGCGCTGTTCTACCTGCGCAGTGTGGCGCCCAAGGAAGTGAAGAGCTCTGACATCTACTGGGGCTCGATCCCCTGGGTACTGCTGCAGCTCATCATGGTGGCGATCGTGATCGCGGTGCCGCAGTCGGTGACCTACTTCCTCGACAAGCCGCACGGGGTCGATCCCAGCAAGGTGACGATCGAGATCCAGGCGCCGCCGACGGAGGACTCCGCACCGCCGGTCTTCGGGGCGCCGCCTAAATAGCGCAAGCATCCGGTCCATCGATCGAACGACTCACGCCCGCCGGCCACACCGGCGGGCATTTTGTTTGGTATTCTGCGTCCGTGATGCTGACGTTCAGAACGGCGATCCCTTCAGAGAGCGCTGAAGTCGTGCGCGTCATACGCGCAGCCTTCACGCCGTATCTCCGCGCTTTGGGGCGCGAGTTTCCTGCCGACGAATCTGCCGAGTATGCCGAGGAGTGGGAGCAATTTGCGACGGAGCTCGAGCGCGGCGACATCTACGTCGCTTTGGACGGTGAGCGCATCGTCGGTGCCGCCAGGACCAAACCACAGGAGAAAGACCTCTACATCCACACTATTGCCGTCGATCCGGCACGACAGGGCACCGGTATCGGGAGTTGGCTGTTGCAGCGGATCGAGGGGATAGCGCGAGCGCGCGGCCTTGGCAGCCTGTCGCTTGAAACCGCCGAGATGGCTGTGGCCAACATTCGCCTCTACCAGCGATACGGCTTCGCGATCGTGCGCCGTGGCCCGCCCGACCATGGCCTCGACCCTCATACCAGGGTCTACATGGCGAAGTCGTTTTAGGTCATGGCGCGTTGAAGCGGCTGTCGACGCCAGTTCCATCACGGGCAACAAAAAAGCCCCGCCAAACGGCGGGGCTTTCTCTTTGTGGGTTTCGCGTTAGCGGCCTGCGGCCGACATCGCGAAGTTGAAGTTGTCGAAGGTGTTCTCGGCGACGCGGAACCAGAGGTTCTCGTCCGAGCGGAACGCCTTCAGGCTCTCGTAGATTTTCTTGAACTTCGGATCCTTGGCCGCGAGTTCGTCGTAGAACTTGTAGGCCTCGTTGAAGCAGGGCTCGAGGACCGCGCGCGGGAACGGCCGCAGCTCCGCGCCGCCGGCCACCAGGCGACGCAGCGCCGCCGGATTGCTGGCGTCGTACTTCGGCACCATCCAGGAAGTCACCAGGCCGGACGCGACCTCGACCATGCTCTGGTAGTTCTTGGGCAGCTTTTCCCAGGCCTGGTTGTTGATGTAGAGCGAGCCGCCGGAGCAGCCTTCCCACCAGCCGGGGTAGTAGTAGTACTTGGCGACCTTGTTGAAGCCGAGCTTCTCGTCGTCATACGGACCGACCCATTCGCAGGCGTCGATCGTGCCCTTTTCCAGCGCCGGATAGATGTCGCCGCCGGCGATCTGCTGCGGCACCACGCCGAGGCGCTCCAGGATGAGGCCCGCGAAGCCGCCGACGCGGAACTTCAGGCCCTTCATGTCGTCCATCGACTTGATTTCCTTGCGGAACCAGCCGCCCATCTGGCAGCCCGTGCCGCCGAAGACGAAGGAGCGGAAATTGTACTCCTTGTAGAAATCGTTGATCAGCTGATGGCCGCCGCCGAAGTACAGCCAGGCATAAAGCTGGCGCTGGTTGACCGAGAACGGCAGGCCGGTCTCGAACACGAAGTTCGGATGCTTGCCGAAATAGTAGTAGGCGGCCGTCTGGCCGGCTTCGACCGTGCCGTTCTGCACCGCGTCGGCGACCTGCAGACCGGGGACGATTTCGCCGGCGGCGAAAGCGCGGACCTGGAACTTGCCATCCGACATCTCGCCGATGACCTTGGCGAACAGCTCCGAGCCGCCATAGAGCGTGTCGAGCGACTTGGGGAAGCTCGATGTCAGGCGCCACTTCACTTCCGGCATGCTCTGGGCAATGGCCGGTGCCGCGACCGTGGTCGCCGCCGCAACACCCGCGGCGCCAACGCCCGCGGTCTTAATAAACTTCCTGCGCTGCATTTTTCTGTTTCCTCCCGTGGTTGCCTTCATGGCCCCCTTCAGCAACTGCAACACTGGCATGCGAAATTGAGTTTGAAAAGCGCCCGCCTGCCGGAAATTCCTTAAAAATAAGCAATGTTCGGCCGTGAAATGACGGCGTCCGAACAACAAAAAGCCCCGCCGAAGCGGGGCTTTCGACCGGCAAGCCGGCTGGTCCTAGAGTTTGTTGGCAGCCGACTGGCGCGCCATGAAGTTGTCGAACGTGTTCTCGGCCACACGGAACCAGAGCACCTCTTCGTTCCGGAAGGGCTTCCAGGAATCGTAGACCTTCTTGAACTTCGGATTCTTGGAGATGGTCTCGGCGTAGAGTTCGTTGGCGGCGCCGAAGCACGCCTCCATCACCGCCTGCGGGAACGGCAGGAACTTCGTGCCGGCCGCCACCAGCTCGCGCAGCGCGCGCGGGTTCTGGGCATCGTACTTGGCGACCGACCAGCTCACCGTGTCGCCGCATGCGACCGCGATCGCTTCCTTGTAGACCGGCGGAAGCGCCTCGTAGGCCTTGTCGCCGCAATAGAGCGACAGGGCCGCGCAGCCTTCCCACCAGCCGGGATAGTAGTAGTAGGGCGCGACCTTGTTGAAGCCGAGCTTCTGGTCGTCATACGGGCCGACCCACTCAGCGGCGTCGATCGTGCCCTTCTCCAGCGCCGGATAGATGTCACCGCCCGCGATCTGCTGCGGCACCACGCCGAGCTTCGCCATGACCTGGCCGGCGAAGCCGCCGATGCGCATCTTCACGCCCTTGAGGTCGTCGACGGTCTTGATCTCCTTGCGCCACCAGCCGCCCATCTGAGCGCCGGTATGGCTCATCAGGAAGGAGGTCATCTTGTATTCCTTGTAGAAGTCCCGCATCAGCTCGAGACCGCCGCCGAAATAAACCCACGCATTGTGCTGGCGGGTGTTGAGGCCGAACGGCAGCGCCGTGTCGAAGGCGAAGGTCGGGTCCTTGCCGACATAGTAGTAGGCCGCGGTATGGCCGCACTCGACCGTCTCGTTCTGGACGGCGTCGACGACCTGCAGGCCCGGGACGATTTCGCCGGCCGCGAAGACGCGGATCTGGAACTTGTTGTCGGTGAGAGCGGCGACGCGCTTGGCGAAGTACTCGCCGGCACCGTAGATCGTGTCGAGCGACTTGGGGAAGCTCGACGCCAGGCGCCACTTCACCTCGGGCATCGACTGGGCAACCGCCGGAGCGGCCAGGACGCCGGCAGCAGCGACCGTCGCACCGCCGACACCGGCCGTGCGCAAGAATTTGCGACGTTGCATTTTTTATCTCCCTAACTCTTTTGCTTACCGAACGCGCGACTTTTGCCACGCGAACCACACCTTATGGGTGCCGGTTTATCGCATAGCGCAACGTCCATGGAAAGCAGTTGCCGGGAGAGTGCAGACAAAAGAAAACCCCGCCAAAGCGGGGTTTTCCAAGCCATTCAGGCGTCGAAGCCTAGAGCTTGTTGGCTGCCGACTGACGCGCCATGAAGTTGTCCATCGTGTTCTCGGCGACGCGGAACCACAGGACCTCCTCGGCGCGGAAGGGCTTCCACGATTCGAAGATCTTCTTCCACTTCGGGTTCTTCTCGCTGAGCTGAGCGAAGAGGTCGTTGGTCGCGTTGTAGCAGGCCTCGAGGACCTGCGGCGAGAACGGCAGCAGCTTGGTGCCGGCGCCGACCAGCTCGCGAACCGCCTTCGGGTTCTGGGCATCGTACTTCGAGAGCATCGAGGTGTGCGCCTTGGCGGCGGCGGCCTCGACGATCGCCTGGTACGACTTCGGCAGCTCGGCCCACTTGGTGGTGTTCACATAGGCCGACAGCTGCGGGCCGGCTTCCCACCAGCCGGGATAGTAGTAGTACGGCGCGACCTTGTTGAAGCCGAGCTTCTGGTCGTCGTAGGGACCGACCCACTCCGCCGCGTCGATCGTGCCCTTCTCGAGCGCCGGGTAGATGTCGCCGCCGGCGATCTGCTGCGGCACCACGCCGAGCTTGGTCAGGACTTCGCCGGCGAAGCCGCTGACGCGGAACTTCAGGCCCTTGAGGTCGTCGACCGTCTTGATCTCCTTGCGGAACCAGCCGCCCATCTGGGCGCCGGTGTTGCCACAAGGGATCGAGACGATGTTGTAGTCCTTGAAGAAGTCGTTCATCGCCTGACGACCGCCGCCCCAGTTCCACCAGGCATCCTGCTGGCGCGCGTTCAGGCCGAACGGCACGGCGCAGTCGAGGGCGAAGGTCAGGTCCTTGCCGACATAGTAGTAGGACGCGGTGTGGCCCATCTCGACGGTGCCGTTCTGGACGGCGTCGGCGACCTGCAGGCCCGGGACGATCTCACCGGCCGCGAACAGGCGGATCTGGAACTTGCCGTCGGTCGCTTCGGACACGTACTTCGTGAACAGCTCGGCCGAACCGAAAATCGTGTCGAGCGACTTCGGGAAGCTCGACGCCATGCGCCACTTCAGCTCGGGCGCGGACTGCGCGATGGCCGGCGCGGCCAGCGTACCGGTGGCAGCGACCGCAGCGGTGCCGATGCCGGCCGTGCGGATGAATTTACGACGTTGCATAAAACTAGGACTCCCAGCTCGCGTTGCAGAACGGCACAGTGTGGCCGCCTGATTTGCGCGGCTTATGACACGCGCAAGACGTGGGGCGAAAGCTTCAACGCATGAGCAATAAGACAAGCGCCAATGCGCCCACTGCAATGCGGTACCAGGCAAAAACGGTAAAGCCGTGGCGGCTGATGAAGCGCACGAAAGCCCTTACCACCAGCAGTGCCGACAGGAAGGCGGCGGCGAAGCCCAGCGCGATCACCCCGCCATGTTCGCCGCTGAGCGACGACCAGTTCTTGTAGAGATCGTAGACAGTCGCCCCCAGCATGGTGGGCATCGCCAGGAAGAACGAGAACTCGGCCGCCGTCGCACGGTCCACACGGAAAACTCGGGCGCCCATGATCGTGGCCCCCGCCCGCGACACGCCGGGGATCATCGCCAGGCACTGGCAGAGGCCGATGTACAAGGCGGTCTTGAGGTCGATGTCGTCGACCGTCTTGATGCGCGGCCGCTGCGCGAACCGCTCGATCACCAGGATGGCGACGCCGCCGACGATCAGGGCGACGGCGACCACCCACGGGCTGAACAATACCGACTTGATGTATTTATGCGCCACGACGCCCACGATGGCGGCCGGCAGGAACGCCACGAGAATCGCGATCGTGAATCGCGTCGCCCGCTTGTCCCGTTCCAGCACGCCCATGGCGGTGGTCCAGATCTTCGCCCGATAGAGCAGGCAGACCGCGAGGATCGCGCCGAGCTGGATCACGATCTCGAAGACCTTGCCGGGCGGTCCCTGGAAGTGGAGCACTTCCTCGGCGAGGATGATGTGGCCCGTCGACGAGACGGGCAGGAACTCGGTGAGACCTTCGACAACGCCGATCAGCAGCGCCTTCCAGATCAGCGTCAGGTCCATTCTCAGTCCTTAAATCGTTTGGCCCGCGGCCAGCCCTTCTCCGGCATGCGCCCGGCCTGCGCGCGCTCGCCCCGCCAGAACTTCAGCTCGGCCGCCGGAATGGTCCGGTTGCCCCACGGCAAGCCGTCCGAGAGGACGAAGGCCTGCGCGTCCGACAGACGGTCGCCCTTCGACTTCTGCAGCAGCACGCCGCGGCCACGGCCCATCTCGGGCACCTGGTCGAGCGGGAAGATAAGCAGCTTGCGGCCTTCGCTCAGCACGGCAATCGAGTTAGCCCCTTCGGGCACGATGCCGAAAGCCTGCGCCTTCTCCTTGTCGGCGAGGGTCAGGACGCCCTTGCCGTTCTTGGTCTGCGCCACGACCTCGTCTTCCGGCACGACGAAGCCGCGCCCGGCATCCGAGGCCACGAGGAACTTGCGGCCACCCTTGAATACTTCGAGCTGGACGATGTCCTGATCGTTGCCCAGCTCGATCATGAGCCGGATCGGCTCGCCATGGCCGCGCGCGCTGGGCAGGCGGTCGCAGCCCACCGTGTAGAAACGGCCGTTGGTGCCGAACAGCAGGATCTTGTCGGTCGACTGGGCGTGGATGGCGAAGCGCGCCGTGTCACCTTCCTTGTACTTCAGTTCGCCTGCGGCCTTGTCGTCGAGATGGCCCTTGGCGGCGCGGATCCAGCCCTTCTCGGACAGGATGACGGTCACTGGCTCGCGCTCGACGAAATCCTCGATCGCATGCTCGATCTCGGCCGGCGCGTCGGCCAGCTCGGTGCGACGGCGGCCGAGTTCGGTCTTGCCGCCGAACTTCTTCTTGGTCTCGCGAACCTCTTCAGCGATGGCGTCCCACTGTTTGTCGACGCTCTTCAGAAGGTCCTTGAGATCCTTGCGCTCGGCGCTGAGCTTCTTGTGCTCGCCCCGGATCTCGAACTCCTCGAGCCGGCGCAAGGCGCGCAGGCGCATGTTCAGGATCGCTTCGGCCTGCAGGTCGGTGAGCCCGAACGCCTTGATCATCTTGGGCTTGGGCTCGTCCTCCTCGCGGATGATCTTGATCAGCTTGTCGAGGTTCAGATAGGCGATCAGGTAGCCGTCTAGGATCTCCAGGCGGCGCTCGATGGCGGCCAGCCGGAAGGTCGAACGGCGCACCAGCACCTCGCGCCGGTGATCGAGGAAGGCCTGCAGCGCCTCGCGCAGATCCATCACGCGCGGCGTGTTGTCCTTGTCGAGGACGTTGAGGTTCAGCGGGAAGCGCGTCTCGAGATCGCTGAGCTTGAAGAGCTGCTCCATCAAGAGCTCGGCCGGCACGTTGCCGGTCTTGGGCTCCAGCACGATGCGCACGTCGTCGGCCGACTCGTCGCGCACGTCCTCGAGGATCGGCAGCTTCTTGGCGTTGATGATCTCGGCGATCCGCTCGATCAGCTTGCCCTTCTGGACCTGATACGGAATCTGCGTGACGACGATGCGGTACTGACCGCGCGGAAGCTGCTCGACCTCCCACCTGGCGCGCAAACGGAACGCGCCGCGACCAGTCCGGTAGGCCTCGACGATGGATTCGCGCGGCTCGACCAGGATGCCGCCGGTCGGGAAATCCGGCCCCTTCACCAGGTCGACCAGCGTCTCGATGCGCGAGTTCGGTGTCTTGATGAGATGCAGCAGCGCGTCGCAGAGTTCGCCGACATTGTGCGGTGGGATCGAGGTCGCCATGCCGACGGCGATGCCGGCGGCGCCGTTGGCCAGCAGGTTCGGGAAGCCGCCCGGCAGCACGATCGGCTCCTCGGTCGAGCCGTCGTAGTTGGGCCGGAAGTCGACGGCATTCTCGTCGATGCCGCCCAGCAGCGCCTCGGCCACCTCGGTGAGGCGCGCCTCGGTGTAACGCATGGCAGCAGGGTTATCGCCGTCGATATTGCCGAAGTTGCCCTGCCCCTCGATCAGCGGATAGCGCGCGGCGAATTCCTGGGCCAAGCGCACCAGCGCATCGTAGATCGACTGGTCGCCGTGCGGGTGATACTGGCCGATCACATCGCCGACGACGCGGGCGCTCTTCTTGAAGGCGCTGTTCGGATCGAGCCGCAGCTGGCGCATGGCGTACATCAGGCGGCGATGCACCGGCTTCAGCCCGTCGCGCACGTCCGGCAGCGACCGCGACATGATCGTCGACAGCGCATAGGACAGGTAACGCTCCTGGAGCGCCTGCCCGAATTGCACCGGCTTTACCTCGGCCAGTTGGACGACGTTGTTGCGCTTTGCCATGGACCAGACTGACGGAGGGGATGGACCGCAGTTCGAGCCACGGCCGTGATTATTCTAGCGTTGGAGCGACTCCATAAATCTCGACCGTGCGGGAGGCAAGGGCTTGTTGTGCGGCCAAAACACGTGCCGCTCGAGGAAAAAGCCCGTCAGGTCGAGGCCCTGGCGCAGCTCATCGTCATCGGACGGTAATCCGCCGGTGGATAGAAAGCCCGGCAGCGGCAGCAGCTTCTCCTTGTAGGGGCCGGCTGCGGCGCGGGAGACGGCGCGGCCCGTCTTGGGCGAGACATAGGCCAGGTCGTCGGTCGAACCGGTGGCGGCACACTTCTCCAGGTCGAGGCCGAAGCCCAGCTCCTGCAGCAGGCCCAATTCCAGGTGAACATAGATGGTCGGCCAGCCGGGATGGCCGAGCGAGCCCAGGAACGCCTTGAACCCGTCGAACATCGCCGGGTGCGGCTCGCGCTCCGGCAGGGCGGCGTCGATGACGGCGCAGGCCGCTGACAGTCCCGCCAGCTCCGACGCATCGTCCATGGCGCGCGCGGCATGCGGCTCGCGCAGCTCGCCCGAATAGTTGCCAAGCTGCTCCGGAAGGCGCCCCCGCCAGCCGACCTCGACCAGGTTGCCGGATTGCCAGACCGGCCGGGCGCGCCGCGAGATGCCCCCCGGCACGAAGCCCGAATGGCGCCCGTGCTCGCGCGTCAGCAGCGAAACGACCAAGCCCGTCTCCCCGTGAGCCCGCGCCGACAGCACGATGCCTTCGTCGTTCCAATCCATGCCGGACTGTATGCCGTGCCCGGAAAGGCGGCGCCAGACTGCGCCCTGCCGAACAAATTCGGGGGCCGCCTCCTCCGATTCGTTGGATTCGTTTATTTCGTTTATTTCGTTTATTCGCCAGAACGCCGGCTTCTTGAAGAGCTGCTAAGCCTTGTAGTCGAGGCCGATCGAACGGTAGTGCGAGGGATCGTCGGCCCAGCGCTCGCTCACCTTCACGTGCAGGAAGAGATGCACCGGGCGCTCCAGCATCTGGGAGAGCTCGTGGCGTGCCCGCGCGCCGATCTGCTTGATGCGGGCGCCGCCCTTGCCGAGGAAGATCGCGCGCTGGCCCTCGCGCTGGACGTGGATGGTCTGCTCGACCCGCACGCTGCCGTCGGGCCGGTCCTCCCACTTCTCGGTCTCCACCGCCGCCTCGTAGGGCAGCTCCTGGTGAAGCTGCAGGAACACCTGCTCGCGCGTCACTTCGGCGGCCAGCAGGCGCAGCGGCAGGTCGGCCGCCTGATCCTCGGGATAGAGGAACGGGCCCGCCGGCACGGCGAGCGCGAAGGCAGCCAGGAGATCGCCGACGCCGTCGGCCTTGAGCGCGCTCACCATGAAGGTGCGCTCGAACGGCACGATGGCGTTCAGCTCCGCCGTGAGCGACAGCAGCTTCTCGCGCGGCACCAGGTCGATCTTGTTCAGGACCAGGAAGCGCGGGGCGCGCGAGTCCTTCAGCCGCTCGGCAATGGCCTTCGTCTCGGGCCCGACGCCGCGCTCGGCATCGACCACCAGCGCCACCACGTCAGCGTCGTCCGCGCCCTGCCACGCAGCGGCGACCATGGCGCGCTCCAGGCGGCGCTTGGCGACACTGAAGATGCCGGGCGTGTCGACCAGCACGACCTGTGCCCGCGAGGCGCCTTCGCCCTTGTCGGGAATATCGGCCATGGCGATGCCGATCACGCGCATGCGCGTGGTCTGCACCTTGGGCGACACGATGCTCACCTTGGAGCCGACCAGCCCGTTCACCAGGGTCGACTTCCCGGCGTTCGGCGCGCCGACGACGGCGACGAACCCGGCCCGTGTTTCAGGCGTGCTCATGCCCTTTCCAACCTTTCCAGCAATGTCATGGCAGCCAGCCGCTCGGCCTCGCGCTTGCTGCCGCCCCGGCCGCGCGCCGGATCCTGGCCCTTGAGGACCACATCGACGACGAAGACCGGCGCATGCGGCGGCCCTTCGCGGTCGACCTCGAGATAGGCCGGCAACGGCAGGCGGCGCGCCTGCGCCCATTCCTGCAGGGTCGTCTTGGGATCGCGCGGCGCGACGATCTGGCTGCTGAGGCGGTCGCCCCAGAGCAGCGCCACGCTGGCCGCCGCGGCTTCGAGACCGGCGTCCAGGAAGACCGCACCGAGGAGCGCCTCCAGCGCATCCGCCAGGATGTTGGGCTTCACGCTGCTGCCGTGGGCGCGCTCCGAATCACCCAGCCGCAGATGGCTGCCGAGTCCGATCGCCGTCGCGATCTCGACCAGGGTCTCGGCCCGCACCAGCGAGGCGTGGCGGCGAGCCAGCTCGCCCTCCCGCTCGTGCGGGAAGCGGCGCAGCAGCAGATCGGCCATGGCGAGCGACAGCACGCGGTCGCCCAGGAATTCCAGCCGTTCGTTGCCGTTGGGGAAAGCCGCCTTCAGCTCGGGCTTGCGGTCGAGGGCGCTGCGATGGGTCAGCGCCTCCACGGCGTACTCGACGCGCGCGAACACATGACCCACATCCCTCGACAGCGCCGTCAGATCGACGTCGGTCGAACTCAGTGGATTGCCATGAAGAAGCGGTTCCAGCGTATCGCCTCGGGCCATTTCCACGGCTCCAGCCAGCCGGCGGCGGATGGATCGTGCGAGAAGAAGATGAACTCCGCCCGGCCGACGAGATTTTCCGAGGGCACGTACCAGCCTAGCTGGTCGCGATCGCGCGTCGATCCCGAGAAATCGCGCAGCATCAGCCGCGTTCGACTGTCGAGCGAATCGTCGCGATTGTCGCCCATGACGAAGTAGCTGCCGGCCGGCACGAGGAACTCCGGCGTATTGTCGGCCATACCGTCGTCGCGATACTCGAGCACGGTGTAGCGGCGGCCGTTGGGCAGCGTCTCGCTGTAGAGCGTGCCCTTCTGGTAGCTGCCGTTGTTGCCCTTCACATGGTCGCCGATCTTCAGCCGGTCGACAGCCACGCCGTTGATGTGCAGCAGGCCGTTGGTCACCTGGATGCGATCGCCCGGCATGCCGACGATGCGCTTGATGTAGTCGGTCCGGTTGACGCCCTGGCCCTGGTCGCCCGGATACTTGAACACGGCGACGTCACCCCTCTCGGGCGGCGAGCCGAAGACGCGGCCCGAGAAGACGCCCAGCGAAAAAGGGAAGGAGTGCTTGCTGTATCCGTAGGAATACTTGGACACGAACAGATAGTCGCCGACCAGCAGGGTCGGGATCATCGATCCGCTGGGGATATTGAAGGGCTCGATCGCGAAGGTCCGCACGACCAGTGCGATCAGGACGGCATAGACCACCGTTCGGACGGTTTCGCCCCACCCGCCGGTTTTTTCCTGCGCTCGCTTACGACGTTCAGCCACGTCCGTCATCGCCGTACCAGTTTGAACAAGCCGGGGCTATAGCAGGGCCCGGAGCCCCTGTCTCCCGCCCCAACCGCGGCATGGGAGCCTCGGCGACCGTTGAACGCGCCCTGCGGATCATGGATTGGGCACCGCCGAGATGATCACGACTGCTTGAGCAAGCGGGTATTCGTCCGTGATGCTCAAGTCGATTTGGGCCGTCATGCCGGCCGGCGTGATCTTTTGCAGCCGGGCCAGCGCTCCGCCCGTCAAGGCCAGGGTGGGCTTGCCGCTTTTCTGATTGATCACACCCATGTCACGCCAGAAGACCCCCGCCCGCAGCCCGGTGCCCAGCGCCTTGGCGCAGGCCTCCTTGGCGGCAAACCGCTTGGCGTAGCTGGCGGCACGGGTTGCCCGGCCTTCCGAGCGCTTTTGCTCGGTTTCCGTGAAGACACGCTGCACGAAGCGCTCGCCGAAACGCTCCAGCGACTTCTCGATGCGCCGGATGTCGCAGAGATCGTTGCCCAGGCCGATGATCACGCGGCGGCTCCCCCGGCCCGCGCGGCATCCATGATGCGGCGCATCTCGCGGATCGCCGGCTCCAGGCCCACGAAGATCGCCTCGCCGATCAGGAAATGGCCGATGTTGAGTTCGCGCACCTCGGGAATGGCGGCGACCGGCGCCACGTCGGCATAGCTCAGCCCGTGACCGGCATGGCATTCGAGGCCGAGCTGGGCGCACAGCGCCGCCGCCTTGGCGATGCGCTGCAACTCCACCTGCTTGGGCGCGCCCTCGATCTCGCAATAGCGGCCGGTGTGCAATTCCACGACCGGTGCCCCCAGCGTGACCGCCGCCTCGAGCTGGCGCGGATCGGCCTCGATGAACAGCGAGACCCGGATGCCGGCATCGCGCAGGCGCGCCACCATCGGCTTCAGATGATTGTGCTGGCCGGCGGCGTCGAGCCCGCCCTCGGTCGTGCGCTCCTCGCGCTTCTCCGGGACGATACAGGCGGCGTGGGGCTTATGGCGGAGCGCAATGCCGACCATCTCCTCCGTCGCCGCCATCTCGAAGTTGAGCGGCACCTTGAGCTCGCGCATCAGCCCCTCGATGTCGGCATCGATGATGTGACGCCGGTCCTCGCGCAGATGCGCGGTGATGCCGTCGGCGCCGGCCGCTTCGGCGAGGCGCGCCGCGCGCAGGGGATCGGGCAGATGCCCGCCACGCGCATTACGCACGGTGGCGACGTGATCGATATTGACGCCGAGACGCAGGTGATTGGGCGCAGTCATACGCATCTTTCGCGAAGGGAGGAGGAAGCCGTCAATTGCGGGCGCGTTCGACGGCGTTGATGGCGGGCGTGGCGCGCAGCGCCGCGGTGATGTCGGCGAGATGCTTTACGTCCGACACCTCGACGTCGATCACCATGTCGAAGAAATCCATCGACCGGTTGACGATGCGCAGGTTCGAGATGTTGCCCTCGTGGCGGGCGATCACCGTCGACAGGCTCGACAGGCTGCCGGGCTGGTTGGAGACCGTGATCTTGAGACGTCCGGTATAGACGCCACCCTCGTTCTCGCTCACCGAATCCCAGCCGACGTCGATCCAGCGCTCCGGCGCCTCGGAGAAGCTTTCCAGGGTGGCGCAGTCGATCGTGTGGATGGTGACGCCCTTGCCGGTCGTGATGATGCCGACGATGCGATCGCCGGGCAGCGGATGGCAGCAGCGCGCGAAGTGCACCGCCATGCCGGGGATCAGCCCGCGGATCGCGATCTGGCCCGGCTCCAGCTTGCCCGCTCGCCCGGTCTCGGTCGCCTTGCCGGACTTCGAGCGGGCCCGCGAGATCGGCACGACGTCGGCGCCGCCCTTGCGCGGCTGCTTGAGGCCCGGATAGACCGCCGTCAGCACCTCGCGGGCGCCAACGAGGCCGGCGCCGACCGTCGCAATGAGATCGTCCGTCGAGGCCTGCTTGAAGTTGATGCGCACGCCGTCGAGGCCCTTGTCGGTGACCTCGTAGCCTTCCTCGTGGAAGGCCTTGTCGAGCAGCGACCTGCCGAGCTGGATGTACTGCTCGCGCTGGCGCACGCGGATGAAGCGGCGGATCGCGGCCTTGGCCTTGCCGGTGACGACGAAGCGCTCCCAGGTCGGCGACGGTGTCTGCGCCTTCGAGGTGATGATCTCGACCTGGTCGCCGTTGGAGAGCTGCGTGCGCAGCGGCAGCATGCGGCCGTTGATCTTGGCGCCGACACAGGTGTCGCCCACCTGGCTGTGCACCGCATAGGCGAAGTCGATCGGCGTCGCGCCGCGCGGCAGGGCGATCAGCTTGCCCTTGGGCGTGAAGCAGAAGACCTGGTCCTGGAACATCTCGAGCTTGGTGTGCTCGAGGAACTCCTCGGCATTGGGCGCCTTGTCGAGGATGTCCATGAGGCTGCGCAGCCAGGCATATTGCGGCGCGTCGGTCGACGGACCGCCCTGCTTGTAGATCCAGTGGGCGGCAACGCCGCGCTCGGCCTGGTCCTGCATCTCCTCGGTGCGGATCTGGATCTCGATGCGCTGGCCGAGCGGGCCGATCACGCCGGTGTGCAGCGAGCGGTAGCCGTTGGGCTTGGGAACCGAGATGTAATCCTTGAAGCGCTGCGGCAGCACCTGATAGCGGCCGTGCAGCAGGCCGAGCGCCTGGTAGCATTGCGGCACGTCCGCGACGATGATGCGAAACGCCATGATGTCGGCAAGCTGCTCGAACGAGACGTTCTTCTTCTGCATCTTGCGCCAGATCGAATAGGGCGTCTTCTCGCGCCCCGAGACCTGCGCAGGGAGCCCGCCATCCTTCAGGGTGCGGACCAGTTCGACTTCGATCTGCGGCACCAGCTTGTCGCCGCGTTCGCGGAGGTAGCCCTGCCGCGCCAGCACCGAGGCCCGGCCGTCGGGATTGAGCTCGGCGAAGGCCAGTTCCTCGAGTTCGCGCTTCACCTTCTCCATGCCGATGCGCGAAGCGAGCGGCGCATAGAGGTCCATGGTCTCGCGCGCGATGCGCCGGCGCCGTGCCGGCTCCTTGATGTGATGCAGCGTGCGCATGTTGTGCAGGCGGTCGGCGAGCTTCACCAGCAGCACGCGGATGTCCGACGACATGGCCAGCACCAGCTTGCGCAGGTTCTCGGCTTCCTTGGTGCTCTCCGACTGGATTTCGAGGCGGGAGAGCTTGGTGACGCCATCGACCAGCCGGGCGATGTCCTCGCCGAACAGGCCGGCGATCTCGTCCCGCGTGGCGTCGGTGTCCTCCAGCGTGTCGTGCAGCAGGCCGGTGACGATCGAGGCGGTGTCGAGCCGCATCTCGGCCAGGATGCCCGCGACCTCGACGGGATGGGAGAAATACGGGTCGCCCGAGGCGCGCAGCTGGTTGCCGTGCTTCTTCAGGCCATAGACGTAGGCACGGTTGAGCTTATCCTCGTCCGCATCCGGATCGTAGGAGTGTACGCGCTCGACGAGTTCAAACTGACGAATCATGGCAATCACCCACTATATGGGGACGATTGCGTTCACTCCACGGCGTTTGCACGAATAGCAGGCTGAACCCTGCTAGGGCTCAGCCCCCCGAGACCTACTCGGTGACGTCGTCTTCCTCGGCCATCGGCAGCGCCTTCGGCTGGGCGGCTTCCGCACCGCCCTGCGCCAGCGCCGCGGCCAGCTCCTGCTCGAGCTCGGCCATCTCGTTAACTTCCTCGGGCTTGTCGACGTCGGCATGCTTCTGCATGCCCGAGATCAGCGAATCCTTCAGGACGGCCTGGTCGAGCTTGACCTCGGCGATCTCGCGCAGCGCCACGACCGGGTTCTTGTCGCGGTCGCGGTCGAGCGTGATCTGGGCGCCGGCCGAGATGTCGCGGGCGCGCTGCGAGGCGAACATGACGAGTTCGAAACGGTTGGGGACCTGCAGGATGCAGTCTTCGACGGTGACGCGCGCCATGGGCGGAACCTCAAATTTCGTGTGAGCCGCGGGTTATAGCCCCCTCCGCCCAAAAGGCAAGCCGGCCGGGGCCTAGAAGGGCTGAGCGACCTGGTCTGCCGGCAGGCCTTTCAGGAGATCCTGGATCGACACACCGGAGATGGGATGCCGCCAGGCCGGGGCAAGATCGGCCAGCGGCCGCAATACAAAAGCCCTCCCCGCCATACGGGGATGCGGCAGGGTGGCTTTTCCGGGCGCGGGAGCGGCTATTTCCCCCCGATAATCGAGCAAATCCAGGTCGATCAGCCGCGGCGCGTTGGGGACGCTGCGGACCCGGCCGAACAGATCCTCGACCTCGTGCAGGGTGGCCAGCAGCTCGTCGGCGGACAGGCGGGTGGCAATCTCGGCGACCACATTCACGTACCAAGGCTGGTCGGAGGCCGGGACCGGTGCCGTCCGGTACCAGCGGGAGTAGCGCAGGACGCGGGTTTCCCGTCGGTCCAGTTCGAGCAGGGCGGCCTGCAACGTCTCGCGCGGCGAGGCGTAGGACGGATGGGTTAGATTGGCCCCGGCGCCTATGAAAATCGGCCGACGCTCCACATTGTCCACCAGCAAATCCCCTCAACCCCTTGTGATCTATAGGTTAACGACCTACTCTTAATATGCTTTCGGAGAGGCGTGGGTTACCAGCCTTCCACCGCACCATAAATTTATCGCCAAGCCTCGTTTATTCTTTCAAAGGGTTTCATCGCCATGAAAGGCAATTTCTACGAGAACGAGCGCGTCGCGCTGTTCATCGACGGTGCGAATCTCTATTCGGCCGCCCGCGCCCTGGGCTTTGACATCGACTATCGCCGCCTCCTGAAGGTGTTCCGCGAGAAGGGCCGATTGGTTCGCGCCTACTACTACACGGCGCTGGTCGAGGATCAGGAATATTCGCCGATCCGGCCGCTGATCGATTGGCTGGATTACAACGGCTACACCATGGTCACCAAGCCGGCCAAGGAATTCACCGATGCCATGGGCCGTCGCAAGGTCAAGGGCAACATGGACATCGAGCTGGCCATCGACGTGCTCGAAATGGCCGACCATCTCGACCATGTGATCCTGTTCTCCGGCGACGGCGACTTCCGCCGGCTGGTCGAGGCCGTACAGCGCCGCGGGCTCAGGGTCTCGGTCGTCAGCACGATCAAGTCGGCCCCGCCGATGGTCGCCGACGAACTGCGCCGCCAGGCCGACGACTTCATCGAACTGTCCGAGTTGGCCCCGCTCATCGCGCGCGCCTCGTCGGAACGCGCGCCGCGCCCGGCGACGGCTCCCCGCGAGCCGGATGCCGAATTCGACGACGCGCCGCCCGAATCCGTGATGCGCTCGGCCTAGGCCAACCGCTTCGGTGTCCGCGCCCGCTTTCGAAGAGCCGCCGCTCGACTGCCCGCGCTGCCCGAGGCTCGTGGATTTTCGCCACGACCTGCAGGGCAAGTTCCCCGACTGGAAGAATGCGCCGGTGCGCTCATTCGGCAGGCTCGACGCCCGCCTGCTGATCGTCGGGCTGGCGCCGGGCATGAAGGGCGCCAACCGCACCGGCCGCCCCTTTACCGGCGACTATGCCGGCGACCTCCTCTACTCGACCCTGCTGAAGTTCGGCTTCGCGCAGGGCACCTACCGCGCCGATCCCAACGATGGGCTGCAACTGGTCGACTGCCGCATCGCCAACGCGGTGCGCTGCCTGCCGCCCGAGAACAAGCCTCTGCCGGTCGAGTTCACCGCCTGCCGACCCTTCCTGCAGTCCGAGCTCGCCGTCATGCCGGCGCTGAAGATCCTGGTGGCCCTGGGCAAGGGTGCGCACGATCAGATCCTGCGCGCCCTGACGGTGCGACCGGCCGGCGCCTACCCGTTCATCCACAACCGGCTGCACCAGTTGCCGACCGGCCTGATGCTCGCCGACAGCTATCACTGCTCCCGCTACAACACGAACACCGGCCGCCTCACGACCGAGATGTTCCATCAGGTCTTCGACGGCGTCCGCAAGGCACTCGACGAGGCGTAAACCTCAGAGTCGACTCCGCATCAATGGAGCGCGCCACTCCAGTGGCGCTCATGATCCTGTCTCTTCTCCACATCTGACGCTGCCGACGATTGTATC